>DAHVAK010000229.1 GCA_027314665.1 Spirochaetales bacterium
TCCGCGACACCGAGGACAAGGAGAAGCTCAAGGATCATGTCATCGACGTCAAGACGCGCGACGAGCTGTCGCGTCTAGCCGAGACAGTGAACGAGATGACTCGGGGCTTGGTTGCCGCCGCGGCCGCAAACAAGGACCTCGTTCTTGGTAAGGATACGCAGAAGATGTTCACCCCTCTCGAGCAGGACCCGGTGACCAGCCGGAAGCTCACGACCGCGAGGGAGGTGAGCAGCGGAGCGGAGTTCTTCGGCTACTACGAGGGAGCGAAGGGGGTCTCGGGCGACTACTTCGACTATCGCAAGCTCGACGAGCGCCACTATGCGATCATCGAATGCGATGTTGCAGGCAAGGGTGTCCCGGCTTCGCTCATCATGGTCGAGGTGGCGACCATCTTCATCGACTATTTCCGCAACTGGCACCTTGCGAGCGAGGGGATCCACCTCGAGCGGCTGGTCTATCGAATCAACGACCTCGTGGAGGAGCGAGGCTTCAAGGGACGCTTCGCGGCGCTCCTGGTCGTCATCTTCGACAGCGCCACCGGAGACTGCTACTTCTGCAACGCCGGCTACAAGTTCGTGCACTTCTTCGACTCCCGGCAGGGACGGATGGTGGAAATCACGCTTCCGAACGCCCCGGCAGCGGGGGTATTCCCCTCCTCGATCATCAGCCTGCAATCGGGCTTCAAACAGGTTCGTCAGAGACTCTCTGCGGGCGATTGCCTGCTGCTCTTCACCGACGGTGTGGAGGAAGCGAAGCGCCATTTCCGCGATCCGGGCTTCAACCTGGTCACCTGCGAGGAGCCTGGTCTGAAGACCGGAGAGGTCCACGAGACTCATCCCGTCGGAAGCGACAACGAGGAGTTCGGGAGTCCGAGGATTCACGCCATCTTTGACGCCGTGATGACGCTCGGACGCTTCGAGCTGCGCAAATACCACAACGCCCTGCCCGACGAGAGGCTTTCCTTCGACTTCAGCTCATGCGAGGGGACCGTGGAGGAGGCGGTCTTGGGAATGGTCTCCGCGGAGCGGCTCTTCCGCATCTATCCCGATCCGCAGGCCGGCCCGGAGGACCGCGTCATGGTCGACCGGAAGATCGCCGATTTCCTCCGTGGCCACTTCGTGCAGTACAGCCTCTATTTCCGCGAGCCTGTCCCCCATCCGAGCCTTCCGGAGTACGTCTACTTCAGCCACCTCAAGGAAGACGAGCAGTACGACGATCTCACGATCCTCGCGGTTCGCAAGCGGTAGGCAGGGGTACAAACATGGGCAAAGAACGGGAAGCAAGCCGATCGACAGGCGGAAAGCACCGGACAACCATGCCGGCCGCCTTCTTCTGCGAGAGTTGCGGCGAGCCGGTGCGGCTGAAGGATTCGGTCTGTCCCCACTGCGGGCGCTGGTTCAGCGCCGCGCGGTGTCCGCAATGCGGCTTCGTCGGCGAGCCGAAGCTGTTTGGAGAGGGCTGTCCCGCCTGCGGCTACCTCACGGTGAGGGAGAGCTCGCAAACCCGACCCGTCGCGCAACAGGCGCGCGGCGGCGCTCAATCGCCTCGACCGCCTCTGCCCGGCTGGTTCTACGCCCTGGCAGCAGCCTTCCTTCTTCTCGCGATGGGAGTATTCCTGGTGATGATACTTCGCGGGAGGTAGCGAGCGGTGAGGAGACTAATTTCCCCCCCAGATCTTGCGCCCGTCCTGGCCCTCAATTCCCACGACGCAGAGCCATTCGGCCTCGGCGGCAAGCTCTTCCCCGACGTAGGCGCTTCCCCGCTGCTTGATCACCTTCGGCGAGAGTCTCAGGTTGTCGACGACCACCTTCACTTCCTCGCCGGGCCGGACGGGCCGCCGGAACTTCGCCTTCTCCACGCTTCCCAGGAAGAAGACCGTTCCGATGGGATAGATGTCGAGTGCCTTGACCCCTGCCCCTCCGACCTGAGCCATCGTTTCCAGAAGGATGACGCCGGGAACGATGGGATACTCCGGGAAATGGCCCGCGAAGAAGGCATCTCGCGCCTCCGTGAACGTGCGATAGCCGACGGTCCGCTCCTTCGTAGCCTCGTCGATGCGATCCGCATAGAGAAAGGGCGGTCGGTGTGGCAGAAGCTGCTCGATTGTTCTCATGGTCCTCCCCGGCAAACTGTTTTTCGGGAAGAGTATAGCCAACAAGAGCGTCTCTGAACAAGCCACGGGGGAAGAATCGGCGGCGAAGCGATCCGGGAACGCCGTCACTTCGCGGGGAGCCCCGTGGGAGGGGCTCCGCCGCAAAACCGACTGCGGTTGACAGTGAAATTCGCGCATGGTAGTATCGGGCGATTTTGACCACCTGTTGCACCATTCGGAGGACGAACGTGGAAACCAGCGAGATTTTTGAGCTTCTGGACAAGTTCGACAAGAGTTCGCTCTCGGAGGTGATCATCAACAAGGGTGACGTGAAGGTCACCTTCCGAAAGCCCGCGGCGCACGTCATGTTTTCCCAGGGAGCTCCGCTTCCCGTTCAGGCTATTGTCCCGCCGCATCATGCGGTCGCTCAGCAGCCGGAGGTAGCCGATGAAGGCGATGTGATTACCTCGCCCATCGTCGGCACCTTCTACCGCTCCGCCTCCCCGGACTCCCCCCCCTTCGTCGAGCAGGATTCTCGGGTCGGGAAGGGCCAAACGCTCTGCATCCTTGAGGCGATGAAGGTCATGAACGAGCTCGAAGCCGAGTTCGACTGCATCATCCTTGACGTCCTTGTGGAGAACGGGAAAATGGTCGAATTCGGCACACCGCTGTTCAAGGTGAAGCGCGCGTAGCAGCGGCGCTCCACCAAGAGACTTGCGAGGTACAATCAAATGATCAAGTCCCTACTTATTGCGAACAGGGGTGAAATAGCGGTACGCATCATCAGAACCTGCCGCGAGATGGGGATCAAGACGGTCTGCGTCTATTCGGAGGCGGATGCGGGGGCGCTCCACGTCCAGATGGCGGACGAAGCGGTCTGCATCGGTCCGCCGAGCTCCCGCGACAGCTACCTCAACATGTCCAACATCATTTCGGCCGCCGTGCTGAAGGGGTGCGACGCCATCCACCCCGGCGTCGGCTTTCTCGCGGAGAACGCGGCCTTCGCCAGGCTCGTGGAGCACGCGGGCCTCATCTTCATCGGACCGAGGCCCGAGGTCATCGAGCTCCTCGGCGATAAGGTGAAGGCGAAGGAAACGGCCAAGAAGTATCATGTCCCCACGATCCCCGGCGTGGAGGGGGCGATCGAAGAGGAGACGGCCCTCGAGGCGGCTCAATCGATCGGCTTTCCCGTCATCGTGAAGGCCGCGGCCGGCGGGGGCGGAAAGGGGATGCGAATCGTCTGGAACAAGGACACCCTTTCCGACGCTCTTCGGATCGCTTCCCACGAGGCGGAGACTGCCTTTTCCGACGGGCGAGTCTATCTGGAGAAGTACCTCGACAACCCCCGGCACGTCGAGTTCCAGCTCCTCGGCGACGAGCACGGAAACGTCATCCACCTCGGTGAGCGCGACTGCTCCATTCAGCAGAATCATCAGAAGCTCGTCGAGGAGAGCCCGTCGCCTGGTGTTTCGCCCGAGATGCGCAAGCACATGGGACGCGACGCGGTGCGACTCTTCAAGCAGATCGGCTATCGCGGGGCTGGGACCATCGAGTTTTTGGTCCAGGACAGCAAGTACTACTTCATGGAGGTCAATGCCCGCATTCAGGTTGAGCACACGGTCACCGAGATGGTGACCGGGATAGACATTGTGCGGGAGCAGATTCGAACCTGTACCGGCGAGACCCTTCGCTACGCGCAGTCCGACGTCAAGCTTGACGGATATGCGATTGAGTGTAGAATTAATGCCATCGCTCCCTGACGGGTGGAGGAGTTTCTTCCCCCCGGCGGCTTTCGAGTTCGGGTCGACAGCCTCCTGGTTCCCGGATACGTGGTCCCGCCCTACTACGACGCCCTCGTCGCGAAGGTGCTCGCCGGGGGCGACGATCGGGCCGACGGAATCCGCAGAATGGAGCGGGCGCTTTCGGAGTTCCATCTGGTCGGCCTTCCGGTCAATATCGAGATGCAGCGGAAGATCATCACGCATCCGATCTTCAAGAAAGGTCAGTTCGGAACCGGCGCGCTCGCGGAAATCCTCAAGGAGGATCAGAAGTGATCGGGTTTGGTCTGAAGGGCTTCTTGAGGCGGCTTGTTCCGCGGGAAAAGGGATGGGACGATCCGAAGATCGCGGGCCGCGACGAGCGAATCTTCGTCGAGAACAAGAAGTCCTGCCCCGCCTGCCACAAGGGGCTCGACGAGGGGGAGCTTGAGCGCACTCTCTACGTCTGTCCCAACTGCAACCATCACTTTCGGATTACCCCCTGGGAGCGGATCCGCTTCACCGTCGACGGCGGCGTCTTTCAGGAGATTGCCACCAAGCTCGAAAGCGTCAACCCGCTCAACTTCCCCGACTATGACAACAAGCTCGCTGAGGTGCGCGAAAAGACCGGAATGAGCGAGGCGGTCATCACGGGCCGCTGCAAGATCGAGAATCGGGAAGTCATTATGGCGGTGATGGCCTACAACTTCATGGGCGGGAGCATGGGAAGCGTGGTCGGAGAAAAGATCACCCGAGCGATACTCGAGGGGGCCCGCCAGGAGCTGCCGGTCATCATCTTCACCGCCTCGGGCGGCGCACGCATGCAGGAGGGCATCTTCTCGCTCATGCAGATGGCGAAGACCTCCAACGCGATTGCGCTGCTGGAGGAAAAGGGAGTTCCTCTCTTTACGGTCCTCACCGATCCAACCTCAGGCGGGGTGACTGCCTCCTTCGCGATGCTCGGCGACGTCATTCTCGCCGAGCCGGAGGCGTTCATCGGATTTGCAGGTCCGCGCGTGATCGAAGGGACGATCAGGCAGAAGCTCCCTGAGGGCTTTCAGCGCTCCGAGTTCCTCCTGCAGAAGGGCTTCGTCGACCTGGTCGTGGAGCGCAAGGACATTCGGCGGATGCTTACGTTTCTCATCGATACCCACCGACCGAGCTCCCGGGGGTTCTAAGTGAAAAATCATGATCTTTCAAGGAAGCTGACGGAGCTGAAGAGCCTCGCCGAGCGGGAACGACTCGACATCACCGAGGACATCTCCCGGCTCGAAGAGAAGCTGAAGATCGGAAAGTCGATCGGTTCGACGGCATGGAAGCGGGTCGAGCTTGCCCGCCATCCGGATCGCCCAGGCACCCTCGACTACATCGAGCGAATCTTCAACAACTTTGTCGAGCTGCATGGGGATCGCCTCTACGGCGACGATGCGGCGCTGGTGGGCGGCATCGCAATGTTCGGCTCTCAAGCGGTGACCGTATTCGGCCACCAGAAGGGCCGCAACATGAAGGAGAATATCAAGCGCAACTACGGGCTGCCGCAGCCCGAAGGGTATCGAAAAGCCCTGCGCCTTGCCCTCCAGGCCGAGAAGTTCAGGCGCCCGATCATCTCCTTCATCGATACCCAGGGCGCCTTCCCCGGCGCCTCCTCGGAGGAGCGCGGGGTCGCCGAAGCGATCGCTCGCAACCTCAAGGAGTTCTCGCGCCTCGAGGTTCCCATCATCTGCTTCGTGATCGGGGAGGGCGGCTCCGGCGGGGCGCTTGGAATCGGGATAGGCGACGAGGTCTACATGCTCGAGAACGCCTGGTACTCGGTCATCACCCCCGAGGGGTGCGCATCGATCCTCATGCGAGACGCGAGCAAGGCGCGGCAGGCGGCCGAGCTTCTGAAGCTGACCGCAGCCGATCTCCTCGCCTTCGACATCATCGACGGGATCATCTACGAGCCGATCGGCGGAGCGCACACCGACCCGGATTTCACGGCAGCCAAGATCAAGCTCCAAATCGCCGACAGCCTCTCGCGCCTCAGCCTGAAGTCGCCTCAGATGCTGGTGCGCGATCGTTCCCTGCGCCTCCAGCGCATGGGCGCCTTCGCCGAGCCCCGCGAAAAGCGCCAGAACTTCCTTCGTCGCCTCTTCGGGGGATGATCGCCGGTTGGCGGGGCCCGCTGCTGCGGGCTTCGCACCCTACCGCAGTTCTGCCGCCGCCGCCCGCTAGAAGGGGATAGGCGTCAGCGACAGCAGCAGCGCCGAGAAGTTGTACATCCCGTGCGCAAGCGCGATGGAATGCAGGTCTCGCCTTCGCAGGAAAAGCAGCGAGAGGACGAGCCCGATGACCGCGGTGCCGAGCAGTCCCTCCAGCCCTTCATACAGGTGGCCAAGCGCGAAAAGCAGGGTGCTTGCCGCGATCGCGGATCGGGGACCGAGCCCGAAGTCCTGAAGGACCGTCAGCAGGTAGGCGCGAAAGTAGAGCTCTTCGCTGTAGCCGGTTACCGTGCAGGAGACAAGGACGACCGGCAGGAGCGGAAGATTGGTGAGGCGCCAGTGCACCCGGTCGACGAGGGGCGCCGGAAGGTCGAGGCGGGAGATTCCGAAAAGTAGCGGCACCAGGACCAGGTAGATCGCGACGAGGGCGAGCCCCGCTCTGACGAGCGAAGCTGGCGAAAGACGCACGAGCCCGAAGTCCGCGAGCTTACCGCCGGACTCCGCGCGCGAGTCGGCGCCGCGCAGGATGAGGTAGAGCAGGAGAAGGACCTGCGGCATCACCTGGACGATGTAGGCGAGGTTGAAGGAGAGGCTGTTGAAGAGGTCACCCCCCACCGGATGCTGCGGCTGGAACAGGTAGCCGGGCAGAAAGTAGACGGCGAAGACCAAAATCGGCTCGATCTTCCGTAGCGCGCTGGGATCGGTTCGGATAGGCTCCTCCTCAGGGGATAGGTCGAACGGCGGAAATACGCTATAATCTTAGCAGTTTTTGGCTAAAAAGTGGGGTAATTTCATCCGCACGCTAATATTACGAGAGGGGGGGTACGATATTTAGGATATGATTCTGATTCTCGTCGCCTTGAGCCTGTTGGCGATCGTCGGTGCAGTAGTAGTGCTCCGTCGAGCCGGCGGCGGCAGTTTTCCGTGGATTCAATTCTTCACCAAGGGGAAGGAATCCGGATTCAGCTATCACGAGATCAACCTGCTGCGGAAAGTTGCCGTTGAGAATCGCCTGGAAAACCCTACCTCCCTGTTCTGGTCGATCAAACAGCTCGATCGTTCAATCAAGGGCACGGTCATCAAGTTCCGCTCGGAGGGAAGCGACAGCGACGAGTCAAACATCTCGTTTCTCT
The DNA here is from genome assembly GCA_027314665.1 of Spirochaetales bacterium. Lineage (GTDB taxonomy): Bacteria > Spirochaetota > Spirochaetia > DAHUYW01 > DAHUYW01 > DAHUYW01. The sequence continues at coordinate 7,184 of DAHVAK010000229.1, forward strand.
CGAAGCTCTTTGATTTCCGGCGCCGAGTCGAGCTCAACCTTCCCAAATACACGATCGGCCTCAAGACCTCGCGGAAGATCGCAACCGGCCAAAGGGTAAAGATCAATCTTGCCGGGGTAGGGACCTTCAGCGCTGCGGTGGTCGAGAATCTGCGCCGTTACCTGGCGCTCTCCTATCCCGAGGGTCCGTCGCTGCCCCAAGGCTTTTCGTGGAAGGGCCAGAAGATCAACCTCTACTTCTGGCGGGCCGACGATGCCGGCTACGTGTTTCAGTCCAAGGTTCTCGAGGATTTTTTCGACCAGAAGTATCCGATCCTCCATATCATGCATTCCGACTCCCTCGTGCGCAGTCAGAAGCGACGCTCGGTGCGGGTCGAGACGAACCGACCCGCCACCCTCTATCCGCTGAAGACGATCGATTCGGCCTCCGAGGAGTTCGAAACCACGCCGGGGCTTCGCTGCAGGCTCTCCGACATCTCGGAGGATGGCGCGGCGATCCTGGTCGGCGGGCGGGCCAAGGTCGGTCTCGTCTTGAAGATTCAGTTCGAGATAAACGGATCTCCGATCGTCATGTCTGGGGTCGTGAAGGGCGTCACCTACAACGAGCAGAAGAACCAGTCCATCCTGCATCTTCAGGCCATACCGCTCAAGCCGCGCACCAGGAACCAGGTGCTTTCCTACGTCTACAACCTCTTCGACGAGCGAAGCCCCGAGATAAAATCCGTGCACGCCCAGAACAGGCAGGCCTCCTCTTCCTCTTCTTCGGCATAGCGGTGCTCTTCGCGAGAAAGGGATGCTCATGAGACGGACGATCGGTGCAGTTGCGTTTCTTTGCCTCGTCGCCGGCAGTCTCCTCGCGCAGACGGAGGGCTCCGTCCCGCCGGCGGACTCCCTCCTGAAAGCCTTTGAAGGCGGAGGCTTCCAGGCGAAGGTGGACGTCCTGAACCAAAGCACGAAGTACAGCCCCGAGCTCATGGGAGGGCTCTACGTTTCGGCGATGACCTTCATCCTGCAGAACTACGGAAAGGTCAAGAACGACCCCCTGGGCGGCCAGCTTGCCCTGGCCACCGCACGGCTGCTCGGCACGACGAAGCAGGGCGAGGCGGCGAGCCTCCTGTGGCAGCTGTTCAACGCCGATTCGGACGTCGGCGTCCGAGAGGCGGTCCTCACCTCACTTGGGCAGACCGCCGAGGGCAAGACCGATGTCATCGCGCGAATGAACCTCTGGCTCGCAACCCAGAACAACCTCTTTCGAAGTGGAAGCGAGGTCGAGCTGTCGGTCGTGGCGGCCTGCGTGCAGACGCTCGGAAGGCTCAGCGACTCCGCCTCCTTCCCAGTCCTCTTCGCGACGAGCCTGCTTTCCTATCCGAAGGAGGTGATCGCGGCCGCGACCCTCGCCATCGACGACTTCAAGGGAAAGCTCGCGGATCTGCTCGTCTCGGTCATGCTCAATAGTCCCCCACCCGACAAGAGCGCAGCGCTCTCCCTCGCGGTCGCGAGCGCGGACCTCTCCCCATCCGGGAAGGCTTTGGTCGCCATGGCGGCGCTCAAGGTGGCTCTCGCCGGCTCGCCTTCGATCGCGGAGGCGAAAGCACTCGACGCGCTTCGTGTTGCGGCGGTGCGGGAGCTTGCGGAGCTCGCCTGGGCTCCCGCGACGACCCTCCTCATCCAGAGCTTCGATGTGACCCTGGGACGGTACGAGCGCGGCGCGCTTGCGCCCGCCGAGCTCATCGAATCGATCTCGAGCCTGGGGGCGATGGGTACCCACGAAGCGGCAGTCCGCTTGAGCCTGTATCTGGACTTGGTAGACACCTATGTTCAGAGAGGGCGGCCCGTCGATCCACAGGTTGTCCTTGCGCTCATCAAGAGCCTCTCGCGCCTGCGGGATCCTGTGGCGATCGAGAATCTCCTGTCTGTCCAGTACCTGAACTACCCCGAGGCGGTAAGGCGGGCCGCTCGCGAGGCGGTGGACAATCTGCAATCCTCCGGCGGCAGGTCGTAGCCTCAAGAGGCTATCCGACAGACTCTGGCTCGGCTGGGGGCCGCTCCCTGCGGCTGCCCTTCCCGTGCTGCTCGCGATCTACCTTCCCTTCTCCATCGATCCCTGGCTCTCTCTCGCGGCGGCCTGCGGCGCAGCGGGCTTCGGGGTCGTCCTCGCCGTAACCACAGCGCCGACTTTGAAGAGACTCGCGCTCTTGTGCTTCTCCCTGGGCGCAGGCTGTCTCGCGAGCGCCGAGATCGGCGGGAGCCTCAAGGGAGCCTCTTTGTCCTCGGGTCTTCCCGTCGACTCGATCGCCGCCTTTCGAGGCGACTGCCTCGACGATGGGCGCTCGCTTCCGGGCGCAAGGGCGTGCTACCTGGTTGCCCTTACTTCGGTGTCCGACCGCGCTGGCAGCGTCGCGACGGCGAAGGGCGTCGTCCGGCTCGTGGCGGGGCGAGGGCTCTTGGCCTGGGGCAATCGGATATCGGTCGAGGGGAGGGTAAGGCTGGAGCCGCGCGGCGCGGTCGCGGAGGGGAGGGCGGTGCACATTGAGGGATGGCAGAGCCCGCTCTTCCGGCTGCGCAGCTCCCTTTCCGAGAAGCTTCAGGCGCGGATCGATCGGCTCGGCGGTTCGACCGCCGCTTTCTTCGAGGCGCTCTTTCTGGGCATCACCGACGATCTGCCGCCGGAGGAAAGCTACTACTTCAGGCTTTCCGGTACCATCCACATCCTGTCGCTGTCGGGGATGCACCTGACGATCCTTTCGACCGCGATCCTCTTTCTCCTCGCACCCTTGCTGGGCAAGCGCCTGAGCCTTGTGGCGGCTTCGCTCCTCGTTGTCGCCTACCTCTTCGTCGCAGGCCCCTTCCCGGCGCTCGTGCGCTCCGCGATCATGTTCCTGGTGTGCGCCTGTGCGCTGCTGTTCGAATGGCAGGCCTCGCCGCTGCAGCTGCTTGCTGCGGCCTTTCTGGCCATGGTTGCGGTCGATCCGCGCTCGGCGACCTCACTCTCTTTCCAGCTCTCCTTCCTCTCGCTGTTCGGCATTCTTACCCTTGGCAGGCCCGTCTTGCGGCTTCTCGAAACGTACCTGCCGCGCTCGATCGCGGCCTGCCTTGCGGCATCCCTGGGTGCGAGCATCGCGACGACTCCCCTCGTGGCGGCCTGCTTCGGAGCCTTCTACCCGGTGGGGGTCTTCGCAACCCTCGCGATAAGCCCGATGGTGACCGTCTACATCTGGGGCGGCGTCGCCTACCTCGCCCTCGCGGACCTCCCGGGAATCGCTTCGGAGCTGCTGCGCTCCGGCATGGAGCTGCTCCATCGACTGATTATCGCCGCGGCGGAGTTTTTCGCTCGGGCCCCGGCAGTCCGAGCCGCGCAGGGATATACAGCCTCCCTGGCTGCTGGTATCATGGTCTTTCTTCCCGGCCTCTTCCGGAAGCTTCGCTATGAACTACGATTCCCCGCGAGAGATCGCAAGCCTTCTTGAATCCAGGGGCCTAACCCTAAAGAAACGCTACGGCCAGAACTTCCTCGTCGGGCGGGGGGCTCGCGAGCGAGTCCTTGCCGCGATCGACCCGAAGCCCGGGGATCGGGTCTGGGAGATCGGTCCTGGCATCGGCTCCATCACCGAGCTTCTTGTCGGACGAGTCGCGGCGCTCACCGCCTTCGAGATCGATCGAGGGTTCCTTCCGATCCTGGAGGCACGCTTTGGGAAGGTTTTGGGCTTCCGGCTGGTGGCGGGGGACTTCCTCGCCACCTGGGAGCAGGTTCGTTCGGAACAGGGCTTGCCGGACCTCATCTTCGGGAATCTTCCCTACAGCTCGGCTTCCGCGATCCTAGCCGCCCTGATAAGGGGGGGGGCGGGCGGAGCCCGCTTGGTGGTGACCGTTCAGCGCGAGGTTGCCGAGCGCATCGGCGCCCGCCCCGGCACCAAGGCCTACGGCGGCTTCTCTATCCTCTGCCAATGGGACTACGCGGTGATCCAGCGCGGCGACCTCAAGCCGGGCAGCTTCTATCCTGCCCCAGAGGTGACCTCCTCGGTCATCGAGCTCCGTCCCCGGGAAAGGCCCCCCCTCGAGGACCGCGAGCTGTTCTTCGCCCTCACGCGGCACCTTTTTGCCGCCCGGCGAAAGACCATTCGCAACAATCTCCTCGCAATGGAGGGGCTCGAGGGGCTGGGCGAAGAGGCCCTTCTCGCTGCCCTAAAAGCGGTCGCGCTCGAGCCCGGCCGGCGAGCCGAGAGCCTCAGCGTCGAGCAGGTCGCCGCCCTCGCCGACCGCCTCGCCGCGCTTCGAGGGCACGCAGCAGGAGGCGGGGCTAGGTAAGCTCGAGGGCCTTGAGGGTCGCCGCGAGAATGGAGCGCTTCTCCTCTTCCATCGGGCAGAGGGGCAGACGGTAGACCTCCTCGATCATTCCCGCGAGGTGCAGGGCGCATTTGATTGGGACGGGGTTGGTGTCGAGGGAAAGCGCGCTGAGTAGCGGATAGAGCCGGTAATGGCGCTCCCGGGCTCGGTCCCAGCTTCCGGAGAGCGCAAGCTTCACGAGCTCCTCCATTTGGCCGGGGATGATGTTGCTTGCCACGGAGATAACGCCCTTCCCGCCGACGGCGATGATCGGAAGCGTGAGGTTGTCGTCGCCCGAGATCACGGTGAAGTCCGCCGGGGCTTTGGAGATGAGCTCCATGATCTGCGGGATGCTGCCGCTTGCTTCCTTGACGCCGACGATGTTCGGATGCTGAGCCAGCTTCAGCATGGTGGAGTTTTCGATGTTCTTGCCGGTCCGCCCGGGAATGTTGTAGACGACGAGAGGAAGATCCACCGAATCGGCGATGGTCATGAAGTGCCGGTAGAAGCCCTCGGCGCTCGGGCGGTTGTAGTAGGGAGCGACTTGGAGGCTTGCGGTCGCCCCGTTCTCCTTGGCGCGTCTCGTCATGCGGGTCGCCTCCGCTGTGCTGTTCGAGCCGGTTCCGGCGATGACGGGCACTCGTCCAGCCGCCTGGGTGATGACAAGCTCAATCACCCGATTGTGTTCCTCATGGCTCAACGTTGGGCTTTCCCCGGTGGTTCCCATCGGCACCAATCCCGAGATCCCTTCCCGAATCTGGAACTCCACGAGCTCTTCGAGGGCTCCGACATCGATCGACTCGTCACGGTTGAAGGGGGTGACGAGAGCCGTGTATGCTCCCTGCAGTTTCATGTTGTTATTCTCCCCTTGAGCAGCTCTTGAATAAAATCCTCGACCTTGAGGAATCCGCGTCTCTCGCCCGCCACCAGCCACTCGGCGGCAAGGACGGCGCCCAGCGCGAAGCCGCTCCGGTTGCGAGCGGTGTGGGTGATCTCGATCGTATCGAAGGCGGAGTCCAGGATGACCGAGTGCAGTCCGGGATGGGCACCTCCCCGAAGGGAAGCGACGTGAAGCTCGTCCGGCTCGATTTGCCGGTCGAGCTTCGTGTCGACGATCCGGCGTTTGCGTGTGCTCGCCGCGAGTATCCGAGAGGCGGCGGTGAGCGCGGTGCCGGAGGGCGAGTCCTTCTTGCGGTTGTGATGGAGCTCGAGCATCATGATGTCGTACTGGGGAAGGGTGTCGATCAGACGGGCGGCCCGCTCAACGAGGTCGAAGAAGAGGTGCGCTCCGATGGAGAAGTTGGCGCCCCACAGGTATGCGCTCCCTGCCTGTTCGACAACCGTGCGCACCGCCTCGCGGGATCCGTCCCATCCGGTCGTTCCAACCACGGCAGGGATTTCTGCCGCGCCGTAGCGGCGGGCATTCTCCAAAACCCCTGCGCTCGCCCCAAACTCGATGACGACCTCCCCCGAGCGAAGGATGCCCTCATCGAGACTCCGCACGTCGCCGCACCCTGGGCTCGGATCCACTCGGGAGACGATCGTGTGCCTGCGATCAAGCAGCGCGCGCTCCACCTCCCTGCCCATGCTTCCATAGCCCACGATCACCGCTTTCATGAGGAGAATAATAGGGTCTGGCTGCGCGATGATGCAAGTCCCCGCGTGAAGCCGAAGCGCCGCGCCGAGAGGTCGAGGCGCGACGCCCCTGACGATCCTTTTGCCCTAGGTGGCCTGCGAGAGCGTCACCACCGCGGTGTTCACGATGTCCTCGACGCTCGCTCCGCGCGATAGGTCGCTTACCGGTTTCGCGAAACCCTGCAGGAAGGGGCCGTAGGCATCGGCGCCGCCGAGGCGTTGGACGAGCTTGTAGCCGATGTTCCCTGCGGAGAGGTTCGGGAAGACGAGGACATTTGCGCGTCCTGCGACCGGAGAGCCCGGTGCCTTCTTCGCCCCTACGCTCGGGACCAGCGCCGCGTCAGCCTGAAGCTCGCCGTCGACGGTGAGGTTTGGCGCCCGTTCCCGGACGATCTTCAGGGCTTCGATGACCTTGTCGACGGCAGGATCGCTCGCCGATCCCTTCGTGGAGAAGGAGAGCAGGGCGACGATCGGATCGGCCTCGAGGAACTTTCGGCAGGAGCTCGCGGCTGCGATCGCGATCTCGGCAAGCTGCTCGGAGGTCGGATCGGGAATGGTCGCGCAGTCCGAGAAGATCATGCTTCCGTTGACGCCCCACCTTTCGTCGCGCGTCGTCATGACGAAGCAGGAGGAGGCGTACTTGGTACCGGGCGCGGTCTTGATGATCGTGATTGCGGCGCGCAGAAGGTCGGCGGTCGTGTTTTCGGCGCCGCTCACCATTGCATCGGCCTCGCCGCGGCGGACCATCATTGCGCCCCAGCGGAGAACGTTGACGATCTCGGCGGTTGCCTGGTCGGGCGTCATGCCCTTGTGCTTGCGGAGCTCGTGGTATTCGGCGGCGTACGCCGCCCGCTGAGGCGAGCTTGACGGGTCGAGAAGCTCGATTCCCGAAAGATCGACCCGCTCCCGCGAGGCGGCGGCGCGAATATCGTCCTCCCGTCCGAGCAGCTGAATCGATGCGGCGAGTCCCTCGTCGAGGAGGATTCGCGCCGCCTTCAGTGTCCGCGGCTCGCTCCCCTCAGGAAGGACGAGTCGCTTGCGGAGCTCTTTCGCTTTCTTTCGCATGCGTTCAACGAATGTCATGACTCCATTCTACTCGATCGCTTCCGACTGTTCCATATCCCGCGCCGAGCAGACTTCGCTCGGTGCGCTCGCGAGCGCGCGCCTCCTTGAGTCCCGCCCGCCTCCTTGAGTCCCGCCCGGAAAGCGGTTAGTATCGGCGGCATGGTAGTCGGCGTTTACGGCCTCGGAAGATTCGGCTCCTTCTGGGCCTCCCTCCTTGCGCAGCATTTCACGGTCAAGGGCTTCACGAGAAGCGGGGGGCGATCCGTTCCGCACGGAGTCAGCTGGGCGAGCGAGGAGGAGGTTCTCTCTTGTGACGCCCTCTTTCTCGCCGTTTCGATCTCGTCGATGGAGCAGGTCGTGGGTCGGATCGCTTCGCAGATCTCGGAGCGAACGGTGGTCTTCGATACCTGCTCGGTCAAGCTCTATCCGATCAGCGTGATGAAGCGAATCCTGCCGAAGGAGGTTCGCATCATCGGCACCCATCCGATGTTCGGACCCGACTCCGGACGCAACGGGGTCTCGGGGCTTCCGATCGTCTACTGTCCGGTGCGAGTCGACGAGGCGACGGCGAGCGAGTGGCGCTCTCGCTTCCTGAACATGGGGCTGCGCGTGAGCGATCTGTCGCCGGAAGAGCACGATAGGGAGGTCGCCTACACCCAGGGGGTGACGCACTTCGTGGGGAGGGTGCTGAATGATCTCGGGCTCAAGCCGAGCGCAATCTCCACGGTGGGATACGCCAAGCTCCTGGAGATCATCGAGCAGACCTGCAACGATCCCTGGCAGCTGTTTCTCGACCTGCAGCGCTACAACCCCTACACCGCGCAGATGCGGGTTGCGCTCTACACCTCCCTTACCAAGATCAAGGATCGACTCGAGTCGTCGCTGGAGGACGAGCGGGGCAACGGCGACCCCCGGTAGGCGGAGAAGGGGAGCGCCCGCGATCCGCCTCCCCTTGACAGCCGATTTGAGCGCCAGGTAGCATGATGGCCCGTGGATAATACACTTTCTGAAGTACACATTAAGAATATCGAAGAACATCATCTCGACACGATTCTCGCAGAGGACATCGATTTCGTCGGAGAGCTTCATTTCGCGAAGTCCCTCATGATCAAGGGACGGTTCAAGGGCGAGATTCAGGCCACGGGCGACCTGTACGTCGGTGATCAGGCGGAGGTCGAGGCGAAAATCGAGGCGAACGTCGTGTCCTTGAAGGGGAAGGTAAAGGGAAACATCACGGCCCACTCTCGGGTCGAGCTCTTTTCAACCGCCCAGGTCGAGGGCGATGTCACCGCCCCCGACATCGTAATGGAGAGCGGCTGTCGATTCAACGGAATCTGCACGATGTCAAAACCCAACCCCGCAAAATGAAGCTGAAGCGCGGCGCCTCGGCGGCGCTTTCGCTGCTCCCGCTCGTTGCTTGCCTGCTCTATGCTCCCGCGCTTTCAGCTCAGCAAGAGCCGCGCGCATCCGCCCTGTATCGCGAGGGCGAGTACCACGATGCGATCCTCGCTAGTCTCGACGATCTGGAGCGCTCGCCGCGGGACATGAACGCCTACACCGTTCTCGGTTTGAGTCTCCTGAAGCTCGCGAGATACCAAGAGGCGGTCGACTACGAGCTGAAGGCCTTCGCGCTTGCCCCCCACGATAGCAGGATCATCGAAATCCTCGGGGAGGGCTACTACTTCTTGGGCAACGACAGCAAGGCGCTTGAGTATTTCCAGAGCTACGCGGCGTTCGCGCCGGCCGGTAATCGAATCGACGACACCTACTACTACATGGGCGAGATTTTCATTCGCATGAAGGAGTACAATCGCGCCGACATCGCGATATCGACGGCTGTCCATTTTTCTGCCGATATCGCCCAGTGGTGGTCCCGGCTGGGATACGCGCGGGAGATGGCGAACAATCCGAAGCTCGCGCTCCAGGCCCATGACCGAGCCCTCGAGCTCAACCCGCAACTCCAGGATGCCCTGCGCGGGAAGGCGCGGGTCAAGGCCGCTCTCGGACAATGATCGCGACGCTGCCCCTTCCTCCCGTCTGATGCGCGCTCGCCCGGCGGCTCGGACCCCTGATGCGCGGGTGTCACTTTCGCTTGGGCGCGGTGTTCCATGAGAAGGGCCAGATATTCGGCGCGTCGTGGGCTACATTCTCCGGGAGGACCGGCGCTTCGCGGCGTCCGGCATTCTCGGCAGGAGACGGATCGCCGTGAGGAGCGTCGGGGTGAAGAAATCGTTGGTCGTCGGTGTGATTCTCGTCTTCGTTGCCGCGGCCTGCTATGCCCAGACGATGGTCAGCGAGCCGGAGTTTTCCCCAATGGTGACCGCAATGGCGGCAAGCGGAGGGGTCGGCGTGGCCAATCCGCAGGGCTTCAGCTCACTGTTCGTCAATCCCGCCGGGCTTGCCTCCGCTCCCTCCACCTTCACCGTCTTGGGCGTTAGCCCCGCCACCTATTTCCTCCCCGGCTCCTCCGTCCGTCCCTATCTTGGGGAGCTGTCTACTGATCCGGCGGACGCTCTTGCGGGGCTTTCTCCCACGATAGCCGCCAACGGTATCGGGGGAAACTTGACCGTGGGGCTCGGCTACACGGGGAAGGGGATCGGCATCGGGCTCATGGACGTCACCGATGTCTATGCCGACAGCACCCAGGCTACGAGCCAGCTCGCCGACGCTTCAAACACCTTGGCCTTTCTCGTCGGTCTCGCAGTGCCTCTCACGAGCAACCTCTCGCTCGGAGGGACGCTTCGCCCGATGCTGCGAGTTCATGCCCCGTCGGTTCCGATGGTCGATCTCGTGGACTTCGCAAACGGTACGGGAGGATTGTCGATTCCTGTGTTCTACGGGTTCGGCATCGGATTGGATCTCGGCCTGCTGTGGAACCTTTCGCCCTTCACGATCGGGTTGGCGCTCCGAGATATTGGTGGAACGCAGTTCTACTATTCGTCCGGCACCCTCGGAAGCGTGCTTTCCTCGATTACCAGCGGCAAGTCCCTCCCGTACGGGACGCCCGTTTCGTCGGTCTATGAGGTCCCCATGAATGTGACCATGGGGCTCGCCTACCATCCCAATCTTGGGCGCACGGCTTCGATCGTCGATCCCCTCTTCGAGGTCGACTACCACTACGCGATCGGACAGAACGCCGCGGGCGCCTCTCCCCTTCTCGGACTGCACGCGGGCGCCGACGTGAGATTTCTCTCCCTTGTGGATTTGCGCGTGGGATTCAATCAGGGCTATCTCACCTTCGGCGCCGGCCTGAAGATGCTCTTTCTCCGGCTCGACGCGGCCTACTTCATGCGTCCCGGCTCGCTGTCGGGATCCGCAGCGCTGCCGAACGCCGGATTGGCGACGAGTCTCACCATCAGCTTCTAGGAAAACCTCCAATCCTTGACACGCGGGCGGGCAGTTGTTATAGTGCGGCCGGTTTGTAGCGTTCCGCCGTAGTGGGGCCGCTAGCTCAGGCGGTAGAGCAACGCCCTTTTAAGGCGTGGGTCACTGGTTCGAGTCCAGTGCGGCTCAAGGCGCAAGTCTGTCTCCTTCGTCTAGTGGTTAGGACACCGGGTTTTCATCCCGGCAACACGGGTTCGACTCCCGTAGGAGATGGAAAGGCCGGAGGGCTTCCTCCGGCTGTTTTTTCGCTCGAGCGGAATGCGGCATTTGCCATCGGCACTATCGCGTCCAGACCCGGAACCCCACAGCTGCCTGCACACCCCACACTGGGAATTGGATTGGATTCCCCAATGCGAGTCCGGCCCGCGGCGCAGCTTCGATGAAGAGCTCCAGAGGCTTGAGCGGGAAGAACTGCAGGCCGATCGGGAGCCGTGCGCCGAGACCGAAGGTTCCGTTGTTGTATTCCCCGTAGCCGCCTGCCCCGATGTAGACGCTGAAGGGTCCCCCGACTTTCTCGTGATAGAACCACCAGTCCGCGGTCAAACCGATATCCGTCTGTCCCGAACCGATGCTGAAACCGAAACCGAGAAGGGGCAGCTTGTCGAGCTTTAGGGAAATCATGGCGCTGTTCGGCATGTTGCCGACGATTCCCGTGCTGAAGGCGCCGCCGATCCCGAGGGCCGAGAGGCCCGACGCCGCGACTCCGATCGCGATGATGAGGAGAAGGATTCTCTTCACGGTAGACTCCTTTGTTTTTGAGGCCTGTTCGCAGGATTCCATTATGCGAGCAAGGGGGCAATTCGGCAACAAGAGTTTTCTTTTGCCCTCTTCTTCTCCGCGATTGACCGCCGTTCAGCTCTGCGATAGAGTTGGCTAACGTTTTCTCCCACCTGACAAGGAGGTCCACCTCGTGGACAGGGTTGTGTTGCGGGCGGCCGATCTCGACGGCTACCTGACTGCGGAGGATAGGATCAATATCGAGAAGATGAATCGCTACTATGAAGAGGCCACGAAGACCTTCGAGCTTCTTTCCAGGAGCAGCGATGCAGAAGACATCAAGAACGGCAATGCCAAGCTTGTCAAGCTCTACAGCGCGATGGGCGAGATGATGCAGGAGATTACGGTCAAGGAGCCAGCCGTTCGCGTCTACTCCTTCGAGACCCCCCGCACAACCCACGGCGAAGCCTCTCGCCTCATCGCCAAGCTCCGCGATGCGCGGACCGACCACCACGAGTTCGTCTACTACATCCAGCGCGCCTACGAGATGCTCTTCAATCTTGCCTTCTGCGGGATGGACGTTCAGAAGAAGAACTATCTGATCGTAAAGACCCCTGTCACCGATCCGGTTCAGAACTTTGCGATTCACAAAATACCCGATGTCGACAGCGAGATCGAAAACTCCGTGATGTGCGTGATGCTTCGCGGCTCGCTCCTGCCCTCGATGATCATGTCGAAGGAAATCCAGGAGTACTCCTCCCGCGGATACGTCACCCCCTTTGCGCTCTTTCGCATCCACCGCGATGATAGCCGCAAGGAACACGACATGGAGTACATCCTCGATCTCGATCGATCCTTCATCGATCTCGACCAGCTGCGGGACAAGGATCTGTTCTTCGCCGATCCGATGAACGCCACCGGCGGGAGTCTCGTTACCATCGTAAAGTTCTTGGCGGGCCGCGGAATCCGACCGCGTTC
>DAHVAK010000231.1 GCA_027314665.1 Spirochaetales bacterium
GCTCAAATGGTTCAATCCGCCCGCTTTGACGCGGAGGTTCGACCAGGGAGTCCCGAGGATCTTGGGGAGGTGCTCTTCGAGCGAGACGACCTCGTGGCAGAGGCCGACGACCTTGAGCTTCGGGTACTTGCGGCTGACGGCAAGGCAGATGCGCGTCATCGGGTTGCTCAAGTTGATGACGAGCGCCTCGGGAGACAGCTCCGCGATGTCTCCGCAGATCTCGAGGATCGGCGGGATGATCCGAAGGGCGTGGAAGAGCCCTCCCGCCCCGCCGTTTTCGCCGTAGACCTGGTGGATCCCGAACTGAAGCGGAATCTTCCAGTCCTGCTCCCAGAGGGCATATCGATCCCCGACCTCGATCGCGATGATGCAGAAGTCCGCCCCCTCCAGCGCCTCCCGACGCGAGGTGGTCGCCTCGAGGCGGTAGGGCAGCTCGCGCTCATCGATGAAGCGCCGAGCCGTGCGCTCGACCTTCTGGAGTGCCTCCGGGTTGATGTCGTGAAGCACGATCGTGCTTCCGGCAAGCGGTTGACTCTTGAGGATGTTGCCGAGCGACCCAAGACCGAACATGGCGCTGCCCGCGCCGATGAGAACGATTCTTGCTCCCATGCCCGCCTCCTCCTCGCGTTCGAGCCCGCGTCAGGACGCCCAGCCGCGCGGCAGCCGAAGCCTCGGCGCGGGCCCGATTGTGCGCGCAAACAATCCAGTCCTTGGCCCTGCTGTCGGCTCGCGGGCAAGACGCCCCTCCGCACGCAGGAGCATCATAGCCTGCTCGGCGAGAATCAACAAGCGAAGCGCGGAAAATCTTGTTGACAGGCACGGTTGGCGGCGGAATACTTCCGGTGTGTGCGCAAACATCCCCCAAGGCGCACGACGATCGACGACTTGGGGGAAGCGCACTGGCGAACGAGGAATGGTTTCTCCTCACCCCGGCGAGCGCGTGTCCCGCCGCAGCTTTCATATTGACCCGCTGGTTTGCTTTTAAGCGAAAACGATAGAGGTTTCATACATAAATATTCTCGTTGACAGCCGACAGCCACCGCCGGATAATGGTACTCGGTGCGGGGCTCCCTGCGCACGCGAGAGCCCCATGTAAAGAAAAAGGGAGGTAGCGTATGAAGACACTTCGGTTGTTTTCAGCACTGATGGTGGTCTTTGCGCTTTCGGCCGGCGCCCTGTTTGCCGGCGGCGCAAAGGAGTCGAGCGCGCCGGGGGCCAAGCAGTTCCTGATCTATGACTACTGGACTGCCGGCGGCGAGAAGCAGGCAATCGACGCCCTGTTCACGATGTTCAAAGAGAAGCACCCCGGCGTCGAGATCCTGGAGAACCAGGTGGCGGGCGGCGGCGGATCGAATATGCTCGCGGTGCTCATCGGAAAGCTTCAGTCCCGCAATCCACCCGATGCCTTCCAGGCCTCGGAGGGCAGCCAGCTGAAGGACTATGTGGATGCCGGCTATCTCGACCCGGTCGACAAGATCTGGCAGGAGTCTGACTACGCGAACCACATCAATCCGATGTGGATCAAGACCTTGAAGTTCGACGGTCACTACTGGACGGTCCCGCTGAACGCGCACCGGACCAACTGGATGTGGTACAACAAGAAGATCTTCGACCAGCTCAACCTCCAGCCTCCGACGGACTTCGCCTCGCTGCTCTCGGACGCGAAGGCGATCAAGGCCGCGATGCCCAATGTCTCGCCGCTCGCCCTGGGCACGCGCGAGAAGGTCTGGTCCATCTACATCTTCGACATGTGCAACCTCCTCACCGGCGGTCCCGATTTCATGCAGAAGGTCGACACGGGGCTTGTCGACTACGCCAACGACGCCACCTTCCGCAAGGCGATGGAGAACTTCGCGTCCCTCATCCCCTATATCTACCCCTACAGCTCGACGAAGACCTGGGACGAGGCCGGAGCGCTGCTGAAGACCGGGGATGCGGCGATGTACTGGATGGGCGACTGGATCCTCGGCTACTACCTGAACGCGGGCATGAAGCCCAACGTCGACTTCGGAGCGGTTCCAATTCCCGCGAACCTCTGGATGGGCCATGCCGACAGCTTCCCGATGCCGAAAGGCGCTCCCCATCCGCAGCTCGCCGAAGACTGGCTCAAGATGCTCACGACCGCGGAGGCGCAGAAGACCTTCAACCTCATCAAGGGCTCGGTCACCATCCTCAACGACGTGCCCCCGAGCATCTACCCCGATCCCTTCCGCAAGCTTAGCGCAACCGACCTCCAGACCAAGGAGGCCATCCCCGACGGGTTCCACGGAGGGCTCATGACCGCCAACTTCGGCGGCGATCTCATGAACATCCTGACCCAGTTCCTCTCGGACAAAAACGTCGACAACGCGATCAGCCAGATCGCCGTCGCGGCGACCCGGGACAACCTCAAGGCCAACAGCGCCTGGTATTGGGAGTAGCGCGCCCGATCTCAGGCCTCGACGCGAAGGGGCGGCCATGCGCCGCCCCTTCGCTCCATGTGAGATAATACGAGCATGATCTTCAAACGATCGTACGGCTTCATCTACCTGACGCCCGTTCTCATCCTCATCTCCGTTCTCTACCTTCTCATCGGGTGGAATCTGGTCGCTTCACTCACGGTGTGGAACGGGATCCTCCCAACCTGGAAGTTTGCAGGGCTGACGAATTACCTCAACCTGTTTACCCTTCCCCGTTTCTGGGACAATCTCCTCCATAACCTCATCTGGCTGGTCGTCTTCATCGTGCCGACCACTTTCCTGGGCTTCATCCTCGCCGACTTCTTCACCACGATCGGGCGGGCGGAGACGGTCTTCCGGCAGATCTTCCTCTACCCCATGGCCCTCGCCTACATCGTGAGCGGAACTCTCTGGGCCTGGATGTACGATCCGAGCTCGGGCCTCATCAACTCGATTCTCAAGCTTGCCGGGGTCAACACCACCCGGCTGGGCTGGATTGCCGATCCGCACATCGCCATCTACTGCATGATCGTCGCCGCCTTCTGGCAGTACGTCGGCTTCGCTCTCGTCATCTACCTGGGGGCAATCCGCGGGCTGCCCACCGAGATGTACGAAGCTGCGAGGCTCGACGGGGCGAGCCGAACCCGCACGATGTTCAGCCTTACCCTGCCGAACGTGGGCCATGGGACGCTCATCACCACGACGATGCTCGCCATCTTCACCGTGAAGGTTTTCGACCTGGTCTACATCATGACCGGCGGAGGCCCGGGAGATCACACCGAGGTCCTTCCCTTCCTGATGTACCAGATCACCTACTCTCAGCGGGATTTTGGGATGGGGACCGCAATCAGCACGGTCATTCTCATCCTCGCGGCGATCATGGTGATCCCCTACTCGAACTGGGCGATCAAGAAGTGGGTGCAGGAGTGAGCGCGCTCGTTTCCCGCAAGGAGAAGATCTTCCCCTTCGTCGTCGTGATCATCCTCGCAGTCCTTTGGCTCATGCCGGTCTACGCGATGGTGGTCACCTCCTTCAAGACGCAGGCGGAGATCGCCGACCAGCGCTACATGCAGCCGCCTGCCCATCTCGAGTGGCACAACTTCGAGGTCGCCTTCAAGGCCCTCGAGGAAGGCCTGGTGAACAGCCTCATCATCACGATCCCCTCCACCTTCCTGTGCGTCTTCATTGGCTCGCTGGCCGCCTACTACCTCATCCTCTTTCAGTTCCGCTACGCCACGCAGGTCTTCTTTGCGATCGTCGTCGCTTCGTTTCTCCCCTACCAGGTCGTCCTCATCCCGCTCACCCAGCTCATGAATGCCCTGCGGCTCCTCGACACCTACACGGGACTCATCCTCGCCTACCTCATCGTGAACGTCCCGATGGCTACCCTCATCATCGCGACCTTCTTCATGAAGACGCCGCGCTCCTTCCTGGAGGCTGCCGCAATCGACGGGTGCCGCCCCTTCACCTTCTACCGGCGGGTTCTCATGCCGATGTCGATCCCCGGGGTGATGTCCGCCGCTATTCTCGTGTTCGTGCAGGTCTTCAACGAGTTCCTCCTCGCCCTCGCGCTCACCTTAAGCCCGCAGGTCCAGCCCGTGATGCCGGTTCTGGCCACTCTCAAGGGCTCGGAGGTGGCTCAGTGGCAGATCCAGATGGCCGGAGCCATCATCACCTCGATCGTGCCGCTCGTGGTCTTCATCTTCCTGTCGCGGTACTTCATCTCCGGATTGATGGCGGGCTACTCGAAGGAGTAGCCGCCGGCCTTCGGTTTTCCTTGACAGCATTCGAGAGCAGGTGCTTTAATTGCTCTCGATGTTTGCACAAACATTTGGCT
>DAHVAK010000239.1 GCA_027314665.1 Spirochaetales bacterium
AGCGATCGACGATGCTCGCAATGTTCCGCATGTGGGCGGAGAAGGTCGATAGGGAGTTCGCGATCGACTGCCGGTCGCCGATGTCGGCATAGACTGCGTCGAAGACCGGCAGCGCGCTTCCCTCGGCGGAGGGGATCTGCATGCCGAACTGGTTCATGAGCGCGAGCAGTCCGGCGGTCTTGAGCGCGACCGTCTTGCCCCCGGTGTTGGGCCCCGTGATGATGAGGACCCCCGTCTCCCTTTCCAGCGTGAGGTCGATGGGAACAGCCGAGGCGCCGAGCAGGGGATGGCGGGCCTTACGCAGGGCAATCCCCCGCTCCCGCTCCTCCGCCCGCGCGCAGCGGTGAAGGACGGCATAGCGGGCGCGCGCATAGATCGAATCGAGGAAGGCGACAATCGTGAAGAGGCTCTCAAGGGCGGCTCCCGATCCGCGCAGGCTCTCGGACAGCTCGCGCAGGATGCGCAGGAGCTCCTGTCGGTATCGGTTCTCGAGGCGCATCAGATCGTTGTTCTTCTCAACCACGTCGAAGGGCTCGATGAAGAGGGTCGCCCCGCTACCGGAAACCTCGTGGACGATCCCCTCGACGCGCCCGCGGTGGCCCGCCTTGAGCGGCAGAACCGTGCGCCCGTCCTTCTGGGTCGGAACGTCGGATTGCCAGAGGGCTCGATTCTCATTCATGTGGCGCGCCGAGAGCTCCGAGATCTCGGCGCGCAGCGCGATCGTCTGGCGCCGGATTCGTCTGAGCTCGGGGACCTTATCCTCTTTCACCGTGCCATCGGGGTCGAGCACCTCGAGGATCCGCCGCGCCAGCTCTCCGAGCTCAGGCATCGGCTCGGCGCGGGCAAGAAGCCTCGCCTGCGCCGGACTGCGCTGGCGCTTGCCGGAAAGAGAGCGCCCCAGATAGGCCTTCAGCCGCATCGCGGAGTCGACGAACACGCCGATGGCTGCAATCTCGCTCGCCTCGGCGACTGCACCCTCCTTGCGCAACGGGGGAAGGAGGTGGGCTGCCGGGGGAAACGAAAGGGCGGGCGGGGCCGAACCCTCCTCAAGCAGGCTCTTCCATGCCCCCACGACCTCGAGCAGGGCCGCAACCTCACCTCCGTCGCGAAGGATCGGCTGGCCGGACAGGAGGGCCCTGCCCTCCTCGCTCATGGCAAGATCGCACAGCTCCCGGCGAACGGTCGAGAAATCGAGGAGGTCCTCTTCCGATTCGCTCACACCTTCGTCCCCGCGAACGCTAGGCCGTAGCGCTCGGCGAAGCGTAGATAGCGGTCGCTCTCCTGCCCGCTGACACAGAGGCGATCCTCTCCCTTCGCATCCGCTTCGATTCCCTCCTGCGCCAGGAGTCGCATGATCTGCCGACCGACCCCCTCCCGCGAATCGACGATCGCTACGGAGTCCCCGAGCTCGCGCTTGAAGGCGGCATCGAGAAGGGTGAAGTGGGTGCAGGCGAGCACCAGGGAGTCCACCCCCTTTGCTCGAACGGCTTCGACGATCGGGCGGATCGCCGATCGAATGCGCTCCGCGTCGCTCGAGACCAGCTCGTATTCCACGAAGCGCACGAGCTCCCCGTCCCCGATTCGGATCACCTCGCAGTCGGCGGCAAAGGAGCGCACGAGATCGTCCGTGTAGCCGTCCTCGGCGGTGAGCCCGGTCGCAAGCAGGGCGATGCGCCGGCCTGCAGAGCGCTCCGCCGCCGGCTTCAGGGCGGGGACCACGCCGACGAAGGGAAGCCGAAAGCGAGCGCGCAGCTCGGACAAGGCGACGACCGAGGCCGTGTTGCAGGCGATGACGATCATCTTGGGATTCGAGGCGCGGATCACCCCCTCCACGCCTTCGAGAACGAAGGTGCGCACCTCCTTCGCGCTTTTTTCGCCGTAGGGGAAGTGGGCGGTATCGGCGAAGTAGACGAAGGTCTCGCGCGGGAGGTGCTCCTTTGCCCAGCCAAGGTAGGGCAGCCCTCCCACGCCGGAGTCGAAGAAGGCGATCGGTCGGTTATCCATTTCCAAACAGGCTGTCGAACCGCTTCTTGGCCTTCGCGGCGGGATCGTTCGTCCGCGCCTTCCTTGGCTCCGGCGAGGGCGAGAAGGAATCGCAGAAGTTGGCACGCTCCTTGTCACGTACCGGCTCGGAGATCGTCTCCCTGCAGTCCCAATGCGCACCGGGGGCATAGAAGGCGCAGTTCAGGCACACCCTCACGTCCTTGTCGCAGGTGGGACAGGCGGTGGAGCGCCCGATCTGAAGGGTATCGGGCAGCTCCGAGCCGCAGGAATAGCAGTACGCCATACGCCTACTATACCGCGAGAGGCCCCCCTTGTCCAACGAGCGCCCTTGCGAGTACCGTGAGGCGATGCTATCCTTTGCGAGGTGTGCGATTCCCGCCTGTCCGGAGCATGCGGCCAGCGGGAGCGACCGCTGTCTTCGCCACAGCGATTCGCCCGAGGAGCTTCAGCGTGAGGCGGCCTCCCTCCTTTCGCGCTCCCGCGAGCACGCGCGTCTCAACCTCTCCGGCATGCGCTTCAGCGGGCTCGATCTCTCGGGGCACCAGTTCACCTCCTGTCTCTTTTCGCGAGCTGCTTTTCAGGCGGTCAATCTGCGGGGCTGCTCCCTGCATCTGTGCTTCTTCGACTTTGCGGAGCTCTCAGACTGCCCCTTCGACGGCTCGAAGATCATGTATTCGGTCTTCGCGGGCGCGCGGATTGCACGCTGCGATTTCTCCGGTTGCGACCTGCTCCACACCAATCTGAACGGGATCGACTGCCTCGAGACCAAATTCGACGATTCGGATCTCTATTTCTCGCGCTTCATTGCCTCGCGCCTCACCGCGGTGAGCTTCGTCGACTGCAATCTGAAGAAGGTCCATTTCTCGGCGGCGATCTTGAATCAGGTGAGCTTCAAGTACTCCAACTACGAGGAGGCGGAGTTCAAGGAGGACTCGATCCTTCCATGAAGCTGTTCGTGCATTTCTCCGTTTCGATCTTCGAGAACACCTACCTCGTCGGGCCGGACACGGGCGGAGAGGCCATTCTCGTTGATCCCGGAATGATGGATATTCGGCTGCTGAAGCTCATCGAGGGAGAGCGCTATCAGATCCGCTCCATTCTCCTCACCCACGCCAATCAGGACCGCCTGCGCGGCGTGAGGACGCTCCTCAAGATCTACGACGCGCAGCTCTACAGCAACCGCCCGCGGATCTACGACTGCGAATGCCACAAGCTCTCCGACGGCGATCGGATCACCCTCGCAGGGCTCACCGTGGAGGCGATGGATGTCTCCGGGCGCGCCGGCGACTCTCTCGTTTACCGGATGGGCGATCTGCTCTTTACCGGCGATCTCCTGGGGGCGGGGCGCGTGGCGAAGAGCCTCAACCCCTATGCCCGCTCGCTGCTCGTCTCCTCCATCAAGGAGCGCGTCCTCGCCCTGGAGGACCGGGTCGCGATTCTCCCGGCCTACGGACCTCCGACGACCGTCGGGGTCGAGCGCGCCATCAACCCGCTCCTCAGCGAGCCGCAAGGCGGCCTATATCGCAGACAAGACGCTTGAAGGTCTCAGGGAGGGGCGCCCGGAAGGTAATGCGCTCTCCGCTCGGAAGGGAGATCGCGAGGCGGTGGGCATGGAGCATGAGGGGAGCCTTCGGGAAGTCGGCGTCGGGCCGTCCGTAGATCGGGTCGCCGAGGATCGGATGTCCGATCGAGGTCATGTGCACCCGCAGCTGATGGGTTCGCCCGGTCCGGGGCTTCAGAGCGACGAGGGCGTGGCGCTCCCACTGGCGCAGCACCCGATACTCGGTAATCGAAGGCTTGCCTGAGTCCGGGGTCGACTCAAAGCGCTTGCGGTGATCCGGATCGCGACGAATGCAGCTCTCGATCGTGGAGGCGGTCGGAAAGAGCCTGCCCTTCACGACCGCGAGGTAGCTCGTCTCCGTGCTCTTCCGGCGAAACTGACGCGCGAGGTACTCTTGGCTCTCCGGATTCTTCGCGACGATGATGACCCCCGAGGTGTCCTTGTCGAGGCGATGCACGATTCCGGGTCGGAGGTTGGCCGATCCGAGCTCCTCACGCAGCCGTCCAATGTGAAAGGCGAGCCCCTGGACCAGCGTCCCGCTCCAGTTGCCCGCGCCTGGGTGGACGACCACGCCCCCCGGCTTGTTGACGACGATGACGCTGTCGTCCTCGAAGAGGATGTCGAGGCTCATCTCCTCGGCGCTCACCGAGGGGGTCTCCCCGTCCTCGTAGAGGACCTCGAGGCTGTCCCCCGCGGCCAAGCGGTGGGAGAGCTTCGCGGGGGTCCCGTTCACCCGGATCTCGCGGAGCCGGCGCTTGATCTGACTGCGGGTGAAAAGCCCCGCGACCTCCGAGAGATAGCGGTCGACTCGGATCCCGACCTCCTCTTCGCCGGAGACCGTCAGGCTTGCGCGCTTCACGGGGCCTCCTGCTTCTTCGGCGGCGGTTGGATCTTGCCGAGGATGAAATCGATGATCGCGACCGTCGCCGCGAGCCCAACCCCGCCGAGCAGCACCCCAATCTGCTCCGGCTGGGTGATCGGCGTGCTCACTCCCTCGATGGAGCGATAGAGCTGGTAGCCGAGCGAAGAGAACAGGAGCGTGATGGGAAAGGCGCCCACCGTGACCACCTCCGCCCGCCGTATGTCCCACATCCATCCGGGAAACTCGTCCCTGCGGTAGGGAACGGGCTGTCCGCTCGCGTCGTCGAGAGGCATCAGCCCGGGCAGCAGCGCCTCGCTCCCCGAGAGCTCTCCCGCCGAGAATGCGCCGCACAAAGGGGCGGCTGCGAGCCGCGCCGCCGGGCTCGCAGCCGCCCCCAGGGCCTCAGCCAGGGTCGCGGCCAGCAGGAGGAGGGCACCGGCGATGGTGGCGCTTGTTCTCATGGGGCTGGCCTCTCGCCGAACAGCGCCGTGCCAATCCGTACGAGGGTCGCTCCCTCCTCGATGGCGATCTCGAAATCCCCGCTCATCCCCATCGAAAGCTCCGCGAGGGGAAGCTCAGGGTGGGCCGCCTTCAGCTCCTCCAACAGCGAGGCAAGGGCGCGAAAGGCGCGGCGGACCGCGCCCGCGTCTTCGGTGAGCGGCGCGATCGTCATCAACCCGCGGATCTCGAGCGAGGAGATGACGGAGATCTCAGGGAGCGCAGCGCGAAGCGCCTCAGGGGAGGCGAAGCCGCTCTTGCTCGCCTCGCCGGAGGTGTTCAGCTCGAGGAAGATCGCCATCCTCCGCCCGATGGCGAGGAGGCGTGCATCGAGGGCCCGCGCGGTCTCGCTCTTGTCGATGGATTGGACGCAGGTGACAAGCTCCGCAGCGAGCTTGGCTTTGTTGCGCTGCAGGTGGCCGATCATGTGCAGCTCGCAGTCGCCCGGCAAGCCGCGAAACTTCTCCTCCGCCTCGAGGATGCGATTTTCCCCGAAGAGCCGAAGGCCCACGCGGTAGGCTGCCTCGACGACGACGCGGGGCTGAGTCTTGGTCACCGCCATGAGGCGGACGCTCTCCGGGGAGCGCCCCGCCCTGCGGGCCGCCTCATCCATGCGTTGGCGGATCTGCTCGAGATTTGCGGCGATAGCTGCTTCGGTCGATCGTGTCATCGCTCGGGCATAGTAGCACGCGCGCGGGCGAACTTGAAGTCGGCGCGCCTACCTTGACTTTTCACCTTGCGCGAACTACGTTCTAGAAAAACAAGACTGGGATGGATGGTGGAAAAAGGATGAGCGAGAGTAGCTGGTCGGAGCGTCAGACCGCAACGTGGAAAACCAAGGTCGGCCTTGCCGAGATGCTGAAGGGCG
>DAHVAK010000242.1 GCA_027314665.1 Spirochaetales bacterium
GGTCGCCGCGGCCCGCGCGAACACCGAGGCGGCCGGGCTCGCCGGCAAGATCCGCGTCGACCGCCGCGAGCTCGCCGATGCGGCGCTCACCCCCTCCTCGCAGGCAAGCGGAGCCGCGCCGGCGGGGCTCCTCGCAACCAACCCTCCCTACGGCGAGCGCCTCGGAGAGCTTGCCGAGCTCCACGGGCTCTACCAGCAGCTCGGACGGATTCTCCACGAGCGATTCGCCGGCTTTCGCGCCGCAGTCCTCACCGGACATGAGGAGCTCGCCCGCAGCGTTGGGCTTCGAGCGAGCAAGATCAACACCCTCTACAACGGCCCCATCCGCTCCACCCTTGCGATCTTTGAGCTTACCGCGACCAATCGCTTCGTCGAGCGCTCCGCCCCGCAGCCTGCCGAAGAGGAACCGCGCGGCGCCGTCCTGCGCGCGCACGGGGCTGCGCCCGCTCGATTCCCCTCGGCCGACAGGTCCCCGGGCGCTGCGCCCCCGCGCAGCGCCCCCCCTCCCGCGGCGAGCCCCTCGATCAAGACAGCCGTCCCCCGCCGAGTCGAGCCGAGCCCCGCAGGGGGGCCGCCCGAGGACGCCAATATCGGGATGTTCGTCAACCGCGTCGTCAAGAACCACCGCCTGCTGTCGAAATGGGCTCGGCGAGAGGGAGTGAGCTGCTACCGGCTCTACGACGCCGATCTTCCGGAGTACGCGGTCGCGATCGATTTCTTCGAGGAGCGCTGGCTTCACGTCCAGGAGTACGTGGCGCCCGCCTACATCGACTCGGAAAAGACGGAGCGGAGGCTTTCAGCGGTCATCTCCGCCCTTCCCGAGGCGATGGGGATCGATCCGGGATGCGTCTTTCTGAAGCGCCGGCGCAGGCGCAAGCGCACCGAGCAGTACACCCGCATGGACACGAAGGGAGAGTTCCACGAGGTCCGGGAGGGAGGCCTGCGCTTTCTCGTGAACTTCAGCGACTACCTCGACACCGGACTCTTCCTCGATCACCGAATCACCCGAGGACTGATCCGCGACGCCTCCAAGGGCAAGCACTTCCTCAACCTCTACGCCTACACGGCTACGGCGTCGGTCTACGCGGCCTCCGGGGGAGCGCTGTCGACCACCTCGATCGACAGCTCGAACACCTACCTTCGCTGGGCGCGCGAGAACCTCACCCTGAACGGGATCGCCGGCCAGGAGCACACCCTCCAGCGCGCAGACTGCACCGAGTGGCTCCGCTCGGACAAGCGCAGCTACGGGCTCATCTTCATGGACCCGCCCACCTATTCCAATTCAAAGGACAAGCGCCCGACCTTCGATGTCCAGCGCGACCACGTGAAGATCATCAGCCTCGCGGCCGAGCGGCTCGCGCCGGACGGGCTCCTGCTGTTCTCGACGAACTTCCGGCGCTTCGCGATGGACCGCGAGGGGCTCTCGGGGCTCGAGATCGAGGACATCTCGTCGGCAACCATCCCGCCCGACTTCGCGCGCAACCGGCGCATCCACCACTGCTTTCGGATATGGCGAAAGGCATGACGAGGGGGCTCCGCTCCCGCCGCATCAGGGAAAACCTCGAGGGGTATGCCTTCATCGCACCGGCGGTCGGGATCATCGCGCTCTTCTCGCTCTTTCCGATCTTCTTTGCCGGCTACATCAGCCTCTATCGCTGGCGGATCCGCAGGGGGGATTTCGTCGGTATGCACAACTACCTCGTCTCCTTCGGCTCGTGGGGCAACCTTGCGCTCCTCGCCGCGGGGCTCGCGATGGTCTACCTCGCGCTCCGCCTCCTTCGCTTCGAGCGGGGGCGCGCCTCCGGTTCGCTTGGGCGCGCCCTTGCCGGGGCGGGAGCCCTGCTTGCCGGGCTCGCACTCGCACTCGTCGCCCTCGCCGAGGTCATGAGAAGCGGCGACGCCGACCTCCTCACCTCCCTGCGGGTCACGGTCTGGTATTCCCTCGGCACGGTCCCGGTCCAGCTTGCCCTCGGGCTTGCCCTCGCCGTGCTGCTCAATCGGAAGTTCCGAGGGCGGCAGACCTACCGGGTGCTCTTCCTTGTGCCCTACATCGTTCCCACCGTCGCCGCCGCCGCGGTCTTCGAACGGATCTTCTCGCTCCGCCCCGAGGCCCTCGCAAATCAGGTCGCTGCCCTTCTCTCCCTGCGGCCCCTGCAGTGGCTCTACGAGCCGCGCGGGCTCTTTCAGCTCCTCTTCGGCTTCGACGCCCGCTTGAGCACCGACGCCCTCGCGGTCGGCCCCTCCGCAGGAGGGATCGCGGCAACCCTTGCCGCCTACCTCCGCTCGTGGGCGGTCGGGCCGAGCCTCGCGCTCGTCGCCGTCGGCCTCTTCAACTGGTGGGTCTTCGTCGGCTACTACGCCCTCATCTTCCTGAATGGGCTCTCCCAGATCCCGCGGCAGATCTACGATGCCGCCGAGGTGGACGGGGCCGGGCGCCTCACGGTCCTGCGCAAAATCGTCCTTCCCCTGGTATCGCCCTCGACCTACTTCCTCACCCTCATCGGGATCATCGGAACCTTCAAGGCCTTCAACCACATCTACATCCTCCGCACCGCGGCCGCTCAGGGTACGGTGGATCCTATGAGCGTCTACATCTTCTTCACCTTCATTCGGGAAGCGCGCTTCGGCTATGCCTCGGCGGTCGCGGTGCTCCTTTTTCTCATCGTGCTCGGCCTCACCCTCCTCCAGCGCAGGCTCATGGAGCGACGGGTCTTCTACGGAGAGTAGGGATGGCGGAAGACCGAACTCCACCCGGAAAGAGGGCGGGCCAAAGGGGGCGAGCCGCCGCCGCGAGCGACCCTCCCTTCACAGGCGGCGTGCCTCTCTCGCCGCGCGCCCGTCGACCTGCGCGCGCCCTGCGCACCGTCGCGCTCAAGCCCCTCGCCCGAAGGCTTTCCTTCTACCTGCTGCTCTCCGCGGCGGCCTTCATCGCCTTCGTGCCCTTCCTCTACATGGCGGCGAACTCTCTGAAGACCCTCGGGGAGACGATCACCCGGGTGAGCGCCAACCCCTTCTCCCCGGAGTTCTGGCCCCGGATTCCGCAGTGGCACAATTTCCTCCAGGCGATGCGCGACGAGGACATGGGGCACTACCTCCTGAACAGCGTGATCATATCGGTGACGACCGTGGGGGGAGTGCTCCTCACCTCCTCGCTTGCCGCCTACGCCTTCGCCCGCCTTCGCTTCGCCGGCAGCCGTTTCATCTTCTCGGTGCTCATCGCAACCCTCATGATTCCGGACACGGTGCTGCTCATTCAGAACTTTCTCGTCGTGACGCACTTCGGTTGGCTCAACCGCCTGCCGGCCCTCACGGTCCCCTTCATGGGAAGCGCTTTCTTCATCTTTCTGCTTCGCCAGTTCTTCAAGCAGATCCCGGACTCCCTCGTCGAGTCGGCCCGGATGGAAGGAGCCAGCCACCTGCGGATCCTCTTTCGGATAGTCGTGCCCCTCTCGGGCGCTCCCCTCTTCACGGCCGGCTTTCTCGCCTTCAGCGATTCCTGGAACTCCCTACAGTGGCCGCTGGTCGTCACCCAGACCGATCGATGGCGACCGATCGCGGTGGGGCTTGCCAAGTTCGTCTCCGAGGCGGGCCCCTACACCCAACTGCGCATGGCTGGCGCCATCATCGCCCTCCTTCCGACCCTCCTCCTCTTCCTCGCGGCGCAGCGGCAGATCACCGAGGCGATTGCGCGCACGGGGATAAAATCGTAAGCTCCGAGCAGAGGCGCTTCGCGAGCAAAAGGCCGGCTTGATGAGCAGATTGCTGACCAACAATCGGGTACCCGCCGAGGCGGGGTTTCGGCGGACCCAGTCGGGGCCGAAGGGCGGGGAAGACCTGCCAACGGCGGAGCGGGGGCTCCGCCGTTGGCAGGGGCTTGGGCCGCGAGCCCGGCACCTCCTCGCCGCCGTGGCGGCGGCGCTCCTCTTGGCCAGCTGCGCACCTCGGGAGGCCCGCGTGCAGGGCGTGCCCCTTCTGCCGCTCGATGAGGTCGATCCGTCGGGCCAGAGCATCACCTTCTGGTATCCCTACACCGGGATCACGCAGCGAGGGATGCAGGCCCTCATCACCGACTTCAATGCGGCCAACCGGTGGCACATCACGGTGAAGGGGGAGTACGCCGGACGCTACGACGATATCTACGACAAGATGATCCCCGCCATCGCAGGAAACGCGACCCCGAACATCGTCACCGCCTACCAGAATCAGGCGGCGACCTACGAGGAAGGCGGGGCGCTGGTCGACCTGCGTCCCTTCGTTGACTCGCCCCGCTGGGGAATCACGAAGGTGCGCGGGGATTTCTTCCCCGCCTTTCTTCGCCAGGACCTCAATGCTCAGTTCGACGGCAAAAGGCTCGGCTTCCCGCTCAATCGCTCGGTCGACGTCCTCTACTACAACAAGGATTGGCTCGCCCGCCTCGGCCTTGCCGGCCCGCCGGCGAGCTGGGAGGAGTTCGCACGGATGTGCGAGCGGGCGACCGGTCCCGGGACCGTCGGCTACGACATCAATACCGACGCCTCCAACCTCTTCGCCCAGGTGGTAAGCCGAGGGGGCCGGATCACCGGGGCCGATGGAACCGGCTACGCCCTGGACTCGCCCCAGATGCGCGCCTCGATGCGCTTCATGCAGCGCCTCTACCGGGAGGGCTACGCCGGCAGGGTGGCCGAGCGCTATGGGGATCAGACTGACTTCGCAAACCGGAAGGTGCTCTTCACCATCGGCTCGACCTCGGGGATCCTCTTCTACGCCCAGGCGATCGAGGGCAGCGCCCACCCCTTCCGCTGGGGGGTCGCGGCCCTCCCCCACTCGACGGCAAGGCCGACCCTGGACATCTATGGGGCCTCGGTGAGCGTCACGGTCGCGACCCAGGCCGCAGAGCTCGCCTCCTGGCTGTTCATCCGTTGGATGGCTGAGCCGGCTCAGCAGGCGGCATGGACCCGCGCCTCGAGCTAGTTCCCCGTGCGCATCTCGGCCGCCGGGCGCCTCACTGACTACTTCCGCAAGAATCCCCAGCTCGCCGAGGCCTTCAAGCTGCTCGAGGAGGCCGATCTCGCGACCGAGCCTCCCTTCTCGGGCTACGATCTGGTGCGCGACGCCATGACCGCGGCCTACGACAGCATCCTGGACGGCGCGGCGGTCGATCAAACCCTGACGGCGCTCAACGAAAAGGCAGCCCGGCTCTATCGAGAGTCGACGAGCGACTGAAGCGGCAGCGGAGCCCGGATCGAGGCGGCATGGCAATTCTCCTTGCAGTCGGTGCAGCCCTCATGTACGGATCCGCCGATTTCTCAGGCGGGCAGGCAACTCGTCGGGCGAGCGTTCTCCCGGTCCTCGCCCTATCGCAGGCGGTCGGGCTCTTCGTCGCGCTTGCCGGCTCCCTCCTCACGGCGAGCGCGGCGCCCGGGCTCGCCGACCTGCTCTGGGGGGCGCTCGCCGGTGCGGCAGGAGCGGTCGGGATCGCCTTTCTCTATGCCGCCCTCGCGACGACGCCGGTCGCCGTTGCCTCCCCCGTAGCCGCGGTGACCGGGGCGCTCCTGCCGGCGCTCTTCGGGCTTGCGACCGGCGAACGGCCCGGCCTCCTCGCCTGGCTGGGAATCGCCAGCGCGCTTCCCGCAATCGTCCTTCTTACGTGGAGCCCCGGCGGGTCCGAAGCGCGGGAGACCCGCGGCGCGGTGAGGCGCGCCCTCCTCCTCGGACTCGGCGCGGGAGCGGGCTTCGGCGTCTTCTATGTCGCAATCTCCCGCTCCGCAGCCGGGCTCTGGCCCCTCGTCTCGGCGCGAGCCGCCACCCTCGTGGCGGTCACCCTCGTCGCCGCCGCAAGCGGTCGCTCCCTCCTGCCTCCCAAAGGCTCGCGGCTCCTCTCCCTCCTTGCCGGCTTCCTCGACATGGGGGCCAACCTCGCCTTCCTCCTTGCAGCCCGCCGCGGGCTCCTTACGGTCGTGACGGTCGTCTCCTCGCTCTATCCGGCCCCGACGGTCCTCCTCGCGCGCGCCGTCTCCGGCGAGCGGCTGACGCCCGGACGCGTCGCAGGGCTCACCCTGGCGCTCGCCGCGGTTGCCTGCATCGCGGCGGGATAGTCGCCTGGCGGGATGGGCGCCCGGCGGGATAGTCGCCTGGCGGGATAGTCGCCTGCCGGCAGAGGCGCCCGGCGGGATAGTCGCCTGGCGGCATGGGCGCCTGCCGGCAGAGGCGCCCGGCGGGGCAGGCCCGCGGCTGGGTGGGCGGCCTTCGGCGGGAGGCGGGGCGAGCGGCGCACGAATTCGCGCTTTGCGGTGGCGGACTCGCCATTCTCCTGCTACAATGGCGGTTGGATCGCCTCCTATTTATGAAGATACGCGCCAAGCTTTCGCTCATAACGGGTGCCTTTTTCGTCAGCGTCCTTCTGATAGCCGCGCTCGCCGTGTGGACCATCGGTCAGGTGGAGAGCCTGGAGGCCACGACCAACCGCGGAGTGACGCTCGTCTCCGAGTCGAAGAACGTCCGCGCCCTTCTTCTCGATCTG
>DAHVAK010000246.1 GCA_027314665.1 Spirochaetales bacterium
GAGGCGAGCGCCTCGGGCGAGGAGATGACGAGCGCCTTCGGCGAGTCGCTGAACCGCGAGATCACCCACTTCAAGACCGCCTAGGCGCGACGGTGGCTCAGGCCTCCCGCAACGCAGCGGCCTTGGTTGCAGCGGGCGCGCGCGGCACAGACCGCCGGCCCCTTTGGGGTGGAACGCCCGATGGCGGCCGAGCGGCTTGCCGCCGCGGCAGGCTCCGCCGTGCGCAGCGAGGCCGGCGCAGGGGCGTCGGAGCGCGCCGAGAAGGCAAGCTTGAGCCGCCGTCGCGAACCCGAGCGAAGGGTCACGTCGGGTGGGTGGCGGCGATTCCCCTGCTCAAGTAGCTGAGCGTCTCCTCCATCATCCCCTCGAGCTCTCCCTCCTTCAGTTCGACTAGGGTGTTGCCCCGAAGGATCAGCCGCTGCTGGAGACCGCGGATGGCGTTTAGGAGGGTCACCGCCGCAAGGTGAGGGTCGATGTCGGGGCGCACGGAGCCGTCGGCGATCCCATCGAGGATCGACTCGGTGAGGGGCTCGGCTTGCCCCTGATGGAGCGCATTCGCGACGCGCTCGCGAAAATCGCTCGGGACCCGCGAACCCGAATAGAAGGCATCGAACTCCGCCATGTACTTCATGTGCCGGGTGTAGCGGGGCGAGAGCCAGGTCGCGCGCAGGATGTGAATCGCCCGTTCGAGCCCGGTCTGGTCGGTCCGTTCGCCGCCGTCCGGATTGAGGAGATCCATCTCCTCGGCGAGGCGCTCGAGAATCGCCATGGCGAGGTCCTGCTTGTCCTGGAAGTAGCGATAGAGGCTGGTCCGGCTGATTGCCACGGCGGCGGCGACATCCTTCATCTGGGTGTCGAAGAGTCCGCGCTCGGTAAACAGCTCCCGTGCAACCGAGAGGATCCTCTCTCGGGTCTCCGGCGTCTGATAGATCATCCGCCTGCTCGGTTCGGGCCGCGCGGTACTTGACATGTGCTCTATTACTCGTGCGCTATGCTAGCAGGCTTTTTGATGCGCTGTCAAGATCGGCCTTCGGCCCGATCGGCGGCGAGGGCGCGTCGATAGAGCCTCTGCAGGACGCGAAGGCAGACAAACAGCAGGGGAAGGACGAGGGTGATGTACCACGAGCCGGAGAAGAGCAGCCAATCGTAGCTTCCATGGATGAGCACGGCAAAAAAGAGGCCGCGCCCAAAGAGCCGCCGCTCGCCGAACTTCGAGCGGCCAACGTAGTAGCCCATGATCCCCGCCGAGACCGCGTGCAGCGGAACGGCGGTGAAGCCGCGCATGAGGAGGACCTCGGGCGAGCCGAAGCTGTAGAGCAGGTTTTCGAAGAGGGCGAAGCCCAGCCCGGCGGTGATCGTGTAGACGATCCCGTCCGCCACCTCATCGAACTCCGCTCGCCGGTAGACGAAGGTGCGAACGACGATGAGCTTGGTGCCCTCCTCGACGAGCCCGGCGACGAGAAAGGCTCGGATGAGATCCCTGAGGGGCTCGGCGAACTCCGCGCCGAAGGCGCCGAAGAGCTGCTCGACGAGGGCTGCCGGAATGACGGCGAGAAAGCCCGCCAGGAACACCTTCCAGATGAGGCGGGGAGGCTCCCGCCGCTGCGCATCCTTGCGGTAGAAGTAGACGACGAGCGCGAGTGACGGTATCGCTGCGAGGAGGAGATTGATGACGAGGTACAGCACCGGAAGCCCCCATCGGCCTCCTGAAGCGCCAGGCGGCCACCGCCCTCACCGTACTAGAAAAGCCACCCTTTGGGAATCGAACGAGCGGCGTCGGGCAGGACAGGCCCAAAATACCCCCTGCTCGTGTGCGTTTTTCTCATCGGGAATTGATTTTTAAGCAATTCGGTCATATAATGAAGTTGTACGTAAATTCGTGCTGTTGTACGCGGTTTGAGCGTATACAGCGGCAGAACGAGGAATCGTGATGGTTGGTTCACAGAGAGAGACTCGGGAAGCTTCGGTCAAGATGGAGGCCCGCTCCGATGCCGCGGAGTGGACGATCGCCCAGATTGCCCTTCCAGTCCGCGATGTCGAGCGGGCAATCCTGTTCTATCGCGACGTGCTCGGCATGAGGTACCTGTCCTCGACCCCGTCGGGGATCGCTTTCTTCGACTGCAACGGGGTGCGTCTCATGCTGAGCGGTCCAGAACGCCCCGAGTTCACCCACTCCTCGTCGATCATCTACTTCACCGTCGAGGACATCGAGGCGAGCTATGCCGCCCTGCGCGAGCGAGGGGTGCACTTCTTCGACAAGCCCCACATCATCGAGGAGACCGACAGCTACGTCGTGTGGATGGCCTTTTTCAGCGATCTCGACCGCAACGTCCTGGGACTCACCAGCGAGGTGCCGAAGGGATAGGCCCCGGCACCCGGGGATCAACCGAAGCTCTTCCGGCGCCGCCGGAGTCCCACCGATGCGGAGGGGAGCCGTGGCGGCAACTTCTTCTCACGGCGGGCAAAATCACTTATAGTAGTGCCCAACGCGATTCGACGGTAGGGAGAGCTATGACACCTGAGCAGTATGCCTTTCCTCTCGAGAACTACCTGGATAGGTCGAGCTTCGGGCGCCTCAAGGCCTTCGCCGCCGAGCGTACAACGCCCCATCTCGTCATGGATCTCGACCTCGTGGAGAAGCGGTACCGGGAGCTCATCGCACTGCTGCCGATGGCGAAGGTCTACTACGCGGTCAAGGCCAATCCGATGGACGAGATCGTCACCCTGCTCAACGATCTCGGCTCCCGTTTCGACGTCGCCTCCTGTCCCGAGCTGGACCAGCTTCTGCGCCTCGGGGTCTCGCCCGATCGAGTCAGCTACGGCAACACGATCAAGAAGGCCCGGGATGTGAAGTACTTCTACGACCGCGGGGTTCGTCTGTTCGTGAGCGACTCCCAGGAGGACTTGAAGAACATCGCCACCTTCGCGCCGGGCGCACGAGTCTATTTTCGCATTATCACCGAGGGAACCGGATCGGATTGGCCCCTGTCGCGGAAGTTCGGGGCGCACGCGGAGGTCATTTTCCTTCTCATCAAGCAGGCCAAGGAGCTTGGGCTGGAGCCCTACGGCCTCTCCTTTCATGTCGGCTCCCAGCAGCGCGACATCGGACAGTGGGACGATGCCCTCGCGCGCTGCACCTACCTCTTCGAAGCGGCCGAGTTTTCCGGCATCAATCTCAAGATGATCAACCTCGGCGGGGGTTTCCCGGCGCACTACCTGGAGGCCACCCAGCCTCTCGAGATCTACGCGAACGAGATCAAGCGCTTTCTCGCCGACAACTTCAGCGACGAGGCCCCCGAGATCTATATCGAGCCGGGACGATCCCTCACGGCCGACGCAGGCGTCTTGGTCGCCGAGGTGGTCCTGGTGACCAAGAAGGCCCGCAACAGCCTCTACCGCTGGGTCTTCCTCGACGTCGGCATGTTCAGCGGGCTCATCGAAACGATGGGAGAGGCCATCAAGTACCCGATCTTCTTCGACAAGGAGGGCCCCGCCGAGGAGATCATCCTGGCGGGTCCGACCTGCGACAGCATGGACATTCTCTACGAGGACTACAAGTACAAGATGCCCTCGACGGTTGTCGCCGGCGATCGCGTCTACTTCTTCTCGGCCGGGGCCTACACCCAGAGCTACAGCTCGGTCTACTTCAACGGCTTCCCTCCCCTCGCCGCCTACGTCCTTCCGCGCGCCGGGAGGTGACGCGCCCCTGATCGCACGGGTGCGCCCCGGAAGCGAACCCGCGCGGTCGGGCCGCCCCTGCGCCCGAGAGAGGCCCTCGGCGTCCCGTGCGCCCAAGGGGGGTCCCGCAGGCTCCCTTCGCCCCCGCCGGGCCCGAGCCCTTGAGCTTGTAACCTTTCGTTCCCCAGTGTTCTCTCTGTAATGTTATGCAGCAACGAAACACAAGCAAAGCCCGCCGGATGATCCGCGCGAAGCAGCCGGAGCGGCGCTTTTTTGGCATATCATTAGGATACTTATCGTTTGGTTACTTAGGAGTCTCATATGGGCGTTGAGAGCAGCGTTTCGCTTGCCGCGGAGATTCGTCTCTTGACGGGGGCCATCGCGAAGCGCATCAGCAGGGCCTTCGATCAACGTCTCGCCGCTCGCTATCCCGGGGTGTCGGGTCTTCAGTTCGGAATTCTTCGTCTTGTTCGACTCGGTGATCGCACGATCAGCGAGATTAGCGGCAAGATGATGCTTGCCCCCGCGACCCTCGTGCCCGCAGTGGACAAGCTGGAAAAGGAGGGCTTCTTGATCCGAGGCAAGGACCCCCAGGACCGCCGCAGGAACCCCCTGCGGCTGACCGAAATGGGCCTCAGGCTCCTGTCGGAGGTCTCCTACGTGAGCCCCGAAGATCCCCTCCATCGTGCCGTTCAGCTCCTGGGCCCGGAGAGCGCTCGAGCCCTCGACGAGCTCCTCCAGAGGCTTCTCTCCGCCTTGAGCCCGGATGGAGATCCGACCCGCGAGGTCCTTGCGAGCCTCTCGATCGAGCCTACCCGTTCCGGAGCCGACTGCCCGGAGCGTTGAGGTCGAGCGCCCTACGGCGCGCCCGACTCAGGCGGAGGCTGATCCGGTTGGCGGGATCTTCCCGGAGGGTTCTTCTGCAGGTACTCGTGATCCCCTCGCACGTCGTCGATGAAATCCCTGATCTTCCAATCGAGGTTGGTCGGGGTGCTCATCGCGAAGGCGATCTCCTGTGGATTGCTCGCGACCGACTTGACGGCCCTGAGGATCTTGCCCATCTCCTCCCGATCAAACCCGTGAAGGAGGATGACCTTTCCATCTTTCATCTTGGGCGGAAGGATACTCCCGCGGCTCGCTCCGCTTCAAGGCGAAGGGTGGGGGCACATCGGAGCCGCCCTTTCTTGCCGATTCGGGCGCCCATGCGTATCTTTTTTTCTAAGAGCGCGCTGGCCCCCGATGAGTCGGGTGGGCGCTCGGAAGCAGGCGACATTTCCCATAGAATAGGGCTTCAAGGAGAAAAAGGTGAGGTACGACAGGCTTACGTTGAAGGCGCAGGAGGCGATTCAGGAGGCCGACTCGATCCAGGGGAAGTACAACCATCCGGCGATGGACGTGGACCACTTTCTCCTCGCGCTGCTTCGGCAGCAGGACGGGGTGGTGCCGCCCCTGTTCGACCGCCTCGGAGTCGACCGCCGAGCCCTGGAGGGCGATCTCGAGCTGATTCTTAAGGAAAAGCCCAAGGTCTACGGCGACGTCTCCCAGAACCACATGTCGCCCGAGCTCGCGAGGGTTCTCCAGCGCGCCGAGAGCGAGGCGGAGGGGCTCAAAGACGAGTACACGAGCACCGAGCACATCCTCCTCGCCATGGTGGGCGAAAGCGGTCCCGTCGCGACGCTCCTCAATCGATTGGGAGTGACGCGGGATCGCATCCTCGCGGCCCTCCAGGCCATCCGCGGGAATCAACGGGTTACCGACCAGAATCCGGAGAACCGCTACCAGGTTCTCGAGAAGTACACCCGCGATCTCACCGCCCTTGCGCGGCGGGGCAAGCTCGATCCGGTCATCGGGCGCGACGAGGAGATTCGGCGCGTCATGCAGGTCCTCTCGCGGCGCACGAAGAACAACCCGGTGCTCATCGGAGAGCCGGGGGTCGGCAAGACGGCGATCGCCGAGGGGCTCGCCGGGAGGATCGTCTCCGGGGATGTCCCGGAGTCGCTCAAGAACAAGCGCCTCCTCGCCCTCGACCTCGGCGCCCTCATCGCGGGGGCGAAGTTCCGCGGGGAGTTTGAGGAGCGGCTGAAGGCGGTCATCAACGAGGTCACCAAATCCGACGGCCAGATCATCCTCTTCATCGACGAGCTGCATACCCTCGTCGGGGCCGGGGCGGCGGAGGGCTCGACCGACGCCTCGAATCTCCTGAAGCCGGCCCTTGCGCGCGGCGAGCTGCGCGCGATCGGCGCGACCACCCTCGACGAGTACCGCAAGTACATCGAGAAGGATGCCGCGCTCGAGCGCCGCTTCCAGCCGGTCTACACCAAGGAGCCCTCGGTGGCGGACACGATCGCCATCCTGCGCGGGATCAAGGAGCGCTACGAGGTGCACCACGGGGTGCGGATCAAGGACGAGGCCCTCATCGCCGCGGCGACCCTCTCGGACCGCTATATCACCGCGCGCTTCCTGCCGGACAAGGCGATCGATCTCGTCGATGAGGCGGCGAGCCGCCTGAAGATGGAGATCGAGAGCCAGCCGGTCGAGCTGGACACGATCGAGCGGCGCATCCTCCAGCTCAATATCGAAAAGCAGGCCCTCGCCCGGGAGGAGGACTCCGCCTCCCAGGAGCGTCTGAAGAACATCGAGAAGGAGCTCGGAGATCTCCAGACCCGGCGCGACGCCATGCGCCTGCAGTGGCAGAACGAGAAGAAGATCATCGACGAGATTCGGCAGCTGAAGGCGCAGCTCGAGGAGCTGAAGGTGGAGGAGTCGCGCTGCGAGCGCGAGGGCAACCTCGCAAAGGCCGCCGAGGTCAAGCACGGAAAGATGCCGACCACGAAGGCGAGAATCGAGGAGCGCTCGAAGCAGCTCGCGGAGATT
Source organism: Spirochaetales bacterium (assembly GCA_027314665.1). Classification (GTDB taxonomy): domain Bacteria; phylum Spirochaetota; class Spirochaetia; order DAHUYW01; family DAHUYW01; genus DAHUYW01. The sequence goes on from DAHVAK010000246.1 coordinate 6,553, forward strand.
CAGGGCAATTCGCAGCTTCTGCGCGAGGAGGTCTCCGAAGAGGATATCGCGAGGGTCGTCTCCACCTGGACCGGGATTCCGGTCTCGAAGATGCTCTCCTCCGAGATGCAGAAGCTCCTGCAGCTTGAGAAGATCCTCGAGCAGCGGGTCGTCGGCCAGGAGCCGGCCATCACCGCCGTGGCCGATGCCATCCGGCGGAACAAGACGGGCCTCGCCGACGCCAACAGGCCCCTCGGGACCTTCATCTTCCTCGGTCCCACGGGGGTCGGAAAGACCGAGCTCGCGAAGACCCTCGCCGACTTCCTGTTCAGCGACGAGCGCGCCCTGACGCGAATCGACATGAGTGAGTACATGGAGAAGCACACGGTCTCCCGGCTCATCGGGGCCCCGCCCGGCTACGTCGGCTACGACGAGGGCGGCCAGCTCACCGAGGCGGTGCGGCGCCGCCCCTATTCGGTCATCCTGTTCGACGAGATCGAGAAGGCGCATCCCGACGTCTTCAACGTCCTGCTCCAGCTCCTCGACGAGGGGAGGCTCACCGACGGCCAAGGAAGGCAGGTCGACTTCAAGAACACGATCATCATCATGAAGAGCAACCTCGGCAGCGATCTCATCCTGCGCGCCGAGAAGGTCGAGGAGCTCAAGGAGCAAATGGATGCCCTGCTGAAGGCGACCTTCAAGCCCGAGTTTCTGAACCGGGTAGACGAGATCATCACCTTCAATCGGTTGGGCAAGGGACAGATCCTCTCGATTGTCGACATCCAGCTGAAGGCGCTCGAGGCGCGGCTTCGCGAGCAGAAGATCGGCATCCAGTTCGACGCGAAGGCGAAGGCCCTGCTCGCCGAGCGGGGCTTCGATCCAGCCTTCGGCGCGCGCCCCTTGAAGCGCGCGATCCAGAGCCTGGTGCAGAATCCCCTCGCGAAGCTGATGCTGAAGGGGGACGTCGTCGAGGGGGATGCGATCTCGGTGACGGCGACCAAGGACGGGCTTTCCTTTGCGAAGAGCAAGGCGAAGGCGGCATAGGCTCAAGCCGGTTGGCGGCATAGGCTCAAGCGGCAGCCGCCGGGGCGGAACGGGCCGCGGCCGTATGCCGGACGATTGACAAAGCCCAGGAGGCAAAGGATTATCTCGCTATGACCTTCAAGGTAATCGAGGACATGGTCTTGCGCTCGCATCTCGATACGATCGGGAGCGACGGGATCGACAGCTACCTGCTCGCGCGGGGGCGGTTTCGGCTGGCGGTTCTCCACGGGACCTGGATGGTCAATCAAATGAGGGCAAATCATGATCTCGGCATCCTGGAGAGCCTCATCCTCGGTCACGCCTACATGGCCGCCGGGCTCTTCGCGACCGGGCTTTCGGGCAACGAGCGCGTGAGCCTCCAGCTCTCGTGCGATGGACCGGTCGGCGGGCTGCACGTGGAGTGCTCGGCTTCAGGGGAGGTCCGCGGCTACCTCAACAACACTCGGATCCCGATCGAGGCACCGCTCGAAAGCTTCGACACCGCCCCCTTCTTCGGTTCGGGACGCCTCACGGTGACGCGCTTCACCGCAGGCGCGGAAGGCCCCTTCACCGGTCACATCGAGCTTCTCCACGGCAATCTTGCCCAGGATCTCACTCGCTACTACGCCCTTTCCGAGCAGATCCCGACCGCGATGGCCCTCTCGGTCAAGTTCGATCGGGAGGGGCTCGTGAGCGGGGCCGGCGGGCTGCTCATTCAGTCCCTGCCAACCTCTCGCCACTATCTCGTTCTCGACGACAAGGTGAGCGTCCTCGCGGACGGTGACGAGGAAGGCTTCGAGCCGGAGGAGTTCGATCGCACAGTCGAGCGCTTGGAGGAGATCGTGCACGGGCTCCCCTCTCTTGGGGCGCTCTTCGCCGAGGGGGCGACCCAGAGCAAGATCGTGCGCAGCCATTTCGCCGAGCTCGACCCGGTCTACATGGGAACGCGAGCCGTGGAGTTCTCCTGCGGCTGCAATCGAGACCGCTTCCAGCGCTTTCTTGCGGCGCTCCCGGCGAGCGAGCTCGACGACATCAAGGAAAACGGTCCCTTTCCCCTTCGGCTGACCTGCTTCAACTGCAACAGCGAGTACGCCTTCTCGCGCGACGAGATCGGCGCCCTCGGATGAGCCGAAAAGGGCGGTAGCGTGGGCAAGCTCTGGGACAAGGGGTACGATCTCGACGCGCTCGTCGAAGAGTTCACGGTGGGACGCGACTACGAGCTGGACGAGCGGCTCGTCCCAGCGGACTGCGCCGGAAGCCTTGCCCATGCGACGATGCTCGCGAAAATAGGGATTCTCACCCCGGCGGAGCTCGTGGGCCTGCGCCGCGAGCTCGCCGCGATCGTCGAGGACCACGCCGCCGGGCGCTTTCCCATCACCCTCGAGGATGAGGACTGCCACACGGCGATCGAGAATCGCCTCACCGCACGGCTGGGAGAGACCGGAAAGAAGATTCACACCGGTCGATCCCGAAACGATCAGGTGCTCACCGCCCTTCGCCTCTTTGCGAAGGGTTTTCTCTTCGAGGGCGCCCGCCGTCTCGCGAGCCTGGTGGAGTCGCTGCGCGCCTTCGCTGCCGCTCACGCCGAGCTTCCCATGCCCGGACGCACCCACCTGCAGATCGCGATGCCCTCCTCGGTGGGGCTGTGGGCCGGGGCCTACGCGGAGGAGCTCCTCGACGATCTTCGGCATTTGTGGAGCGTCTACCCCCTCTGCGACCAGTCTCCCCTCGGCTCGGCGGCGAGCTACGGGGTGCCGCTTCCGCTCGACCGCGAGCTCGAGGCGGATCTCCTCGGCTTTTCCCGCGTCCAGAACAACGTCCTCTACGCCAACAACTCCCGGGGCAAGCTCGAGTCGATCATCCTGGAGGCGGTCGACCAGATCGGACTCACCTTGAGCAAGCTCGCCCAGGATCTGATTCTCTTCTCGCTGCCGGAGCTCGGCTACTTCACGCTCCCGGACGAGCTCTGCTCGGGATCGAGCATCATGCCCCAGAAAAAGAATCCGGACGCCCTCGAGCTGCTGCGCGCCAAGTCCGCGACCCTCTCCGCCTGCGCCCTTCAGGCGAAGTCGATCATCCGCGCGCTGCCCTCCGGCTACAATCGCGACTTCCAGGAGACCAAGGAGCCCTTCCTGCGGGGCTGCTCGATCGTGCTGCTGTGCATTCGGGTGGCCGAGGTCACCGTAACGAGCCTCGCGGTCAACCCCGATCGGCTTGCCGAGGGACTGCGCCCGGAGATCTACGCCACGGACGCCGCCCTTGAGCTCGTCGCGAAGGGATGGAGCTTCCGCGACGCCTACCGAGAGGTCGGGACCCACCTCGAGCGGCTCGCCGCGCGGGACGCGAAGAGCGCGATCCTTGGACGCTCCTCGACGGGGACCACCGGAAACCTCGGCCTCGATCGCCTCAAGGAGGAGGGCGACCGCCTCGCGGAGGAGATCGACGCCGAGAGGCGACGGGTCGAGGGGAAGGTCGCCTCTCTTCTCGGGATGCCGGTCGCGCTTTATCTTCCCTGATGCCCTCGACCCTGCCCCGAGGCGATCGGTTGTTCTCGCTGCGGGCGGTGTCGCAGAGTAGCGCCCAACCTCGGAGCGGGTTATACTTCGCCCCATGAGCAAGCCCTACATCCTGGCCCTCGACCAGGGTACGACCAGCTCGCGAGCCATCCTTTTCGATCGCGACACGCACATCGTCGGCACGGCCCAGCGCGAGTTCACGCAGCTCTATCCCCAGCCCGGCTGGGTCGAGCATGACGCCCAGGAGATCTGGAACACGCAGTCGGAGGTGATCTTCGACGTTCTCGGCAAGTCGGGAGTTTCGGTCGACGAGATCGAGGCGATCGGGATTACCAATCAGCGCGAGACCACCATCGTCTGGGAGCGAGCGACCGGAAAGCCGATCTACCGCGCCATCGTCTGGCAGTGCCGGCGGACCGCGGCCCTCTGCGAGGAGCTCGCCTCGCGCGGTCTCGCGGCGACGATCCGCGAGCGGACCGGTCTGGTGCTCGACGCCTATTTCTCCGCGACGAAGATACGCTGGATCCTGGACAACGTTCCCGGCTCCCGCGAGCGGGCGGAAGCCGGCGAGCTTGCCTTCGGAACCGTCGACAGCTGGCTTCTGTGGCAGCTTACCCACGGCAGGGTGCACGCCACCGACGTCTCAAACGCCTCGCGAACCATGCTCTTCAACATCGAGCGAATGGAGTGGGACGATGAGATCCTGCGCGAGCTCGA
>DAHVAK010000248.1 GCA_027314665.1 Spirochaetales bacterium
TCGCCGAGCGGCAGAGCCGCGTTGCCATGACCACCATTCGAAAGCGGATTGCCGAAAACCTCGTCCGCGCGAAACAGCAGGCGGCGCACCTCACGACCTTCAACGAGATTGATATGTCGGCCGTGATGGAGCTGCGCTCACGCTACAAGGAGCCCTTCGAGCAGCGCCACGGGGCGCGGCTCGGCTTCATGTCCTTCTTCGTGAAGGCCTCGGTCGCGGCACTCCAGGAGTTTCCCGCGGTCAATGCGCAAATCGACGGGGAGAGCATCCTCTACAACAACTACTACGATATCGGCGTCGCGGTGGCCTCGGAGCGGGGGCTGGTGGTTCCGGCAGTCCGAGACGCCGACGCCCTTTCCTTCGCCGAGATCGAAAGGACGATCGCCGATCTGGCGGTCAGGGCGCGCGACAAGCGTCTCACCGTCGACGACCTCGCGGGCGGAACCTTCACCATCACCAACGGCGGGGTCTTCGGATCGCTGCTGTCGACTCCCATCCCGAACTACCCTCAGTCCGCCATCCTTGGGATGCATACCATCCAGAAGCGCCCGGTCGTGGTGGACGACGCGATCGTTATCCGCCCGATGATGTACGTCGCCCTCACCTACGATCACCGCATCGTGGACGGACAGGGGGCGGTGAGCTTCCTCGTGCGCATCAAGCAGCTCATCGAGGGTCCCGAGCGGCTCCTCCTCCAGGTGTAGGCGCGAGATGGCGGCAGAGAAATTCGATCTCGTGGTTATCGGCTCCGGGCCGGGAGGCTATGTGGCCGCGATTCGCGCGGCCCAGCTGGGCCTCTCAACGGCGGTCGTGGAGAAGGAGGAGAGCCTCGGCGGCACCTGCCTCAACATCGGATGCATCCCCTCGAAAGCTCTCCTCGACTCAAGCGAGCTCTACGACAAGATGGGGCACCAGGCCAAGGAGCACGGCATCCTCGCCGAGGGGGTGAGGCTCGACCTCGCCGCGATGATGCAGCGAAAGGAGAAGATCGTCCGTCAAATGGCCTCCGGGGTCGCCACCCTCTTCAGGGGGAACCGAATCGCGACCTACCGGGGCATCGGGCAGCTGGTCGCCCCCGGGAGGGTGACGGTTCTCCCGGTGGCGGGCGCGGAGAAGCCCTCGCAGGCCGTCGAGCTCGAGGCGCGATCGATCATCATCGCCACGGGGAGCGTGGCCGTGGAGCTTTCGAACCTCCCCTTTGACGGGAAAAGCATCCTCTCCTCTACGGAGGCCCTTTCCTTCGAAAAGGTTCCCGAGCGGCTCCTCGTCGTCGGGGCGGGCGCCATAGGGCTGGAGCTTGGAAGCGTCTGGGCCCGCCTTGGGGCGAAGGTTCAGGTCGTCGAGCTGATGCCGCAGATCCTGCCTGGCTGGGACGCGCGCCTTGCGCGCAGCCTCGCGCGCTTGCTCGAGAAACAGGGGATGAGCATCGCGCTCGCCACGAAGGTGCAGGGGGTGGCGAAGAGCCGCAAGGGCGTCGTGCTTTCGGGGATTGACGCGACGGGCAAGGAACTCGCCTTCGAGGGCACCAAGATCCTCGTGGCGGTAGGGCGAAAGCCCTACACCGAGGGACTCGGGCTTGCCGAGGCGGGGGTGAAGCTCGACGAGCGCGGACGCATTGCGGTCGACGAGGGCTTCCGCACGAGCCTTCCCGGCGTCTACGCGATCGGGGATGTCATCGCAGGCCCCATGCTTGCCCACAAGGCGGAGGATGAGGGCATCGCGGTTGCGGAGCTCATCGCCGGAAGAGCGGGGCACGTGAGCTACTCGACCATACCGGGGGTGGTCTACACCTGGCCCGAAGCGGCCACGGTCGGCAAGAGCGAGGAGCAGCTCACCTCGCAGGGAATCACCTACCGCTCCGGAGAGTTCTATTTCCGCGCGAACGGGCGCGCCCTCGCCGCGGAGAGCACCGACGGCTTCGTGAAGATTCTCGCCGATGCGACGAGCGATCGTGTCCTCGGGGTCCACATCCTGGGTCCCTGGGCTTCCGATTTGATCTCGGAGGCGGTGACGGTCATGGAGTTCGGCGGCAGCGCCGAGGACATCGCGCGCACGGTGCACGCTCATCCGACCCTCACCGAGGTCGTGCGCGAGGCGGCGCTTGCCGTAGACAAGCGGGCAATCCACGCTCCTCCCCTTGCGGTGACAGGGACGAGGTCGGCGGCGCCTAAGACGTGAAACCACAACGAACGGAGGATGGAAGATGGCTGAGGTTGCATACGCCAAGGGACTCGAGGGGATCATCGCCGGGGAGAGCGCCATCTCGCGCATCGACGGCCAGGCCGGGAGACTGACCTATCGCGGATTTTCCATTGAGGAGCTTGCGGAGTATTCGGATTTCGAGGAGGCGACCTACCTCCTTCTCTACGAGAAGTTGCCGAACTCAAGCGAGATGGAGGCGTTTCGAAGGACGATGCGGGCGAGCCGCGGGATTTCCGCCCCGATCATCGAGATGGTGCGCTCCTTTCCGATTGGGGCGCATCCCATGGAGCTTCTCCAGTCGGTCATGGCGTACCTAAGCGGCTATGTGGAGCACAGAATCCAGCACTCGGCGAGCTGCAACTGCCGCCAGACGCTCCACCAGGTCGCGCAGATCGCAACGGTCGTCGCCGCGTACAAACGCCTGCGCGACGGCGAAGCGTTCGTGTCGCCTCGCATGGACCTCTCGCATGGGGCGAACTTCCTCTATATGCTGCGCGGCGTGGAGCCGGAGCCCTACGAGGGAGAGATCATGGACAAGTGCCTGGTCCTGCACGCGGAGCACGGTTTCAACGCCTCGACCTTCACCGCGCGCGTCGTCGCCTCGACCCTCTCGACCTGCTATTCGAGCATCTCCGCCGCGATGGGCGCACTGTACGGCTCGCTCCACGGCGGGGCAAACGAGCGGGTGATGGCGATGGTCGAGGAGATCGGCACGAAGGCAAATGTCGGGAAGTGGGTGAACGACGCCCTCGACAATCACAAGAAGATCATGGGGATGGGACACCGCGAGTACAGGGTCAAAGACCCGCGGGCCAACACGATCGAGAGCATGCTGCGAACCCTCTCCGAGAAGAAGGGAGATTCCCGCTACTATGACATTTTGAAGGAGGTGGAGCGCGTCTTCCGTGCCCGCATGGAGACCAGCGGCAAGCCGATCTACCCCAACGTTGACTTCTTCTCCGGGGCAGTGTACAGTCTGCTCGGCATTCCGAAGCAGCTCTTCACACCGGTATTCGCGATAGCTCGGGTTTCCGGGTGGCTCGCCCACGTTCTCGAGCAGCGGGTGGGCAACCGCATCTTCCGACCGGAGAGCCTCTACACCGGCCCGGAGGTTCGCGAGTACGTGCCGATCGAGGAGCGGGAGTAGGTTGATCGATGGTTATCCAGCCCAAGTTTCGCAACAACATCTTCATGAACGCTCACCCGGTGGGCTGTGCGGTCGAGGTGCGCCGTCAGGTCGAGTACGTGAGGTCGAAAGGAAAGCTCCCAGGGGGGCCCAAGAAGGTCCTCGTCGTCGGCTCCTCGACCGGCTACGGGCTCGCGTCGCGCATCGTGGCCGCCTTCGGCTACGGGGCCGAGACCTGCGGGATCGCCTTTGAAAAGGAGGGCAGCGAGAAGCGCCCCGGCACCGCAGGCTGGTACAACACGGTCGCCTT
>DAHVAK010000252.1 GCA_027314665.1 Spirochaetales bacterium
GCGCGGCGCAAAGGGGGCAGTCGCCCGTGCCGCCTTCCTGCGGGCCGAGCGCAGACCCGCGGGGTCCGCGGGGCGCGGACCGGTCGGGCTTCTTGCCGATCTGCTGGTCTACCGCAAGTTGCGCTCGGCGATGGGAGGGCGCTTCCGCGCGGTCATCTCCGGGGGGGCTCCCCTCTCGAAGGAGATGGGCCGCTTCTTCGCCAACATCGGCCTCCCCCTCTACGAAGGCTACGGCCTCACCGAAGCCTCTCCGGTCATCGCCTCCAACTGCCCCGGGGCGAACCGCGTCGGCACGGTCGGCATGGCCTTCCCCGGCGTCGAGATCCGCGTCGCCGAGGATGGGGAGATCCTCGCCCGGGGGCCGAACGTCATGCGCGCCTACCACCGCGATCCCGCTGCGACCCAGGGCGTGATCGATGGCGAGGGATGGCTGCACACCGGCGACCTCGGCAGCCTCGACGCCGAGGGCTACCTCACGATCACCGGACGCAAGAAAGAGCTGTTCAAGACCTCGACCGGCGAGTACGTGAGCCCCGTGCCGATCGAGCAGGCCCTTTGCCGATGCCGGCTCATCGACATGGCGCTCGTCATAGCCGACGAGCGAAAGTACCTGACCTGTCTCGTTTTTCCCGATTTCGAGGAGGTCGCCCTTCGCATGGACGAGGTCGGCGCTCGAGCCCAGAGGGTCGAGGACTTCCTCAAGGGCGGCATCTTCCGAATGGAGATCGAGGAGCACATTCGAGAGGTGAATCGCGCTCTGAACCACTGGGAGCAGATACGCCGCTTCAAGGTGGTGCCGAACCGCATATCGATCGACGGCGGAGAGCTCACCCCCTCCCTCAAGATCAGGCGCCACCTCGTGGAAGAGAAGTTCAAGGAACTCATCGAAGAGATGTATCGAGAATAGGAGCACCGCTGATGAAGAAACGAATCGCGATTGTGGAAGGCGTGCGCACCCCGATGGCGAAGGCGGGCGGAAAGCTCGCAGCCGTCCAGGCCGACGACCTGGGCGCCTTCGCCCTCACCGAGCTGCTCGCCCGTGCGGACGCCGATCCGCTTGCCATCGACGAGGTGGTTTTCGGAAACGTTGCGCAGCCACCTCACGCGGCCAACATCGCCCGGGTGATCGCCCTGAAGGCGGGCCTGCCGAACCGCATCCCTGCCTACACCGTGAACCGCAACTGCGCCTCCGGCATGGATGCGATCACGACGGCCGCATCCAAGATCCTGCTCGAGGAGGCGGGCGTCATCGTCGCAGGAGGGACCGAGTCGATGAGCAACATCCCGCTCCTCTTCGATCCGGGGATGACCGGCTACCTCACCGGCCTCGCGCGGGCGAAGAGCCTCCCGCAGCGGATCGCGGCGCTTGCCGGTTTCAAGGCGCGCTACCTGAAACCGGTGATCGCGCTTACCCTTGGGCTCACCGATCCGGTCTCCGGTCTGATCATGGGCAAGACCGCCGAGATTCTCGCCCGCGAGTTCCACGTTACCCGCGAGGAGCAGGACGCCTACGCCCTGCTGAGCCACCAGCGCACGGTCGCCTCGATCGCATCCGGCGCCATGTCCGAGGAAATCGTCCCCATCCCCATCGGAGGCGCTCGCTGCGAGATGTTCGCCGTCGATCAGGGGCCGCGCGAAAACCAAACCCTCGAGGCGCTCGCGAGGCTCGCCCCCTACTTCGAGCGGCACAACGGAACCGTCACCATCGGCAACTCCTGTCCGATCACCGACGGGGCCGCGGCGGTCCTGCTCATGAGCGAGGAGCGCGCGAAGGAGCTGGGGCGAGAGCCGCTCGGCTATCTGCGCGAGTACGCCTATGCCAGCCTCGAGCCGGAGCGAATGGGTCTCGGACCGGTCTACGCAACTGCGAAGCTTCTCGCCAAGGCGAAGATGACCATGAAGGACATCGAGCTCATCGAGCTCAACGAGGCCTTCGCCGCGCAGGTCATCGCCAACGAGCGCGCCTTCGCCTCCGATGCCTTCGCGCGCACCTACCTCGGGCGGGAGAAGGCGCTCGGCGAGATGCCCCGCGACCGGCTCAACGTCGCCGGCGGCGCGATCGCCCTTGGCCATCCGGTCGGCATGACCGGAACCCGTCTCGTCATCCACCTCCTCAAGGAGATGAGGCGGCGGAAACTGCAGACTGGGCTCGCGACGCTCTGCGTCGGCGGCGGGCAGGGGGCGGCCCTCGCCCTGGAGGTGGCATGATGGCGGAAGGGCTTCATCTCTCGGTCGACCAGCGCGGCTGGGCCCGCATCACCTTCGATCAGCCGCAGAGCAAGGTCAACCTCCTCACGAGCGAGCTCCTCACGGAGGTCGTCGATGCCCTCGATCGGCTTGCGCCGGGTGGGGGCACCGATGCCGCTGGGCGCAACGGCTCCCAACCTGCTGCGCCGGTGCAGGCCCTCATCTTCGACAGCGCGAAACCCGGCTGTTTCCTCGCCGGCGCCGACGTCGGCGAGATATCCTCCCTCCCGCGCGGCCCGCAAACCGAGGAAAAGCTCGCCCTCGGTCAGGAGGTCATGAATCGAATCGAGGCACTCCCCTGTCCGACACTCTGCCTCATCGACGGGGTCTGCCTTGGGGGCGGGCTCGAGCTGGCCCTCGCATGCACCTACCGGATCGCCACCGACGACGCGAAGACCCGGCTCGGCCTTCCCGAAGTGAGCCTCGGGATCATTCCGGGCTTCGGAGGCACTCAGCGCCTCCCGCGCCTCGTCGGCGCCCAGCAGGCCTTGAAGATGATTCTCGCCGGCAAGCCCGTCGACGCGAAGAGCGCCTTGCGGATCGGTCTTGTCGATGCCCTTTTTCCCAAGGAGTTTCTCGCGGAAAAGAGCGTAGGCTTCCTGGAGGGGGTGCTTGCCGTCGGCGGCGCGCGTCCCGCACGGCGCAGGGCGCGCGGCGCCTTTCTCCTCGAAGGCAACCCCGTCGGGAGAGCCATCCTCTACGGCAGGGCTCGGGCCGAGGTGCGAAAGCGCAGCGGACGCCACTACCCCGCCCCATTCGCCGCAATCGAGGTGATCCGGCGCACCTACCGCGCGCGAGGCAAGGAGGCACCGGCCCGCACTGCCGACCGCCGCGCCCTTGAGCGGGGGCTTGCAGCGGAGCGGAGCGCCTTCGCCGCCCTCCATCCTGGCCAGGTGAGCAGAAACCTCTTGAGGCTCTTCTTCACGGGCGAGGCCTTGAAGAAGGAGACCGGGAAGGGGCTCGCCGCCTCCACGGGCCTGAAGAAGGGGCACGAAGGCCCCTCCTCCGCGAGCGCAAGCTCCTTGCCCGCGGGCGCGAGACCCTTTCCCAACGGCAAGCCGGCGCGAACCATCGCCGCCGCCGGCGTTCTCGGAGCCGGGGTCATGGGGGGCGGGATTGCCTGGCTCTTCGCCTCCAACCGGATCCCCGTTCGCATGAAGGACATCGCCTGGGAGGCCGTCGCGAAGGGCTTCTCGTCGGCCTCGCTCGCCTTCGGCGAGCTGGTCAAGCGAAAGCGCCTGGAGGCGCGCGCAGCCGATCTTGCGATGCACCGCATCAGCGGGACGATCGACTTCTCCGGCTTTTCCTCGCTCGACGTGGTCATCGAGGCAATCGTCGAAAGGGTGACGGTGAAGCGGGAGGCCCTGTCGGAGCTTGAGAAGCATCTCCGCCCCGACGCCCTGATCGCGACCAACACCTCCTCCCTTTCGGTGAGCGAGATCGCGAAGGGGCTCGAGCGCCCGGAGCGCTTTGCGGGCATGCATTTCTTCAACCCGGTGAACCGCATGCCGCTGGTCGAGATCGTCCCCGGCGAGCGCACCTCGCCTGAGACCGTGACTGCGCTCGTCGCCCTCGCAAAACGTCTCGGCAAGAGCCCAATAGTCGTCCGCGATCGCCCGGGCTTCCTGGTCAACCGCGTCCTCCTCGCCTACCTCGGCGAGGCGGTACTCCTCTTCGAGCAGGGGGTGGATTTTCTGCTCATCGACCGCATCCTTGAGGAGTTCGGCATGCCGATGGGTCCCTTCACCCTCATCGACGAGGTGGGGAACGACATCGCCTTCGAGGTGGCGAAGGTGCTTTCCGCGGCCTACGGCGAGCGGATTCCCCTGCCGAAGGCGCTCGGCACCCTCACCGAGGAGAAGCACCTCCTCGGGCGCAAGGGGGGCGCCGGCTTCTACCTGTACGCAGGAAAGCGGAAACGGCCCAACGGCGCGGTGCGCGCCCTCTTCCCTGCGAAGAGGCCTCGGATGGGCGCCGAGGAGATCCGCGACCGCCTGCTCTTCGCGATGGTGAACGAAGCCTCCCGCTGTCTCGAGGAGGGGATCGTCGAGCGGCCCGACTACCTCGACATGGCCCTCATCCTCGGGATCGGCTTCCCGCCCTTCCGCGGCGGGATTCTGCGCTACGCCGACGACTGCGGTCCGGCGCGGGTCGTCGAGCGACTCGAGAGGTTTCGCGAGAGCGCCGGCGAGCGCTTCGCGCCCTCGGCCCTGCTCGCACGGATGGCGCAGGAGGGAGACAGCTTCTACGGGCAGGCCTCGATGAGGTCGGAGGAGCGGGAGCCCCGAGGAGCGAAACGCCCCGCCACCGCCTCGCCTGCGGCCGGCCCTCGGGAACGCACGACGCCCCAGCCTGCCGCATCGGCGCTCGGCGCCCCGCCCGCGCGCCGGTCGGCCGGCGGCCCCTCGCGCGCCGCTCGCACCCGGCGGGGGAGGTAGCATGGCAACCTACGGTCTTCTCGAGCACCTCTACTTGGGCGGGCTGCCGCGCGGCTACCGCCTTCCCGATCCTCCCGTCGATCCGGCAAAGCAGGAGCGCGTCGAGCGCCTGCTTGCCGGCTATCGCGAGCTCATCAAGGACTACCCGCCGCGCGAGCTCGAGAAGCTCGGCGAGCCACCTCCCGCGCTGTGGAAGGGGTTGAAGGAGCTCGGGCTCTTCGGAATGCTCATCGGCGAGGAGTATGGGGGCCTCGGCCTCTCGCTCGCGCAGTACCTCCGCGTCGTCGAGGTGCTCTCTCAGGACGACCTCGCCCTCGCCCTCATCCCCCTCGCC
>DAHVAK010000253.1 GCA_027314665.1 Spirochaetales bacterium
TCGCTCGAAAGATCAGCGAGTTCCTACGACAGACCAATCGCTTTGACAAGACGATCGTCTTCTGCGAGAACATCGATCACGCCGAACGGATGCGGCAGGCCCTCGTGAACGAAAACAGCGACCTTGCGGGGCAAAACAGCAGGTACGTCATGCGGATCACCGGCGATAGCGACGAGGGGAAGGCGGAGCTCGACAACTTCATCTTCCCCGAGAGCCGCTATCCCGTCATCGCCACGACCTCGAAGCTGATGACCACCGGCGTCGATGCGCAGACCTGCAAGCTCATCGTCCTCGATCAGGGGATCCAGTCGATGACCGAGTTCAAGCAGATCATCGGGCGAGGGACCCGGATCAACGAGGACTACGACAAGTACTACTTCACCATCATGGACTTCAAGAAGGCCACCGAGCTTTTCGCCGATCCCGCGTTCGACGGCGACCCCGTGCAGATCTATGAGCCAAAGCCCGGCGACTCCCCGGTGCCCCCGGAGGAGTCCGGGGACGAAGATGCCGACGCCGTGCCCTATCCGCCCGGAGGGGAGGGTACCGACTGGGGGGGTGACGTCGACGATGGGGGCGGCGACGATCACGCCTCCCGCGTTCGACGCTATGTCGTCGCCAACGTCGAGGTGAAGGTGGCCGCCGAGCGGGTGCAATACTTCGACGCGAGCGGCAGGCTCATTACGGAGTCCCTTACGGACTACACCCGCAAGGCCCTGTCGGGGGAGTTCGCGTCGCTCGACGAGTTTTTGGGCCGCTGGAGCGGCGCGGACCGAAAGCAGGCGATCGTCGAGGAGCTGGCCGAAAAGGGCGTCTTCTTCGAGGCGCTCGCCGAGGAGATCGGGCGTGATTGCGATCCCTTCGATCTCGTGTGCCATGTGGCCTGGGGCATGCCGCCGCTGACCCGCAGAGAGCGTGCGGAGCAGGTGCGCAAGCGCAACTACTTCGCGAAATACGGCGAGAAGGCCCGCGAGGTGCTCGGGATCCTCCTCGACAAGTACGCCGATGAGGGCGTCGGGAGCATCGAGGAGACGCAGGTGCTCACCATCGCGCCCTTCACCGCGCTCGGCACCCCCGTCGAAATCATCCGCGCCTTTGGAGGGCTGGATAGCTACCGAAAAGCTCTACACGAGCTCGAGCAGGCGCTCTACAGCGCTTGAACACCGAAGTCCGGAGACAGACTCGCTATGCCTATTGCAACCTTGATCAAGAGCATCCAGGACATCATGCGAAAGGATGTCGGCGTCGACGGCGACGCCCAACGCATCAGCCAGCTCGTTTGGCTGCTATTCTTGAAGATCTTCGACGACAAGGAGGAGGAGTGGCGGGTCACCGCCACAAATTACCGCTCTCCGCTCCCGAGCCGCTTCCGCTGGTCCTCCTGGGCCAAGAACCCCGAGGGAATGACGGGCGAGGAGCTCATCGATTTCGTCAACAACGATCTCTTTCCGGCATTGAAGAAGCTCGCGACCACCGCCGGGGTATCGCAGCTGGGGAAGGTGGTCGGCTCGGTGTTCGAGGATGCCTACAACTACATGAAGTCCGGCACCCTCCTGCGGCAGGTCATCAACTCGATCGAAAAGGATGTTGATTTCAACTCGTCGAGCGACCGCCACCTCTTCAACGACATCTACGAGAAGATTCTCTCCGACCTGCAGTCCGCGGGAAACGCAGGCGAGTACTACACCCCGCGCGCCGTCACCCAGTTCATGGTGGACATCCTCGATCCGCGCCTCGGCGAATCCATTCTCGACCCGGCCTGCGGCACCGGCGGCTTCCTCACCTGCGCCATCGAGCGCTTGAAGAAGCAGGAAAAGACCTCCGAGGATCGGAGCGCCATCCAGGAGTCCATCCACGGGGTCGAGAAGAAGCCCCTGCCCTACATGCTCGCGATGACGAACATGATGCTCCACGGCATCGACGTGCCGAAAAACATCCAGCACGACAACACCCTGCGCCGCCCGCTCAAGGACTACGGCCCTAAGGACCGCGTCGACATCGTGGTTACCAACCCGCCCTTCGGCGGGATGGAGGAGGACGGGATCGAGGACAACTTCCCGCGCAAGTACCAGACCCGCGAGACTGCGGACCTCTTCATGGCCCTCATCATGCACCTCCTCAAGCACGACACCGGGCGCGCGGCGGTGGTCCTCCCCGACGGCTTTCTCTTCGGTGAGGGGGTAAAGACCACCATCAAACGGGAGCTTCTGGAGGAGTTCAACCTCCACACCATCGTGCGGCTGCCCAAGGGGGTGTTCAGCCCCTACACCGGTATCGCCACAAACATCCTCTTCCTCGAAAAGGGCGGCCCGACGAAAGAGGTGTGGTTCTTCGAGCATCCCTACCCGGAGGGCTACAAGTCCTACTCCCGCTCCAAGCCCCTCACCATAGGCGAGTTCGATCGGGAGAAGGCGTGGTGGGGCGGTTCTACGCGAAAGGCACGAAAGACCGGAGAGCTCGCCTGGAAGGTTTCCGCGAAGGAGATCGCTGCGCGCAACTACAACCTCGACTCGAAGAATCCCCACGAGGTCGAGGTGAACCATCGCAATCCCGACGAGCTCCTGCGCGAGTACCAGGAGATCCTCCGCCGGCTCGACGCGGCACAGTCGGCGCTCAAAGAGGAATTGGCGGCGGCCCTCTCGTCGCACGGTCGAGGCAAGGGCTGATGGAGCTCCTCGAGCGTTACTTCGACGCTGCCTTCGCCGCGCCCGACGGGATGAAGCGCTTGCGCGAGCTCATCCTGACCCTTGCCATGCAGGGCAGGCTCGTGCCGCAGGATCCGACTGACCCGCCCGCGAGCGAGCTCCTGGCGCAGATCGAGGCGGAGAGGCGCCGCCTCGTGAATGAAGGGAAGATCAAGGCACGGAAACCCCTGCCGGAGATCAGGCCGGAGGAAGTGCCATACGAGCTGCCGGCGGGGTGGGAGTGGGTGAGGCTAGGCCAAATTGGCGACA
>DAHVAK010000257.1 GCA_027314665.1 Spirochaetales bacterium
TCGCAGGCGAGCGCGATCTCTACCTGTAGAAAGAGGAGGAGCGCCACGAGCCTGAAAGAGATCCTTGCGAAGGAAGAGCTTACCCACGATGACCTGGTCGCCATCCTGAGCGCTCAGGTTGGCGCCGACATCGATGCGATCCGCGAGGCGGCCTTCGCGATGGCCGAGCGGGAGGTGGGGACGAAGGTCTACTACCGGGGGCTGTTGGAGTTCTCCAACCGCTGCCGGAGCGACTGCCTGTACTGCGGGATCCGGAGGAGCAACACCCGCCTGGAGCGCTACTCCTTGAGCGAGGAGGAGATGGTTGGTGTCGCCCTCCGCTGCGCCGAGGCCGGATACGGCTCGCTCATGCTTCAGTCGGGCGAGAGGCGGGACGAGCCCTTCATCGCCGGCCTTGAGCGGGTGATCCGGCGGATCAAGCGGGAGACTCGCAGCCCCGCGCTTCCTGATGGGCTGGGCTTGAGCCTGTGCGTGGGAGAGCAGAGCCGCGAGGTCTACGAGCGCCTGCGCGAGGCAGGCGCCCACCGCTATCTCCTCCGCATCGAGACGAGCTCGCCCGAGCTCTTCGCCCGCCTTCATCCGGCGAGGCAGCGTTACGAGGAGCGGGTCGACTGCATCGATACCCTGAGCGATCTCGGCTACCTCGTCGGCACGGGGGTGATGATCGGGCTTCCCGGACAAACGATCGACGACCTCGCGCGCGACATCCTCTTCTTCCGCGACCGCCGCATCGACATGGTCGGGATGGGGCCCTACATCCCCCACGGCGACACCCCGATGGCCGGCTACGCCGCGACCTTCTCGCTGCGGCGGCGCGAGCAGTTTCTTCTGTCGCTCAAGATGATCGCAGCGGCGCGTCTCGCCCTGAAGGATGTGAACATCGCGGCGACCACGGCGCTCCAGACGATTCACCCCTTCGGGAGGGAGTGGGGGGTGCGCTTCGGGGCGAACATCGTGATGCCCTTGGTTACCCCTGCCCGGGTGCGAAAGAGCTACCAGCTCTACGACGGAAAGCCCTGCCTCGACGACGCGGAAGGGGCCTGCCTGGGCTGTCTCGCCGACCGAGTCGCCACGGCGGGGAGAGAGGTCGGCCTCAACGCGTGGGGCGACGCCCCGCACTGGGGCCGCCGTCGGGAGGCGCCAGTCGAATGAGACGCTACGGCTTCGTCGGAATCATCGTCCGAAATCGGGCGGCAAGCGCAGCGAGGATCCAGGAGATCCTGGGCCGCCATGCCGAGATCATCCAGGGGAGGCTTGGGTTGCCTCACCTCGAGGAGAATAGGGTGGCCGTCATCGCCCTCATCGTCCATGCGACGGTCGAGGAGCTCGGCGCCATGGCCGGTCAGCTCGGGCGCCTATCCGGGGTGGTGGTGAAGTCGGCGCTCGAGCCCGCCGAGGAGAGCGAGCCATGAGCTTGGGCCGGGAGACCGACAGGGCGCGCGAGCTCTATCGCTTCTCGGGCTACGGCATGCCGCGCGAGCTCATCGAGGCGGGGCTTCTCGTGAAGCAGGCCTGCGCTGAGACCAACCGTGAGCTTGCCGCGCTCGACGAGGCGGTCGCCGATGCAATCCTTGCGGCGATCGCCGAGCTCCGCGCCCTCGCCGACGAGGACTTGGCGGCCCTTTTCCCGCTGGACCCCTTCCAGGGGGGGGCGGGGACCGCCTTCAACATGAACCTGAACGAGGCGATCGCCTCGCTCGCCTCCCGAGCGAGCGGGCTCGCGGTCGACCCCTTCCTCCACGTGAACCTCCACCAGTCGACCAACGATGTCGTGCCGACCGCAGTGAGGCTTATGATGCTCGCGATGCTCTTTCCCCTCGAGGAGAGCCTCGCGGAGCTCCAGGAGCGCCTCCAGGAGAAGGAGCGGCGCTACGCGGGGGTGCTTGCGACGGCTCGGACCCAGCTTCGCGACGCGACCGTTCTTCCCGTCGCAAAGCAGTTCACCACCTGGGCCTGCGCCGTGCAGCGCGACCGGTGGCGGATCTTCAAGGCGCGCGAACGCCTGAAGGAGGTCAACCTCGGCGGGACCGCGGTCGGAAGCGGTCTCGGCGCCCCGAGGAGCTACGTTCTTCGCGTCGTCACCCAGCTCCAGAGGCTCACCCCCTTTCCGGTGAGCCGCGCCGACGACCTGGTCGAGGCGACCTCCAACTGGGATCAGGTGGTTGAGGCGATGGGGGCCGTCTCGATCGCCGCGGGAAACCTGCGGAGGATGGCGAACGACTGGCGCCTCCTCGCCTCCGGGCCGCTCACCGGCTTCGGCGAGCTCATCCTCCCGAAGGTTGTCCGCGGCTCCTCGATCATGCCGGGCAAGGTGAACCCGGTTGTTGCCGAGGCCGCGGTCCAGATCGCCGAGCGGATCCTCGCAAACCAGGGGCTGATCGAGCGCCTTGCCTTCGCATCGGAGCTTCAGCTGAACGCCTTTGCTCCGATGCTCTCCTACACCATCTGGGAGAGCCTCTCGCTCCTTTCCCGGCTTGTGCCGGCGCTCGAGCGCTACGCCGGGGAGCTCGAGGTGGATGAGGCGCGCTGCGCGGCGAACCTTTCCCGCTCGCAGGCGGAGCTGGTCGCCCTGCTGCCCCTGCTCGGCTACGAGACCTGCGAGCGCCTTGCGGCGCGCGCCGCCGAGGAGGGAAAGGGTCTCGAGGATTACCTCGTCTCGTTCTGCGGATTCTCGCGTAAGGACGCGGCCGCCCTCTTCGCGGCCGAGAGCCTCACCCGCCTCGGCTATGACGAAGCGCTCTATCGGGCCATCCGGGAGCGGAACGCCGAAGCCATCGACATGATTCGGAGGCAGCCATGAGCGCAACACCCTCGAAGGGGCTCCGCCCCCACGTCGCCCTGGTGGGAAGGCGAAACAGCGGCAAGTCCTCCCTGGTGAACGCCATCACCGGGCTGCCCCTCTCGATTGTTTCCGCCACCCCCGGCACCACGACGGACCCGGTGGCGCGGGGGGTAGAGCTTCTGCCCTTCGGACCGGTGATCTTCGTCGACACCGCGGGCACCGACGATGAGGGGGAGCTGGGCGCGAAGCGGGTGGAGCGAGCGCGGCGCGCCGCCGCCGGTGCCGATCTCCTGTTGCTCGTCGCGCCGCACGGGCGCGGGGACGAGGAGGAGGCGGCCTACCTCCGCGAGAACGCCCGGCGCGCCATTCTCGTCGCGACCTTCGCGGACGCCGAAAATGGCAGCGCCGAAGCGACCACCGGCGCCGCGGCGGAGGGCTCCCTCGTCGAGGAGGCGCGGCGCCTTGCGCTTCCCTTCTACCGGGTATCGAGCCTCACGGGAGAGGGGATCGCGCAGCTCAAAGCCGGCATCGTGAAGCGCCTCACCGAGGTTGCGCGCGCCGAGCGCACCCTTCTCCAGGACTTCGTGCGGGAGTACCGCCTCATCCTCCTCATCGTTCCGGTCGACCTCGAGGCCCCGAAGGGGAGGCTCATCCTCCCCCAGGTCCAGGCGATCCGCGAGGTCCTCGACGCCGACGCCGCGGCGATCATCGTGAAGGAGCGCGAGCTCGACTGGGTAACGAGCCGCCTCGCTCAACCCCCCGATCTCGCGATCACGGATTCGCAGGTCGTTTTGAAGGCGGCCGGCTCCCTGCCACCCGCAGTCCCCCTCACCACCTTCTCGATCCTCTTCTCGCGCCTGAAGGGGGATCTCGCCCTCTTTGCGGAGAACGTGACCGCGATCGACGACCTTACCGATGCGAGCCGGGTGCTCCTCGCCGAGTCCTGCGCCCACCACGCCAACTGCGACGACATCGGGCGCGTTAAGATCCCGCGCTGGCTCAAGAACTACACCGGGCGCGACCCTCGCTTCGACTTCTGCTCGGGAGAGCTGCCGGGCGATCTCGCGCCCTACGACCTCATCATCCACTGCGGGGGCTGCATGATCACCCGAGGGATGATGATGGCGAACGTGGAGCGCGCGAAGGCCGCCGGGATCCCTATCACGAACTACGGGGTCGCGATCTCCTATCTGCAGGGGGTGCTCGACCGGGTTCTCGCGCCCTTCGAGCGGGAGCTCCCGGCGCGAGGGCTGTCCCCGCGCGCCGGCACCCGATCTACGCCCTGATCAGTCCTCCATGGTAGACGAGCTCGTAGACCCTCACTCCTTCGCGCTCGATCCATTCCTTTCCGGTGAAGGAGGCGGGGACGCCTTCGCTCGTGTCGAAGTAGGTTCCCCTCGCCGTCGCGTGGGTGAAGCCCCCGAGGAAGCGCCCCTCGCGGTACATCTTCGAGAGGCTCTCCTTGATGATCCCTCCCGCCTCCGCGGCGGTGATCCGCTCAGGCTCGAGGATGCGCCCGTAGTAGTTCATCGCCCAGATCGGCTCGCTCTCGTAGTAGACCACCTCTTCGCCGAGGAAGTCGCTCCCGCCGAAGTAGCTGTCGAGGTAGGCGAAGGGTCCTTCGTGAAGCTCGAGGTCATGCGAGCCGGGCCGATGCGACAGGCTCTTCGCCCCGCTTCCGACGTAGGTTGTCGCCTTCGCCCGGCGCGAAGCGGCGCTCCCTGCCGGGCGGGCGCCACCGCCTCGCATCAGGCTGCTCCGGGGGCTGCGACCGCGGCCCTCACCCGCCGCTTCTGCACAGCTGCGCGATCCCGAAGCGGGCATTCGTGCGCCATGCCGGATCGGCTCGATCGAGCCGCTTGGCGAGGTCGGGCTCGATTCCCGGAAGGGGATCGCTTTTCAGGGCGCGGAGCGCGAGAATCGGCGGGAGCCGGGAGGAGGGCGACGTCGGCGCCCAGAGCGATACCGCGTCGGCGAGCGGGGTTCCCGGCGCCCAATCGGTGTCTCGAACCAAACGGCGGTAGTTCGCATCGCCCTTGAGGATCACCAAGAGCGAGCGCTCGAGAAGGCGAGCGATGCGCGGGGGAGCCTCCGAGAGCCAGCAGGGGAGGTTCCAGTAGAGATCGGGCGCGAGCCGCAGGCTCCCTTCGCGCAGGGAGGCCGCGAGACGCCCGCCGAGCGCGGCGGCCTCCCTGCCCGCGACGCCGGAGCGAAAGAGCGCGATCATCGCGCGCACATCGAAAGCGGTGGCATCGCTCACATAGGTCGGATGCATCTTGAGGTGCAGGTAGACGGGCGCATGCCGCAGCGCGATGAGTGCGTCGGCGAGCGAGAGATCCACCGCCAGCTCGATCCCGCAGTTGTCTGTGACGATGCTCACCTCGCCTCCATCCGCCGGCAGCCGGCGGAGCGCCTCGCCGCGCTCGTCGATGACGAGGCGCGAGTCCCGCTCGCCGGGGTCCCCGATGCCCATTCTGGCTCCCTCGGGGTTGCTGAGGTCGGCTCGGTTTCCCCAGAGGGAGAGCTCAAGGAGAGCGGTGAGGCGTTCCGCGGGAACTCGCCGGGCGGCTCCGGCCACCTCCGCCATGAGGTCGGCGAGCCGTGGGCTTCGATTCTCGGCCTCCTTTGCCCCCGCGAAAGGGTCGACGCCGATCTCCCACCACCGCACCGCCTGGAGGATGCGCCGGAAGAAGAGGTGGTCCCCGAAGAACCACTCCGTGTCGAGCCACCTGTCCTCCGCGTAGCGGGTGAACAGCCGGCTCCACACATCATAATCCGGGGCGGGAGGCGCGAAGAGCCGCAAGGGGGCCCCATCCTTGAGCTCATCGCGCAGGAGCGTGAGCTCGCGGGTCGCGGCGGGCGGAAGATCGGGGCCATCCCGGATCATCTCATCGACTATCGAGGGATAGCGCCGGGCAATCGAATCCCTCGCAAAGCGATTGCTCCCGTCCGTTCGAATCGGATTCGGCAAATCGGCCTCCCGCTCCTCGGCTTCGCAGATGCGACGCCGCTCTTGTTGAGCGCCTCGTCGGGATAGGCACGGTAGCAGGAAGATCGGGCAGAAATCAAGGGCAGCAGTCGGACGATCCCAAATCGTCGTCGACGTCGGCAAGCCGACAAGATAGAATCGAGGGGGAGGATCCCATGGACAACGAGAAAACCAGGTTTGCGCTTCTGTTCGGCAATCGCGCGTTCTTTCCGTCGTCGCTCATCCAATCGGCTCGCGAGGAGATGGTGCGCGTGCTTCGAGAGCTCGGTCACGAGACGCTCCTCATCGACGAGAAGGCGGTGCCGCACGGTGCTGTGGAGACTGCGGACCACGGGCGCCTCTACGCGGAGTTCCTTCGAAAGAACCGCGGGAAGTTCGGCGGCGTGATTCTCTCGCTTCCGAACTTCGGGGATGAAAACGGGGGGGCGGTTGCCTTGCGCGAGGCCGGGGTCCCTATTCTCATTCAGGCCTACCCCGACGACATGGACCGGCTCGGACCCCAGAGCCGTCGTGACGCGTTCTGCGGCAAGCTCTCGATGATGGACGTGTTTCGGCAGATCGGGATTCCCTTCACGAACCTCAGGCCGCACACGGTCCGCCCCGGAAGCGAAGCCTTCGCCCGAAACATCGACACCTTCGATCGGGTGTGCAGGATCGTCGGCAGCATGCGTCAGATGACGATAGGATCCATCGGCGCCCGCACCACCCCGTTCAAGACCGTCAGGGTGGACGAGCTTGCCCTGCAGTCCCATGGGATCACCGTCGAGACGATCGACCTTTCGGAGATCTTCGCGCGGATGGATTCCCTTCGTTCCAGCACGAACAGCTTCAAGGAAAAGATGGAGCACCTGAAGCAGGCGGCGCACTGGGGGAGCGCTCCGGAGCTGGCGCTCGTCAACCTCGCGAAGCTCGGCGTCGTGCTCGACGACGTCGTCGCCGAGTACAAGATGGATGCAATGGCGATCCGGTGCTGGACGGAGCTGCAGATGAGATACGGCATCTCGCCCTGCCTCGTTACCGGCGACCTTGCCGAGCACGCCGTGCCCACCGCGTGCGAGGTCGATGTCGCCAACGCGGTCACCATGTTTGCGCTCACTCGGGCCTCCGGAGAGGCGAGCGGGATCCTGGACTGGAACAACAACTACGGCGAGGAGGAGAACAAGTGCATCCTCTTCCACTGCGGGAACGTTCCGCGCAGCCTCATGGCCGAGAAGGGGACGATCTCCGATCATCTCATCCTCGCGAGCAGCCTCGGAGCCGGACACGGCTTCGGCTGCAACGTCGGGCGGATCCGCCCGATGGACTTCACCTTCGGGAGCATGATGACGAAGGAAGGAAGCCTGGATTTCTATCTCGGCAAGGGCAAGATCACGAACGATCAGTTCTCGAATCAGTTCTTCGGCTGCGCGGGGGTCGCCGAGATCGAGAACCTTCAAGATGTGCTTCAGTTCATCGGCAACAAGGGGCATCGCCACCACGTCAGCATCACCCCCGGTCATCTCGTGGAGCCGATGGTGGAGGCCTTCCAGAACTATCTTGAGTACCAGGTGACGGTGGTCTGATCCCCGTCTCGACACTCACCGGGCGCCGGGATAGAGTGAATCCATGGTCAGCCGGAAACGGAACGGTCTCGGCGCCCGAGGCCGGGGAGTCGTCGTCGACGCGGCGGTTGTCGCCCTGGCGGCGGGTCTTCTCCTTTTTTCCTGCGCTCCCAAGGAGCAGCCCTTCTCGAGCGAGCTCATCGGGAGCTGGCAAGGGGCGATCGTCATTCAGGGAAGGAGCCTCGTCATCGTCGTGCACTTCGACAAGGACGAGAAGGCGCGGATGGACGTCGTGTCCACCGGGTCGAGCGGCAGCGACGCCGCCGGAAAGAGCTTTCCGCTGGTCAACGTCCGCTTCCGCCCGCCGCACGTCGATTTCGATCTCCAGGCCGGCTCGGACCTTGCGGCCTTCCGGGGAAAGCTCAACGGGAATCGGATCGAGGGCTCCTTCGAGCAGGCCGGCTACAAGGGGACCTTCGGCCTCGCCAAGAGCGGCACGCAGGGCGGGAGCGAGCCCGTCGAAAGCGGGACGCCGGTGACCCTCCAGACCCCGACCGGAGATCTTTACGGCAGTCTCGTCCTTCCACAGGGAGATGGGCCCTTCCCGGTCGTGCTGATCGTCTCGGGCCAGGGGGCCATGGACCGCAACGGCAACATGGCCGGCGTCAACGTCCGGAACAACTCCCTCGAGCTTCTATCGGATGCTCTCGCCCGGCGGGGCTTCGCCTCGGTGCGCTATGACAAGCGGGGGGTCGGCGCGAGCGCGGGAGCGCTTCGGGCCGGAGCCCATCTCCTTTTCTCAAACCTCATCCAGGATGCCGCCGGGTGGGTCGATAGCCTCAAGGGCGACAAGCGCTTCCGCGGGGTGGCGGTTCTCGGCTACGGGGAGGGGGCTCTCGTCGGGATGGTCGCCGCCCGCCAGGCGGGGGCGGGAGCCTTCGTCTCGGTGGCGGGGCCCGGCGAGCCCGCCGACGCCCTCCTCAAGGAACAGCTTGCCGGCCAGCCCCCCGCGATTCGGAATCAGGCCTACCGCATCATCGATCTCCTTGCCGCAGGCAAGGAGGCCCCCGTTGCGGGAAGCAATCTCCAGAACCTCTTCGGCAGCGCGGATCAGCCCTACCTCATCTCGAAGTTCCGCTACAACCCGCAAGTGGAGATCGCCAAGCTCACCGTGCCGGTTCTCATCATCCAGGGCACGAACGACCTTCAGACCGGGGTCGCCGAAGCGGAGCTGCTGCACAAGGCCGCGCCGGGCTCCTACATGGACCTGATCCGCGGGATGAACCACGTCCTTCGCGACGTCCCGAGCAACGCCCAGGCCAACCTCGCGAGCTACGCGAACCCCGATCTTCCGCTGGACGGCGAGCTGGTCAACGTGACCGCCGAGTTTCTGCGCATGGCCCTGAAGGTGCCTCCGCCCTGAGCGCGAGGGGCCGAGGTGCGCCCGCCCGGCCCCCCGTTGCCGGGCTCCTCCTGCATTGACATTCCGCAGGAGCGCGCGTAGGATGGCGCCCAGAAATTGAATGCATGAGGGGAGCTCGGTAGGGACCGGGCTGAGAGGGCGACTGTTAGTCGCTGACCCATTGAACCTGACCTGGATAATGCCAGCGCAGGGACGGTCAAGATCACGGCAAAACCGCCCCGGCAGAAGGGGCGGTTTTTCGTTTTCGGTCCCTCCGCCATCCCCTCGAAGGATGGAGCGTGTCAGAGCTTGAGCCCCCGCGGGGGCTTTTCCAGAAGACTCAGAGCCCGCCCGAGTGGGGAATCGAGCCGGTGCCGCGGGAGCAGCGCGTGCTCGGGGGGCTCGATCTCGCGGTCCTGTGGGGCGATCTCGGGATAGGGCTTCTCGTGATGCTTGCCGGCACCTTCCTCGTGCCGGCCTTGAGCCTGGGGGGAGCGCTCCTTGCGATCCTCGTCGGTAGCGCGATGGGCGCGCTCCTGCTCGCCCTCGTCGGGGTCATAGGGAGCGACACCGGGGCGCCGACGATGGTGCTCCTGCGCCCGGTCCTCGGGCTGCGGGGCTCCTACCTTCCAGCCGCCCTGAACGCCCTCCAGCTCATCGGATGGACCATCTTCGAGTTCGTAGTGATGGGGGTGGCGGCGGACACCATCAGCCGGACCGTTCTCGGGCGCTCGAGCTACGTGGCCTGGGCGGCGGTCTTCGCGGTAATCGTGATTCTCATGGGGGTCGGCGGCCCGGTCGGTGTCGTTCGGCAGTGGCTCGAGAAGTTCGCGGTGTGGGTCGCCCTCGCGACCGGGGTGTGGCTCACCTACCACCTCCTCACGACCCACACCCTCGCGGCCCTCCTGGGGAAGGCGGGAAACGGATCGCTTCCCTTCGGGGATGCGGTCGACCTGGTGATCGCGCTCCCGGTCTCCTGGCTTCCGCTCGTCGCCGACTACAATCGCTTTGCGCGGCGGAGCGGGAGGGCCTTCGCGGCGACCGCCGCGGGCTTCTTCGTCACGAACGTCTGGTTCCTCTCCCTGGGGGCCTTCATTCTCCTCGGCTCCCAGGTGAGCCAGGAGCCGCGCAACTTCGCCTCCGCCATCGCGCTCTTCGCCGGGTGGATCGCCCTGCTCGTCCTCCTTGCCGACGAGACCCACAACGCGTGGGCAGACCTCTACTCGGCGGCGGTATCGCTGCAGAACGTCTTCCCGCGGGTGAAGCAGCGCTGGCTCATCGTGGCCCTGGGAGCAGCCTGCCTAGCCGTTGCGGTCCTCCTCGACGTCACCCAGTACCAGGGCTTCCTCTACCTGATCGGCTCGTTCTTCATTCCCCTGTTCGGGATCCTCACCGCGGACTACTTCATCCTGCGGCGCCGCCGATACGAGATCGAAGAGCTCTACCGCCCGCTCGGCGACTACTGGTATGCGCATGGGATGAGCCCACGGGGGCTCGCCGTCTGGGCGATCGGGCTCGCCGTCTACCACGTCACCAACCCGACCACCCTGGGCTCGCTCTTCCCGGCTTGGCAGAAGCTCATCCCCGTGCAGCTCACCCTGCTCGGAGGCTCGCTCCCCAGCTTCATCGTCCCCTTCCTGCTCTACCTACTCTTGGGGCTCCTCTTCCCGCTTCGCAGCGGTCGGAAGACGCCCGCGACTGAACACTCGTGAGACCAACGGAGGTTATCATGGCACCCAACAGCCCTCGGGCCGGCGCATTCGGCCCCCTCGCGGCGCAGCTCCTCGAGCGCGTGCGCGCCCAGCATCCCCTCGTCCACCACATCACCAACCTCGTCGTCATGAACGACACCGCAAACGCCACCCTCGCCCTCGGCGCCCTGCCGGTCATGGCCCACGCCCGCGAAGAGGTCGCCGAGATGGTGGGCGCCGCGGGCTCCCTGCTCCTGAATCCCGGGACCCTCGCGCCGGAGTGGGTGGAGGCGATGCTCCTCGCCGGAAGGCGGGCGAACGAGCTCGACGTTCCGATCGTCTACGATCCGGTGGGGGTCGGGGCGACCGCCTATCGCAACGCGACCGCCGAGCGCCTTCTCGGCGAGCTCACGATCGCGGTGATCCGCGGCAACTCCGGCGAGATCGGCGCCCTCGCGGGAGCCGGAGGGCTCGTCAAGGGCGTGGAGTCGGTCGAGGGGGTGGCCGATCCGATCGCGGTCGCGAGTGGGCTCGCCAAGGAGCGAGGCACGGTCGTCGCCATCACGGGCAAGCGCGACATCCTCTCCGATGGGCATCGCACCCTCGGGGTCGACAACGGCGACGCGATGCTCACCACTATCACCGGAAGCGGCTGTATGTCGACGACCGCGATCGCGATCTTCTGCGCGGTGGAGCGCGACTACCTCACCGCGGCGGCGGCAGCGCTCGCCTGCTACGGGCTCGCCGCGGAGGTCGCCGCCCGCGGCGCGGCGGGACCCGGCTCCTTTCGCGCTTCGCTGCTCGACGCCCTCTACCGGCTCACCCCGGCGGAGGTCGCCTCGGGCGCGCGGGTGGTCGAGCTTGGCTGAACGGATCGACTGGTCGCTGTACCTCGTCACCGACTCGGGGCTCTCGCGGGGGCGCAGCCTCATCGAGATCGTCGAGGCGGCCATCGCAGGCGGGGTGACGGTTGTCCAGTACCGAGAGAAGGGCGCGACCACCCGCAGGATGGTGGAGGAGGCGCTCGGGCTCCGGGAGCTCTGCCGACGCCGGGGAATCCCCTTCATCGTGAACGACCGTCTCGATGTGGCGCTCGCGGTGGAGGCGGACGGGATTCACGTCGGCCAGGATGATCTGCCGGCCTCCCTCGCGCGCAGGCTCATCGGGCGGGAGCGGATTCTCGGGGTCTCGGCGGAAACCCCGGAGCGGGCCGCCCGAGCCGAGGCCGAGGGGGCGGACTACATCGGGGCAAGCCCGATCTTCGCCACGCCGACGAAGTCGGACGCCCCGCCGCCGATGGGGATCGCCGGCCTGCGGCTGCTCTCGAAGGCGGTCGCGATCCCGGTCGTCGCCATCGGTGGGATCAACCGAGACAATGCCGCCTCCTTGATTGCAGCCGGGGCAACAGGGGTCGCCGCGGTCTCGGCGCTCGTTTCCGCCGAGGATGTTGAGTCTGCCGCCCGAACCCTATACGCTCTGGTCGCCGAGGCGAAAGGAAAAATGACTGATGACCATTGACGAGCTTGGTGAGTTCGGACTGATCGACCGCATCCGCTCGCTGCTTCCGAATCCGGGCAGCGACGTAGTCGTCGGCGTGGGGGACGACGTGGCGGTGCTTCGCGCTTCCTCCGATCGGCTCTGGCTTGCGACCTGCGACGTGCAGGTGGAGGGGTCTCACTTCATCAGGGAGCGCATCGATCCCCGCGATCTCGGCTGGAAGGCCCTCGCGGTGAACCTGAGCGACATCGCCTCGGCCGGCGGGCTTCCCCGCTTCGCCCTCGTGTCGCTCGGGCTGCCGAGCGGGCTTCCGGTGGATTTCGTCGACGGGCTCTATGCAGGGTTGCGGGAGGAGGCCCTCGCCTTCGGAGTGGAGATCGTCGGGGGCAACATCTCGCGCTCGCGCCACGGGCTGTTCATCGACATCTTTCTGCTTGGCGAGGCGCCCCGAGAGCGGGTCATGCTCCGCTCCGGTGCCCGCCCCGGCGATTGCCTCCTCGTCACCGGAGCCTTGGGTGATGCCGCCGCCGGGGTCTCGCTCCTGCTCTCGAGCGAGCACACGCTTGCGGAGGGCTATCGCCGGAGGGCGGAGTCGCGGCGCGACCGCCCGATCCCGCGCGTCCGCGAGGGAGCCCTCATCGCCTCTTCGGGCCTCGCCGGCGCGATGATTGACGTGAGCGACGGGCTCGCGGGGGATCTCGGCCACATCTGCGAGCGGAGCGGGGTGAGCGCGCGAATCCTCGCGCAGGCTCTCCCCGTGGCGGCGGAGAACCGCCTCCTGTCGCAGCGGATCGAGGGCGACGAGTGGCGCCTTGCCCTTTCCGGCGGCGAGGACTATGAGCTCCTGTTCACGGCGCCGCCCGGCGCAGCCGAGAGACTTGCCGAGCGGATCACCCGCGAGACCGGCACTGCGGCCACGATCATCGGCGAGATCCTCCCCCCCGGCACGCAGCCCGAGTGCGTGCTTCCGGACGGAAGGGTCGCGCCGCTTTCAGGCGGCGGCTGGGACCACTTCGGGAAGGAGTCGGGGAGGGGACAACCATGAAACGCGCCTTGACGATCGCCGGATCCGATTCCGGCGGGGGAGCCGGAATCCAGGCCGATCTGAAGACCTTCGCCGCCCTCGGGGTTTTCGGGATGAGCGCCGTCACCGCTTTGACCGCACAGAACACCCTCGGCGTTCAGGGCGTGTTCGAGATCCCGCCCGAGTTCGTCGGGGCGCAGATCGATTCCGTGGTTGCCGACCTCGGGTTCGACGCCGTGAAGATCGGGATGATCGCGAACGAGGGCATCGTCGAGGTCGTCGCCGCGAAGATCGTGGAGCACCGGCTTGCGCCGGTGGTGCTTGATCCCGTCATGATGGCGAAGGGGGGCGATCCCCTTCTGCGGGAGAGCGCCCGAGCGGCGCTCGTGCGCCGCCTTCTTCCCCTTGCCGCGGTCGTTACCCCGAATCTGCCGGAGGCTGAAGTCCTCTGCGGCTTTCCCATCCGGAGCCTCGCCGATATGCGGCGGGCCGCCCGCGAGATCTTCGCGCTCGGCCCGCGGGGCGTAGTCGTGAAGGGAGGCCATTTCGTCGATCCGGCCGCGAGCACCGACCTTTTCTACGATGGAGAACAGTATGAGGAGCTCCCGGCGGCGCGGGTGGCGACGAGGAACTCCCACGGAAGCGGCTGCACCTTTGCTTCGGCGATCGCCGCCGAGCTCGCCCTGGGTAGATCGACGCGCGAGGCGGTGCGTGCGGCGAAGAGCTACATCAGCGCCGTCCTGGCCGCGTCGGTGGATCTTCGCCTCGGCGGCGGGGGCCACGGTCCGATGAACCATTTGGCCCTAGCCGAGCTATCGAAGCGGCGGTAGGGAGCGAAGGACCGCTACTGCGGGTCTCGCGACGAGCGGAGGTTCGGAACGAAGAGGACGTCGCTCTCCTCGAGAACGGGAATTGCCTCGACCTCCGTGGCAGCGGTTTCGCTTTCCGCTTGCCGGTCGCGAAGGACGAAGCCCTGGAGCAGCTCGTGCAGGACGCGGACGGTCTCCTGGGTCTCATTCGCGACGTTCTGGAGGTTGGCGATCCCCTCCGCGATCTCCTGATTGCCTCGTGCCTGCTCCTCGGTGGCCTGCTGAGTCTCGGTGAAGATCTGCACGAGGGTTTCAATCGAAGACCTGAGGGCGGCGTTGTTGCTCTTCTGATCCTCGGCAATCTTGCGAATGTCCTGGGTGGAGGCGACCAGAGAGCCCATGGCGGCGACGATCTCGTTCGCTCCGGAGCTCTGCTCCTCCATGGCCGCGGCAATCTCATTGACGAGCGAGGTGGTGTGATTGATGTCCTCGCTGATCCTCGAGAGTGACTGCCCCGCGTCCTCGGAGAGCTTGACCCCGGTGTTGATGAGGCTCGCCATTCCCTTGATGTGGGTGGAGATCTCCTTGGCGCTTGTCGCGCTGTTCTCGGCGAGGTTTCGAACCTCCTCGGCCACGACCGCAAAGCCGCGCCCGGCCTCTCCGGCGTGGGCCGCCTCGATCGCGGCGTTCATCGCGAGCAGATTGGTTTGGGCGGCGATCTTGGCGATCACCGTTACGATGGCGCCCACCTGATCGGAGGACTCCTCGAGGTCACGCACCGCCTTTGCCGCATTGTTGACCGCTGCGCCTCCGGTCTTGGCAACCTGGTTCAGATTGGCGGCGACGGAGTTGGCCTTGGCGGTCGCCTGACTCACCGAGTTGATGCTCGCCGCCATCTCGGTGATGGCGCTCGAGGTCTCCTCGACGAAGGAGGCCTGGGAGTCGAGATTGGTCGAGATCTGGTCGAGGGAGGCGAGCATCGTCACAAGGGCCTGCTCCGACTTCTTCACGATGGCCGACTGGCTTCCGACGTTCGAGCTGATCTGCGCGATCGAGGCCACCATCTGCTCGGTCGCAGCGGCGGTGTTGCCGATTACCTCGCGGAGGGTCGCCGAGGAGCGGGTCACCCGCTCGCCGGCCTCGACGAATTGATCGAAGAGATCCCTGAGCTTGCCGATGAAGCGATTGATCGCCTCGGAGAGCTCGCCGATCTCATCGAACTGGGTTATCACGACCTGTTGGGTGAGGTCGGCCCTTCCGGCGGTGATCTCGCGCAGCTTGCCGGTGAGCGTCTGGAACTGGCGCACCTGGGCCCGCGAATTGAAGAGCTGCGTGAAGACCGCGAGGACCATCAGGAACAGGAAGATGCCGAGAAAGACCGCGACAAGGTTCATGCGCCGCATCGCCTCGACCGAGGGAAGCGTGACGTGGCTCTGCGGAACGCCGCGAGCCTTGGCAACTGCCGCCTGGTAGGCTGCGGTCGCCTGGTCGAGGCTCTTGCCCTCTTGCGCGACGGAGTAGTAGACGTTCGCGTAGAGAATGTCGGCGGCCTTGACGGATTGACCGACCGACATGACCGTCAGCATGACGTAGACGGAAAGCATCACCGTGGTAAACATGTTGCGCCGCGCGAAGCTCGGCTCCCGGAGCTCCTCCATTCGGTAGATGCGCAGGAGGGAGCGCGGCTCTGCGAGGACGAGATTGTTGAGGGCGATCTGGACCTGAGCGAAGAGGGCGCCGCCGACGAGATTCTGCAGCAGGATGATGATCCCCTGGGCGGTGAACAGCTGGCTGGGCGGGGTGCCGAGGACCACCCCGGCTCCGAAGCCGATCACGTTCAGCCCGATCAGGAGATAGGGGTAGATCACGATCGTGCGCAGGGCCCGGCGGTGCTCCTGCGCCGTGAGGCGCGCGCCGGAGTGGATCTTGCGAAGGACCTTGTCGAGGGGGGTCATGTAGAGCCAGATGAGGACCGACACGACGATCGCCAAGGGAATGACGGCGTAGAGGAAGAGCCCGCCGAGCCTCTGAAGGAAGCTTCCGAAGTCCAGGGCCATGTATGCCATCCCGTCCGCGAGATCCATCAGGAACTGCTGGAGAACGAGGACGACGACCGCAACGATCACCGAGTTGAGGATCACCTTGAGTCGGAACGCCGGGTACTTGGTTGGGATCCCTGCGTCCGGGAGAGCCGCTTCAGTATCCATGGGCTCAACAATACAGGGCGTCCTCCCTGCGGTCAAGGGGCAGCGTAGAAAAGCAGAGATAATGGAAAGAATGTTGAATTGGGCTCCCGGGCGCTACAGGTAGCGCTTCAGCTCGCTGCCCGCGATGTCGGCGTAGAGCTCGATGTAGGGCTTGATGGGGCTCGCGTTGATCTTGGTGAAGAGCACCTCCTCGATCTGGAAGATCCCGACCGAGGCGGACATGGCCACCGTGATCATGATGGGCCGCTCCTGACCCTTTTCGATCGTGACGCGCTCGATCGCCGCGGCCGAGTACTTGTGGATGTCCCCCACCCGCGATTCGGCGTTGATGAGGAGCGGGATCCGCGCCCGTCCCTTTTCCATGTCGAGCCCGTCGGCGATGAGGATGAGGCCGGCCTCGAGGGAATGGATCTTCTGCGTGCCCATGTGGCCGACGATTCCCTCGACGACCATCGAACGGACGATAACCCGCATTTCGAGCTCCTCGCAGTAGACCGCGGCGAGAATCCGGTCGACGACCGGGAGGGCAAGATCGGCTCCGATGAACTCATGGCGCTCGCGTCCGACGCTCATCCCGACGTCGTGGAGCAGGGCGGCAACCGTGATCGCGACCCGGCTGTCGTCGACCGCGCCCAGCCCCTCCTGCTCGAGATTCAGCTTGATTCCGGCCCGGGTGAGCAGGTCGCTCATGACGATGGCATTCATGAGCACCTTGCGCATGTGCACCGGACCGTGGTCGTTGTAGCCGAGGCGTTTGATCGAGACGGTGTTCGAGTACTCCTGGAAGTACTGGATCTCAGGGTCTTCCAACATCAGCTCCGCTGCCTCCCGGGCGCGTCCCGAGAGCATGCCGAGGAGCTTCGTGTCCAGGGCGACCTCTTTTGGTGATTTCATGTTCTGAAAGGTACTGAGGATTGAGGCGGAATCAAGCCCTATCCGCCCAGTCGGGGCGCCGCCCGTTCCCACGAGTCGTTTGCCGTCGGATGGATTTGTGAGTAAGATTATCGTCAAAATGTTTCGACGAGGAGCAAGACATGATAACTGAGGGGCAGGTAATCAAGGACTTCCGGCTTCCCGACGACAGCGGCAAGCTGGTCTCGCTGTCGGACTTTCCCGGCAAGAAGAAGGTGATCTATTTCTATCCGAAGGACGATACGCCCGGCTGCACCACGGAGGCGTGCAGCTTTCGCGACGCCTACGACCAGATCCTCGCCAAGGGGGCGGTGGTCATCGGCATCAGCAAGGACTCGTCCGACTCTCACAGCAAGTTCAAGAAGAAGTACAGTCTCCCCTTCTACCTCCTGAGCGACGAGAACCGGGCGGTGATCGATCAGTTCGGGGCGTGGGGCGAGAAGCAGAACTCCGGGAAAACCTACGAAGGCATCCTCCGCGCAACCTTCGTGCTCGACGAAAAGAACAAGGTAGTCAAGGCCTTCCCTGCGGTGAAGCCCGAGGGTCACGCCACCGAGATCCTCGCCAACCTCTAGCGGCATCGAGGGGGCTCTCCGCGGTGCGGCGAGTCGCGGCGCCGAAGGCCTCCGGGCTGAGGCAGCCTTGTAACCTTCTCCCACCGTCGGGGTTTATAAAGCGTTGACGAAGAACGAAGCTTCTTTTTCAGCGACCTCCTTTTAGATGTTCCCCTCAGGGTTTAACCTCCTTTTCCCTGAGGGGCTTTTTTTTTCTGCAGTGGTACCGGCGGGTGCCTCAGTTGCTGCTGCCGGGGCCGAGGAGCTACCCCAGCTCTTGCGAATGCCTTGCATGCTCGATCATCGCCCCCAC
>DAHVAK010000262.1 GCA_027314665.1 Spirochaetales bacterium
TGCGAGCGTGCGGAATGGCGCCAACGCTTCTCCTCCCCGAGCTCTGTGCGCGTGCAATACTATACCAGTAGCTGACTGTTTTTGTCATCTGTTTCTTTGAGTCGAGTCGGTGAGTGCTTGCACTCCTGCGATTGCCCCCTCTTGGGAGCGCGGATCTGGTAGCCCCCGGCCCGGCTGTGGGCCGGGGGCTGTCCCCCATCTGCTGTCATGGGGAGCCAGCCCATGCATCGACGGTCATGACCTCCGCTTGGCGCAGAAAGACCCTCTCGAGAAGCACTCGGTGCACCTCGGGGTCGGCGTCAAGGCAGGCATCGGACAGGACGACCAGAGCGTAATCCCTGTCTGCGGCCTCGCGCAGAGTTGAAAGGCCGACCCCGCTGGTCGGGATCCCGGAGTGGGTCATGCCCCCGCGCCTGGAGATCGCGGAAAAGGACGTGTTTCGCGGGCTCACTTCGGGATAACCGTCGCGAAAGGCAACCCGGACGAAGATCACCGGGATTCGGGCTGTGCGCGCCGCCGTCACGGATCGTCGAAAGGGCTCCGGGGCATCGGCCCTGTCGGCGAAGCGCTGGACGATGCCGCTCTGAACATCCATCACCAGAAGCGCTGACCGAAAGAAAGGGGCCGACGCCCGGATTCGGACTCCCCGCGTTCACCGCACTCCTGGCTCTCTTTCGACAAGAAGCATCCGGCAGGCCTATCTGTTTCGTCAAACTCGAATTCCGGCTATCATAGGGTGCTTGAATGTCGCCGCCAAATGGATACGGGAGATCATGACGCGGAGCTAGCGGAGGAGAGCAATGAACAAAGCGAAATCCCTGTTGGATAGGATTGAAGCGATAGCGACTCACATGACCGAGAACAGCCTGAGCGCAATTGACAGCGCTGTCGCCTACGCAACCATCAAGGTGCTCGTATCGGATCTCGATGCCATCAACGAAGAGGAGCACGATGAAAACGACTTCATTGACGAAAGGCTCGGCGACATCGAAGACCACGCAATGTCCCTCGCTCAGCTCGACGACGGAAGCGGCTACGGCCTCCAGCAGCACTACCTGTGGCTGATGACCGCCACCAGCACGCTTCGAGGGAAAGAGTGCTTTGACATCGAGGAGGACGAAGAGTAGGAGAGGCTCGGGAGACGGCGAGACCCATGCGCGAGGCTCAATCGGCTCCTACTCTAGATTGGCGTGGCGGGAAAACATCTCCTCGGAGCTCGTGTGGATGCGCTCCATGAGCAGCAGGATGATGGTGTCCAGGAGGAGCCAGAGGGCTTGTTCGAAGAGGGAGGCCATCGGCTGGCAGGAGACGACGCCGCCGACGGCCCGGGGTGACTCGGCTCCCGGCGCCTCGGCTTCGTGAGCCGTCTCGGCGTAGGCAGATGCCTGTGCGGATGGGCCGAGGAAAGCCCTAGGCGGCGCCGGCGATCCGGCGGGGGTGGAGGTTGGCCCCTCTTCCGACGGCCCGGCGACAGCCGAGGACGGCGACCCCTTCGGAGTCGTGGCGGGAATCTCGACGATGAGCTCGGCGAGGCGACCGATCGGGGACTGCCGCGCGGTCGTCACGAGGGCAATGACGGCGCCGAGGCCCTTCGCCCTGTCGCACACCGCGCGAAGGCTCGCCGTCGCCCCCGAGCCGGAGCCGATAACGAGAAGGTCGCCGGAGCGAAGGGCAGGGGTGGTCGCCTCCCCGACAACGTGGGCGCTCCTCCCGAGGTGCATGAGCCGCATCGCAAAGCCCCGCATGACGAGCCCCGAGCGCCCCGCTCCGAGGAGAAAGATCCGAGGCGCCTCCGCAAGAAGCGCGACGAGCCGCTCGAGGGGCGCTCCGTCGATCCGCCCGAAGAGCTCCCGCAGCTCGTCCACCGCGAGGAATCGCACGTCGTCGTAGCTCATGGTGTGCCCCCCATTCCCTGTGGTACTGCGGACGACCGTTGCGGTGCAGCCCCGCGCTCATCGCCGAAGGAGAGCCCGCGCCGCGCCAGCCTCGAAGGAGCGAGCCGTCAGTCGAACCAGAAGTTCCGATACCAGAAGAGCTTCTTCAGCTCCTCATAGAGCTCGTCGGACAGTGGCGGCGCGTCCGATGCCGCGGCGTTGGCCTCGGCCTGGCGCACCGAGCGGATTCCGGGGATGACGACCGTGACGCCCGGGGTGCGAAGGGCGAAGCGCAGCGCGACGGAGGCGAGGTCCTTCTCCGCACCGCCGGAGAGCTCCTCAACTGTCTTGCGAATCGCCTCAACACGCTCGACGGTCTTCTTCAGTCGGCTCCCTTGGAAGTAGGTGCGCCGCACATCGCCCTCCGCGAACTCGGTCTTTTCGGTGAGCTTGCCGCTGAGCGCGCCCTCATCGAGCGGCGAACGGGCGACGATGGCAACCCCATGCCGCGCGGCAAGGGGAAGGAGCTCCGCCGACGGGTTCTGGTTGAAGATGTTGTAGACGGTCTCCACGGCGTCGAGGAGGCCCGCCGAAAGCGGCTCGCAGACCGCGTGCTCGTCGAACTCGGAGTTCGAGATGCCGACAAGCTGAACCTTGCCCTCCTTCTTCAGGTCGCGCAGGACATGGAGGGCCTCCGGGTTGCTGTTCCAGCGGCGGGACCACAGGTGCAGAAGCACGACATCGAGAGTCTCGGCCCCGAGATCGCGCAGGCTGCGCTCGATGCGCTCGCGGAGATAGCTTGCGGGATAGCGCTCCGCGCATTCGTCGTAGGGCGAAGCGGGCCACGGTCCGGCTTGGGGGGGAATCTTCGTGAGGATGCGCACCGGCCCCCCGCCGACGCGGAGCTTTCGCTCGCGGAGGGTACGACCCACGAGCTGCTCGCTGTGGCCGTTTCCGTAGCCCTGCGCCGTGTCGATGAAGGTGACCCCGAGATCGAGCGCGCGGGCGAGCGCCTCGAGGCTCTCCTGGTCTCGCTGCGGCCCCCAGGAGCTTCCCCCGATTGCCCAGGCCCCAAATCCGATCTCCGAGGTCTTCCAGCCGCTCCTACCGAAGTCCCGATACCGCATCTTCCCCTCCGTTCGCACCGCCCCACCGGTCGTTGTCCACTATCTCGCTTCCGTGCCCGCGTTCGACGACGATTTTGCGGAAGCCCCGCGTCTCGATCGAGCCGTAGTCGTGCCCAGCGTGCGCGGGATAGACGAACAGGGTCACAAGGTCACCATCGTCGCTCGTGTTCACCGAACGATGTGCCCAGCGCGGCGGCACGTAGAGCACGGCTCCGGGCCGAATGTCCTGCACGGAGGCCTCGCCCTCGGGAGTCTCCATCACCATGACCCCGTGCCCTTTAAGCCCGTAGTAGACCTCCGCGGTGTCGATCACCTTGTGGAAGTGCCCCTTCGTCATGAAGTACTCATCGCCCACGCGACCGCTGTGCACGATCGAGATGCCGCTCGAGAGCTCTCCCGCCACCTCCGGGCGGCTGAGCTCGTACACCTCGTAGACCACAGTATCGCCCTTTTCCAGAAGGCTTGCATAGGCCCCTTCGTCGTGAAACTGACCCTCGAGCATCGAAAGGCGGCGCACGATATGGTTGGCAAAGCGCTCCGGAACGAAGTCCGGCGGCGTGATTTGAACCGTTGACGGCTGATCCATGTTCTACCTCGCAGAGGAACTCGGCCGTAGGACTATCTTGAGGGACTCACCGAGCCCCGCCATCGTCATGCCCGCGCCGAGACCCACCCCCGGCACGGATCTTGCTCCCACTGCACTTCGCTCACTGAAACTTGCCCCGCGCTCCCGGTGGTGCGGGGCCGACGGCTACCAATGGGGCGCTCCGCGGCGCGGGCCCTTCAGTCGACGACCTTAAGCCACCCCCCGTCGACGTAGTAGCTCGCTCCAAGGCTGTAGCTCGCCCGCTCGGAGCACAGGAAGACGTAGGTATGCGCAAGCTCCTCGGGCGTCGCGAACCTTCCGATCGGGGTGTTCTGCTGCGCGATCCGGTCGAGATACTGCTGCGGCGTGATCCCCTCCTTCGCTCCGAGGATCGTCGCGGTCTTCAGCCAGTCGGGGGTGAGGATGAGTCCGGGCTTGACGGTGTTGACTCGGATGTGATCCTTGACGACCTCGTTGGCAAGGCACTTCGTGAACATGACCAGGGCTGCCTTCGTCGTGTTGTAGATCGGCTCGTAGGAAAGCGGCTGCTTCGCGCAGATCGAGGCGGTGTTGAGGATGACCCCGCCCCCGCGCTTTCGCATCGACGGCACGAAGCCGCGAGCCGTGCGGACCGAGGCCATCACGTGGAGATTCCAGTAGTAGAGCCACTTCTCATCCGGCGCCTCCATGATCGTCTCCTCAGTCCCGGCCCCCGCGTTGTTGATGAGGATGTCCGTACCCCCGGCGGCAGCCTCCACCGCACGAACGAGGCGATCCACTCCGGCAGGCTCCGAGACGTCGGCCTTGACTCCCTCCGCCTTCACCCCATAGTCGGCCGCAATCGAGGCGGCCGCCTCTTTGAGCTTTCCCTCGTTCCTCGCGCAGAGAAAGAGGTCGACCCCCTCCGCGGCGAGGCCGCGAGCGACCGCAAGTCCGATCCCCTGGCTCGCACCGGTGATCACGGCTACCTTGCCTTCAAGTCCTAGATCCATCTCCGTCATCTCCTTTGCGGACGGCCCTTCGGGTGCCGGAACGCAGTTCTGGGCGGAGCCGCATGGCTCATCTTGCTGCCCGATTCTCTCCCCTCAATCACCGGCGCCAATCGGCGCTCGTGTCGCCGCCCTCGCGCTTTCGACTGTAGCGCTCGATGAATCGGTAGGGATAGGGAAGCGGAACATCACTTGCCTTCGTGAGCGCCTCCACCTCTTCGGCCCCGAGCTCCCAGCCGACGCTCCCGAGGTTCTGCGCGAGCTGCTCGGAGGTTCGCGCTCCGAAGATCGGAACGACGACGTCCGACCGACGCAACAGATAGTTGAGCGCAACCTGCGCGGGCGTCTTTCCACGCCGTGCGGCAATCTCGACAAGCGCGTCGACTACCCTCCAGGTGCGCTCGCTCTCGCGCTGCTCCGGTTGATCATCCCATCTGTCACCCCTGCCTACTCGGCTTTCGGCGGGCGCTCGACCGTCTCGGACGTATTTGCCCGTCAGCCAACCTCCTGCAAGGGGAGACCAAGCGAGCAGGCCAATCCCCTCCTCCCTGCAGACCGGCAAGAGCTCCCACTCGGTCTCCCGCACGAGGAGGCTGTATTCGGCCTGCAGCGACACCAGCTGCGCACCCCAGCGGCTGCGGCCAGGGAGCACCGCCTTCGTGAGCTGGCTCGCAGTAAAGTTGGAAACTCCCAGGTACCGAATCTTTCCCGCCCGCGCAAGATCGGCAAAAGCGCTCAGGCTCTCTTCAAGCGGAGTCGAGAGATCATAGCAGTGCGCCTGCAGGAGATCGATGTAGTCGGTCTGAAGCCGCCGCAGGCTTTCCTCTGCGGTCCGGATGATGTGTTTTCTCGACAGCCCGACGTCGTTCGGTCCGCTTCCCGTAGGAAAGAACACCTTCGTGGCGATGACCATCGACTCCCGGTTCTTGCGGGAATGCAGCCAAGTTCCGAGCATAGACTCTGAAGCGCCGGCGTTGTAGGTGCTTGAGGTGTCGAAGAGGTTCCCGCCGGCCTCTACGAAGCGGTCGGCCATCTCGTGGGCAGTCTGTTCGTCCGCGCCCCATCCGAAGGTCTGCGCTCCCATGGCGAGTTCGGAGACTCGCAGCCCGCTTGCTCCCAAGTAGCGATAGCGCATCGTTTCCTCCCGCACTCATCGTCC
Source organism: Spirochaetales bacterium (assembly GCA_027314665.1). GTDB lineage: Bacteria > Spirochaetota > Spirochaetia > DAHUYW01 > DAHUYW01 > DAHUYW01. Next base: position 5,736 of record DAHVAK010000262.1, read on the forward strand.
GATAGTGCACAGCGCGGAGAGCTCTTCAAGCTGGATGTCGTCCGTTCCGGTCAGGCACGGGATCCAGTTCCAAGCGCCTACACCTGTCGGCATCTTTCGACTGAGAAACCCTCCAGCCGAGACGGGCCTCCTCCGTTCGACATCCGGGCTCGTGTCGCTGTAGGCGCATCCCTCCCCCCGTCCCGCCGCAGGAACACCCTGCGGAGTCAGACCCTGACCGATGCCCGCAAGGGCTCGCTTCGATAGGTCTCGTAGTGTGACCTTCAAGAGTCCTCCTTCCACCGAACCGCTGGCTCAGCGCGAGGTGGTGCGAAGCACGAAGCTGAACTTGTTCAAATCGCCGCGATAGTGGGCATGAGAAAACTCGATCGGGGTCTCGTCCTCGAGAAAAGTGACCGTCTCGATGAATTGCAGCGGCGCCCCGACCTTGACGCCAAGAAGCTTCGCTTCATACTCGCCGGCAATCGTGGCCTCGAGGGTCCGAATCGCGTGATCGATCTTCAGGTTGAAGTCTTGAGCGAGGAGATCATAGAGGGAGTTGTTCTCGAGATCCTTCGATACGATGGCGCGAACGAAGACGCACGGGAGGTGGGTGACCACGATCACGATGGGCTGGCCATTGGTGAAACGCAGGCGCCGCAGCCGTACGACCTCGTCGCCGACGGGTATCCTCAGCATCTTAGCTACCGGCTCATCGGAGGCGACGATCGTGCACTCGAGGACCTTGGTCGTCGGGACGAGCCCTTTCTTGCGCATCTCGTCGTTGAAGCTCTCGAGGATGAGGAGGAAATCCTGCTTGATCTTCGGGCTGGCAACGAAGGTCCCTTTCCCCTTGAAGCGAGTCAGATACCCTTCGGCCACGAGCTCGTTGATCGCCTGGCGCACGGTGGGGCGACTTATGCCGAAATGCTCACACAGCTCGTGCTCGGTGGGAAAGGGATTGCCGACCCCCTCTTCGGACAGGTGCTCGAGCAGAATCTCCTTGAGCTGATAGTACAGGGGAATGGGGGTGTTCTTGTCGATCGTTTTGATGCCTAGGTCCATAGTGCTGTTATCACCATTCGAACGGATTATCGACGCAGCTCCCAACACGTGTCAACATCGGCCAATTCGCAGCGTACCCCGCTTCCGTATTCGGCGATGCCGCGCAGCGCCTGCGATCGGTCGACGGTATTGAAGGCGAACATCCCGAAGTGGTGCCCCATCATGAAAGGGATTTGGGCGCGCCCACACAGGTCGATCGCCTCCTCGAGGGTGAAGTTGCCCGGGATGCCGCGCTCGCGAAGTTGGGCGCTGCGCCCGTTGATCGGCAGCAGCGCGGCGTCGATGCGAAGCGCCTTCAGCCTCTCGGCAAGCCCGGGATAGGGCACGCAGTCCCCCGAATGATAGAGAGTCACGCCGCAGCAGCCGACAACGTAGCCGAGGTAGGGCGACGCGCCGCGTTCGTCCACGGACAGCTCCTCGTGCGCCGAGGCGATCGCCTCGATCACGATTGGGCTCGCCTTCTCCGCGCCATGCCCAAACAGGGCGCGCTGCCCAACGGCGAGACCCCGAAGCTGCCGTTCCTCTATGCCAAGCGACGCGGCATGGTCAAGCTCCACGCGCGGGATAACGACGGCGCACTCCGGATTGCCTCGAGCGATCGTCGGAAGCGCCTCGGGGTCCATGTGGTCCGAGTGACGGTGCGTGCACAGGACAATGTCGACCCTTGGAAGCGCCTCGGGCTTGATCGGAGCCGGCATCATGCGCTCGTGCGAAAACTCGTGGTCCCGATACTTGGCCGCGAGGTAATCGGAAAGATAGGGATCGATCAGAAGCAGCCGACCGAAGCAGCGCACCGCAAAGCCCGCCTGCCCCAGCCAGTAGAGCCTGACGCTCTGTCCGTCCGTAGGCTCCGCGAGCTCGCGCGCAAGCCCGCTGACAAACGGGCGCGAAGCAACGCTCGCCATGCGACCCGGCTACAGGCCGGCCTCCTGCAGCGCGGAGAGGAGATTGTCAACTGCGGCCTTTATCGCGCGCTCGACGCTCTCCTCGGTGTAGCCGCCGATGTGGGGAGTAGCCACAACCTTGTCGCTTGCAAGGAGTACCGTTCTGCCCGGGGGCTCGATGCGGTGGACGTCGGTCGCGAATCCCCCGAGCTGACCCTCGCCGAGGGCGCGGAGCGCCGCCTCCTCGTCCACGAGCTCTGCCCGGGCCGTGTTGACCAGGATCGCGCCCCGGCGCATACCGGCGATCGCCTTCGCGTCGATGAGCGGCTTCCCATCCCCGGGAGGCGGGCAATGCAGCGTCACTGCCGCCGCCTCGCGCAGCAGCTCCTCGAGGGGTGCAAACCGGAAACCGGGCAAGGATCCAAGGGAGCGATCCGGATAGAGATCGAAGGCAAGGACCCCCATCCCCATGGCGATCGCCATCCGCGCAACCAGCTGTCCAATCTTGCCGCAGCCGACTATCCCGAGCACCTTCTCTTCCAGCTCGAAGCCCATCCGTGGTTCCCATGCTCCCGAGCCGAGAGCGGCATCTGAAGGGGAGACTCTGCGCGCGAGATCGAGCAGCAGAGCCATTGTGAGCTCCACCACCCCTCGGGCGTTTGCGCCCTCGGCCTTGACGACCCGGATTCCCCTTCGCTCGCAGGCGGCAAGGTCGATCGAGTCTACTCCGGTCCCGTTCCTGCTGATCACCTTGAGATCGGATGCGCCGTCGATGACTCGCGCGCTGATGGTTTCCACTCCCGCCAGATAGCCGACGCAGCCGGGCAGAAGCTCAAGGAGTCGGCTCTCCGAGGGCTGCGCGCAGTCCACTTCAACCGCTACCTGCGGGCTTGGGCCGCAATGGCTGCAAGGTTGTCGAAGACCGTGCCGCGCGGCGGTATCTGCACGTGGAACACCTCTGCCACGACCAGCGTCCAGCCGTGGATGAAGTAGAGCCAGCCGTCTTCAAGGGAGAGGCCGCGCCGCGCCTTCTGGGCGCGTGCCTGATCGAGAAAGACGAGCTCCCCTCGATAGTTGAAATCCCACGCGATCCCGCCCTCCGGGAAGATCGCACGATCGGTGAGGGGGGAGCCCGGACCATCCTTGCCCAATCCCGTCGCGTTTACAACCAACGAGCGGGGCTTCAGACCATTCACCGCAACATCGTTGTCGTGCGGGCTTGGAGCGAGCCGATACTCGATGGGTAGGTCGGCGTCGAGCTCCCGGTGGATCCGTCGCGTCTCCTCCAGGCGAGGAGCGCTTCGATTGGTGACCACGATGCGGCTCGGCCGATTGCGTCCGTGCTCTCGCTTCAAGAGATAGGAGGTGAGCGCGATCGAAGAGCCGCCCGCCCCAAGCAGGAGAGCCTCGGCGCCAGTTTCTGCCCAGTAGCCATCGGGGAGAAAGGCTTCCAGGGCGAGCCCGCTCGAGATCGGGTCCTTCGCGTGGCCGACAAGATGCCCCTGGCGCTTGGAGATGCTGGACACCTCGCCGAGAAGCTGCGCCCCCGGATCGAGCTCGTCGAAGAGCTCCCGGCACGCCCGGAGAAGGTCGATCTTGTGCGTGGTTACCAAGGCCCCGACCGATAGCGGATCCTCCTTGATGAACCGCACGGCCGCTTGATACTCGACGGGATCTGCATGCGGGCGGAAGTCGATCCCCTGCAGGGTGCAATCGCCAAGCCTCAGATAGGAGGCCCACCCGGGGAATACGCGCATGATCGAAGATTGACCCGTCGTCACCCCGATGAAGTACATCGTTGTCCGCCGCGCAGGGCTGAAGAATTGCGGTCCCACCGACCCCCCTTAGCAGGGTGCTGACAAACGCAAAGGTACCTGCGAAAACGGCGTTTTCTCGAACCAAATTGGGGCAAGAGTCTCAACCGAAAACGCCGTTTTCGCAGCGGGTCAGTCACTTTATCAGCACCCTGCCTAGGCGACACCTGCTCCTTTCCGGGGCACTCGTCGCGGAGGAAAGGGCTCAAGAAACCCTCATCCGCCGCCCGTCACGAAACCATCGTAGAATGAGGTCCCGATATTGTCAAGACATACTTACATCCTGCCCTTCGGGCGAGGTCGGCTCACCGAGCTCCCGTCACGGCAGCGAGAAACCCCCGCGGCGCTTTTGACCGAGGGAAGCTTCCGAGTCGGCTTCCCGCAGCCGACGGCGGCGCGCCGCGGCGCCTCCCGGCGATCAGGGCTTCCGCCCCGCCGGGCGCCGCAGGCGCCCCTGCAGGCAACGTTCGTTTCTTCCGGTGTATGATCCGACCAAAAGGAGAAGAGCATGAAGCTTCAGCTCGCCCTCGACCTTCCCTCCCTCGACCGCTCGCTCGCCCTCGTGGAGCGGGTCGGAGAGCTCTTCGAGATCCTCGAGGTGGGGACGCCCTTGATCTACGCCGAAGGCATGCGCGCGGTGAGGGAGCTGCGCCCACGCTTCGCCGGGCTCCTTCTCGCCGACCTCAAGATCATGGATGCGGGTGAGCTCGAGGCCCGAATCGCGCTGGAGGCGGGGGCCGACCTCGTTACGGTGCTGGCGGCGGCTCACCTCGAGACCATCGCCCGCGTCGCCGAAGCCGCGCGCAGGGCGGGCAGGGAGGCCATGGCCGATCTCATCGGCCTCGAAGAACCGGTTTCGCGCCTCGCGATCCTCTCGCGCGCAGGGATCGATCTCGTGTGCTGCCATACGGCCTTCGACCGCCAGGGCTCCGGGGAGAACCCTACCGCAACGGTGGAGGCGCTGAGGCGGGCTGCACCCTCCCTGCGGATCGCCGTGGCGGGCGGAATCGATCCGGCGCGCCTCACCGAGCTTCTGCCCTTCTCGCCGGAGATCGTCGTGGTCGGAGGCTACCTCACGAATGCCGCCGAGCCGCGCGCGGCAGCGGAGGCGCTGCGGGCAGTTGCCGCGAGCAGCAGCACCGCGTAGCGAGGCCGCCCTGCGGGGCCCAGTGCCGCCGCGTTTGCCCTTCGCGCCGCGGCGAGGCGGCCTGAGAGGGCCGGCATTGCCCGCGAGCCGCTATCAGGGTGCTGACAAGGTGATTGACCCGCTGCAAAAAAGGCGTTTTCGGTTGAGCCTCCTGCCCCAATTTGGTTGGAGAAAACGCGGTTTTGGCAGGTACCTTTGAGTTTGTCAACACCCTGCTATTCCCTCGCAAGCATCTCGAAGACCGGGACGAGCAGCTCGTAGGCTCGCTCGAAGATCGGGAAGGCCGTGCGGTAGGCTCGGAAGTGATTCGGGTCGGGCTCGATGCGCCGCTCGATCCGCACGATGCGCGCGGCCTCTTCGAGGCTCGCGAAGATCCCCACCCCCACCCCTCCGGCGATGGCCGCTCCGATCGAGGTAGCCTCGTCGACGAAGTTCAGGGTCGCCATCGGGCGCTCGAGCACGTCCGCGAAGATCGAGAGCCAGACCGGGCTTTTCGCCCCGCCGCCGATGGCCCGAATCACGGAAAAGTCCAGGCCGAGCCCCGCGAAGGTGTCGGCCACGACCTTCATGTTGTAGGCCACCCCCTCCATGATCGCCCGAACGAGGTGACTTCGCGAATGGACCATCGAAAGCCCGAGGTAGCAGCCGCGCGCGTCCGGATTCCAGCGGGGGCTTCGCTCACCCATGAGGTAGGGCAGAAAGAGCAGCCGCTCGGAGCCCGCAGGCGCCTCGCCCGCTTCGCGGTTCAGGATCTCGTAGACGTCGATCGAGCCCTCTCGGGCTGCGGCGCTTTCCGCATCCGCCAAGACATCCTTGAACCATTTCAACGAGCCCCCGCCGGACTGCATGGTGCCGGTCGGCATGTAGAGCCCCTTGCGAAAGAGGGCGAAGGTGAAGGTCCGCTTGGCAGGATCGATGAGGGGACGCTTGCTCGCGGTCGCAATCCAGGTGGAGGTGCCGAGGCAGAGATAGGCGTCCCCCTCCTTGACGACCCCGGAGCCGCAGGTCGCACAGGCCCCATCCCCGCCCCCGATGACAACCGGCGTGCCGGGAAGGAGCCCGCTCTGCCGCGCAGCCTCAGGCCGAACCGTTCCGACGACCTCGATCGACTCGTGCAGCTCGGGGAGCAGCTCGCGCGGGATCCCGGCGGCAGCGAGCATCTCCTGAGACCACTCCAGGCGCTCCAGGTCCAGGAGGTTCATGCTGCTCGCATCCGAATAGTCCGTGGCGAAACACCCGGTGAGCTTGAGCGCGAGAAAGTCCTTCGCGTGAAGGAACTTGGCGGCCCGCTTGAAAAGCTCCGGCTCATTGCGGCGGATCCACATGATCTTCGCCGCCGAATAGGAGGCCGACAGGCGATGACCGGTGATCCGATAGACCTCGTCGCCCGGAACGCTCTTCTCGATCTCAGCGGCTTCCGCAGTCGAGCGTTGATCGGCCCAGATGATCATGTTTCGAAGCGGATCCCCCTCGGCGTCGACCGGAAGGGCCCCCATCATCTGGCCCGAAAAAGCCACGACCGCGACCTCCCTCGGAGCACACCGCGCCTTCTCCAGGAGCTCGCGGGTCGAGCGACAAAAGGCCTGCCAATAGTCGCTTGCGTTCTGTTCCGCCCAACCGCTCTTCGGGTAGCTCGTCGGATAGGAAGAGAAGCCGCTCGCAATGAGCCTTCCGTCCTCGCTGAAGAGGGTCGCCTTGTCGCCGGTCGTGCCGATATCGTGGGAGAGGATGTAGCCCGCCATCTCGGGTACCGTGCCGCTCCGCTACCGAACGACGCCCTTGGTGAGAATCACGCAGCCGTAGGGCTGCTTCTCGGTGGTCGCGACGATCGCGTAGGCCTGTTTCGCGCGGTCGTAGAAAGCGAAGCGCTCAACCATCTCGATCGCGCCGCTGCCGCGGCTGTCGTGCTTTGCGATCGTCTTTCGCACCTCGTCGTGGATCGAGGGGACCGAATCGCCGGGAACCACCGCCATGATCCCCGCAGGATGGGGGATGTACGTGTCGAGGGGGTAGAGGGTGAGGACTGCATCGAGCATTTGGACGAGTCCCAGCCCGTCGCAGCGGACGAGCCGCTTCGCGTTGCTCGCCGCGGGGAAATTGGAGTCCCCGATGACCAGCTGGTCGCCGTGACCCATCTCGTCGAGAATCATCAGCAGCTGCGGAGGAATGACGTCGGGAATACCCTTCAGCATGTGCGTGCCTCGCTTCAATCGTTGTTATGGAGAGTGGTTCGAAGATGATAGTACGGAAATCGGGAGCTGGATAGTCCCGCTCCTCTCTCCTTGCGATCCCTTCGGCGGTCCCACCCCAGGCGCGCCAAACTTCGAGGCACGCTAGACCGCGACCCTGTCTTTCGCCCCTGCCCTTGACAGCCGCTTCTGGAAGAAGCGAGAGCGGTAAAACTGGAAGACCACGATGAGAAGCAGCAGGAACCCAAAGGCGGACTTCCGGAAGAACGGCGAGAATCCCATTATGACAAGCCCGCTTTGAAGAACCTGAAGCACAAAAATCGCCAGTACCACCCCGAGAACCGTTCCGAAGCCGCCGACCGGATCGGTTCCCCCCATGACTGCGATCAAGACGGAGAGAAGCAGGTAGTCTGCACCGTATCCCGGACGAACTGAATTGACCCCGGAGATCATGATGATCGCCGCAATCCCAGCAAGCACGGCGCTCAAGACGTAGGTCTTCACGATCACCATTTCATTATTCACGCCGGAGAAACGGGCAACGAGAGGATTCGATCCGTACATGAGCATTCGGAAACCCTGCGTGGTTCTGTTCAGGAGGAGTCCAACAAGGAGAGCAACCACGATGAAGATGACGAACTGTGTCGGAATTCCTAAGATATCCCCGTTTCCAAAGAACAGAAACTCGGTCGGAAACCCGATGATTCCGGCGCCTTTCGTCATGATGACCGCGATCCCGAGGAAGAGCCCGTTCGTGCCAAGCGTGGCGATAATGGCGGGGACACCTGCGTAGGCAATGAGCACGCCGTTGAACACTCCACACGCAAGCGCTGCGGCAAGCGCCACGACGATCGCAACGAGAATGGTCACACCCACCGGCAGGCCTATTGTTTGGTAATGGGTAAGTATCGACCCCGCGAGGACCCCCGAGAGACTCGTAATTGAAACAACTGACAAATCGATGCCGCCGGTGATCATTGCCAGCATGTTCGCAAGCGCAAGGAGCCCGTATTCCGGAAGCTGTCGTCCCATGTTGCGCAGGTTGCGCAAGGACGGAAACACGTTCGGCAGGAAGGCCACCATGATTCCGGTCACCAGAACGAAGAGCACCAATAACGTAAGGTTGTTCGATCGCTTCGTGTTCATACTTTGGGCTCACTCCCGCAGCATGGATAGCTGCCTTCTGCCCCGAATCCTCCGCTGGATATGGGTCACGCTGACGCCGATCACAAGCACAATTCCGACAAAAAACTGGTCCCAGTAGGACGGGATGCCCAAGAGTATGAGATTCTTCTCGAGGAGGGCGATCATCGCCATGCCCAACAGAGTTCCCGTGAGGGTTCCCGCCCCGCCCATTATGCTTGCGCCTCCGAGCATGACCCCAGCGAGAACAGGTAGAAGCTCTGTGTCTACAATGTAGGTTGGATCGCTGTACTGGATGAGCGAACCGCTCATCACGCCCATGATTCCTGCGAGAAACCCCATGTAGCAGTAGATAAAGAACTGAACCGCGCGGATGTTGACCCCCGACCGTCGTACAGCCTCGATGTTTCCGCCCATCGCATAGATGATCCGTCCAAGCAAGGTCCGTCGAAGAATGAACCACGTAAGAAGCACCAACCCTACGAGCACGAGAGCAAACACCGACAGCCCGTATGGTGTTCCGCTCGCCGTGTTCAGCTGGAACAGATTCGCGCGGCCGAAGGCCTTGAAACAGTCCGGCAGCACTGAAGCATAAACCGCCGTGGAGCCGAGCAGTTGGAGCATCGCGCCGTAAAACAGACCCGAGGTACCGAGAGTCACGATGAGTGTCGAGATTTTGAAGAACGAAATGAAAAAGGCGTTCACCGCGCCAAAGGCCAAGCCCACGCCGCAGGATATGAGAAACCCGAGTCCAAGGTTGCTCACGTGGAGAGCAATGAGCGTCTTCACGGCAATGTACTGACCCATGATCGCGACGGCCGGGAACGAGACGTCTATTCCGCCAGAAAGCAAGACGACGAGAAAGCCGATTGCAAGGATTGCGGATCCTGAGCTGTTGTGCAGAAGATCAAAGAGGTTTTGCAGCGTAAAGAACGCTGGGTTCACGGCAGTCACGACAATGCAGAACGCTATCACCACGAAGAGCAGGTAGGTCTCGTTCCTGCGCAGGAGCTTCTTGATCATCTATCGAACCTCATCCTGAACCTTGGCAGTCACCAGATCGAACAGCTGTTCTTCGGTGACCTCATCCACGTTTCCGATCTCTTTTTCTATTCTCCCCCTTCTCATCACCAGAATGCGGTTGCAGTTGTGGAGAATTTCTGGAATCTCATCGGAGATTACAATGATCGCCATGCCGTGCTGGGCGAGATCTCGGATGATCTCATGGATGTTGCTCTTTGAGCCAATGTCAATTCCAATCGTGGGCCCGTCAAGGATGAAGACCTTCGGCTCGGTCGCCAGCCACTTTGCGAGGACCACCCTCTGTTGATTGCCGCCCGAGAGCCCGTAGGCCGCAGTCTTTGCCGACGGGGTCTTGATCTTCAGCTGTTCGATCCAACTATTCTCGACTGTTTGGCGCTTCGAGCGATCTATCAGCCCGAATCTCGAAAGCAGCTTCTTCAGAACCGTAACGACGATGTTGTCTCCAATCGCTCGGGCCACAAACAACCCCTGGCTTAGCCGATCTTCCGGAAGATAGGCGATGCCGAGCTTCTTTGCTTCCTCCGGCGACTTCATCTCGATGATCTGCCCGTTCATCTCTACCACGCCGGACTCCGGACGATTGAGTCCGAACAGGGCGAGCGCCATTTCGGTCCTGCCGGAGCCGATGAGCCCCGTAATCCCAAGGATCTCGCCGGGCCAGATGCGAAACGACACCCCTTCGAACTCGCCGCTCTTCGTGAGATCCTTCACCTCCAAGAGCGGCGAACCGCGCCGCTGTTTCTCGTCGAAGAAATAGGGAACGGTATTGAGGCTTTGCCCGGTCATGAGGAACGTGAGCTTGGCGTCGTTGAGCTCGGCGGCGGGGTAGTCGCCGACCTTTCTGCCGTCTCTCAATACGGTGACGTTTTCGGCAATTTCAAAGACTTCGCTCAGCTTGTGACTGACGAAAAGAATCGAGATGCCTCTCGCCTTTAGGCCTGAGATGACCGAGAACAGGTGTTCGACCTCGTCCTTGGTAATGGCGGAGGTTGGTTCATCCATGATGATGAGCTTGGCGCCCTGGGTGAGCGCCCGCGTAATTGCGACGATCTGTTTCTTTGCAATGGAGAGATTCTGAACCAGCTCTTCCAGGTCGATGTCCTCACCGATTTCCGCCAGCCCCTGCTCGGCGAGCTCCCGCATCTTTCTCCAGGCGGTAAGTCGTACTCCCTTCTCGATCATCTGGTTCAGCGAGATATTCTCTGCAACCGTAAGATTCGGATAGAGCGAGAGATCCTGATAGATGATCTGAATGCCCTCGCGGATGGACTCTATCGCCTGCAGGTGAGCATAGGGTCTTCCGGCAACGACGATTTCTCCGCGGTCGGCCTCAACGACGCCTCCAATCACCTTGATGAGCGTCGACTTCCCCGATCCGTTTTCCCCGACGAGACAGTGGATCTCTCCCTTTCCCACGGACAAGCTGACGTCGCTTAGGGCTTGTACGCCTTCGTACGCCTTGAAGATATGCCTGACTTCCAGAAAGTTGTCTGCCACGTTGCAGCCTTCACACGAAAGAGGGTTGATCGAGCCCACGCTGGACACAGAATCACCCGATCAACCCCTGCGATCCTTCAGATCGGCTCAGGAGGCGTGCGCCCCCGCGCTAGAGCTTCCAGCTGCCGTCCGGATTCTTCCACTGGTCGAGGTTGCTCTTATCCACATCGACCCACGCTTGGCCGTAGACTACCGGAACACCGTACTTGTTCTTCACTACGGTGACGCTCTCGTAGCCCGGTCTTCCGAGGTTCATCCCGTCAACGACCTGGATGCCTTTGAGGGCGTCATACGCGGCCATGGCCACCTCGTAGCCGGCATCAGCCGGAATCCAGAAGTGAATCTGTTTCGCTGCACCACTCATGATGTAGGTTCCCGCAACCGACGGCAGACAGGTCCCGAAGGCCGCCACCTTTCCAATGAGGCCTTTCTCAGTGATCGCCTGGGCCGCGCCGGGAACAGTAGTCATGGCGCTTCCCATGACGGCCTTCAGGTCAGGGTAGGCCTTGAGGAGCTCGAGCGTCTTCTCGTAGGCAACTTGCTGATTCTCAAGGTCCTCGATCCTCGATTGTGCCTGTTTCAAGTCGGGGTATTTGGCGGCAGCCTCGGCCTTCTCGCCATCCACCCATTCATTGTGCGACGGAGCAGTCAGATGGCCCACAAAGGGCTGCCACAGTCCCTTGCCGCCCAGTGCCTGCGCCATCATGTCCATCATGTGCTTGCCGTAGGCATCGTTGTGGAACGCCTCGACGTCATAGTTGCCCACTTGCAGGTTCGCGGCCTCCTGGGTCGCAACCACGATGTTGTCAGCCCTTGCCCGCTGAAATGCCGGCACCAGAGAGTTCGGATCATTGGGAACCGCCAGCACCGCGTCCACACCCTTTGCGATTTGATCGTTCACAATCTGCGCCTGAACCGCTGGGTCAGCGGTGCTGCCGCCGGTTTGGCTGATGTTCACGTCGGGGTGGTCCTTGCCGAATCGCTCGATTCCAAGTCCCATGTTGTTGAACCAGGCTATTCCCTGCAGCTTCACGACCATCACCATCGTGTACTTCTTGCCTCCGCTGGCGGGAGTCGTCCCTTTCTGTTCCGACTGCCCGGTAGCGAAGAGAAGTGCACCCGTAGCCACTGACAAGAAAAGAACAAGTGCAAGTCGCTTCATTACGGCCTCCTCTAAAATTTCACTCAAGCATTTTAGCATCATGATCTTCCAGCTGTCAAATTCGTTTTGTTTTTTGTGGACGATCTTAAGTTGATTTTAGCCGATCGGCGCCGGCCCACCCCTACTCGGCGACCCTTTTCCCGGCCATATCCTCGTACACCTTAACGATGGCAGAGGCATTTTCCTCTCCAAAGCCCTTGTTAAGCCCGATCTTGTTGAGCTCATGAACCACGTTGGAGAGCATGAGTGGAACGCCGATCACCTCTGCGTAGTTGCGGATGAGCTCCGTGTCCTTTACCATCGTTCTCAGATGGAAGGCTACGGCAAAGTCACGGCTGCAGATCGATTCTCCGACTCCTCCTATCACGGGAGAGCGAAAGTCTGATTCTTGCCAGAGACGGAGCGCCTCTCGCGGATCGATCCCCGCTTTGGCGGCGAGAACGAGCGCTTCGCTAAGGGCGGCGACGATCGAAGAAACGAGAAGGTTCCCGCAGAGTTTTGTCGCGAATCCTTTGCCGTGACCGCCCATGTAGTGTTGGGTTTCCCCAATCGTTTTCAGAATCGGGAGCACCCGATCGTAGACGCTCCGCTCACCACCGGCCATGATCCAAAGACCGCCGTTGTTGGCCTCCGCCTTGCTTCCATGCACCGGAGCGTCCAGAAAATCGGCGCCCTTCTCCCTGAACAGATCGGCCTCCCATGCCGCTGTTTGGGGTAGCTGCGTGCTCATATCCATGAAGATCTGACCTTTGTGCGCGCCGGCAACCAACCCGTCGGCTCCTTCCACAACCCGGTCCAGCGCGT
>DAHVAK010000263.1 GCA_027314665.1 Spirochaetales bacterium
CACGCCGAGAAGGCCGGAGAAGAGCTGCCCAAATCCGAAGAGCGGCAGGAGCGCAGGGAGGCCGACTCCGACCAGGAGCACAAGGACGATGAGCGCAATCTGGGGCGTCGCGAGCCACGGGGAGCTCGCCGGCCGCACGGACGGGCGCGGCTCCCTTCCGAGAACAACGTAGCCGATGAGCTTGACCATGGAAAAGGCGGCGAGCCCTATCGCGAGGGCGATGAGGATTCCGGCGAAGGAGGTGACGAAGCGCGCCGCGAAGGCGGAGAGCTTGTAGGCCTGGAAGGTCGTCTCCAAGAGCATCCACTCCCCGACGTAGCCGGCAAGGGGCGGAAAGGCCGCGAAGGAGAGCCCGGCGACCGCGATGCCGAGGGCGGGCACGGGGCCGACCTTCGTCCACACGCCGCGCGACTCGCCGATGGTCGTGCTCTTCAGGGCGTCGTCCGCCTCTCCCAACGAAAGAAAGAGCAGCGACTTGGCGAAGGCGTGGGCAATCGCGAGCACGAGCGCCGCCGCGGAGGCAAAGGCGGCGAGGTAGGCGAGCTCGCCCTCGGCGCCGGCGACGATCGAGAGCGCGATGGCCGAGAGGATCATCCCGTTGGACTCGACCGTCGAGTAGGCCGGCAGCAGGCGCACGCCGTTCGTGGCGGCCGCCTGAAGCCCTCCCCAGAAGGCCGAGAGGGCTCCGAGGAGGAGAAGCACCAGCGGCCACCAGGCCGAATAGCCCCCCGCCTGAGCGATCCGCTCGAGGCCGTAGACCCCCATGAGGGTGACCGCGACGCTTGTGATGGCGGCGAGATGGCCGGGAAGGTGCTCATAGGCGCGGCGCATCCACGCGTGAAAGGGAACGATGTCCATCTTGACGATCAGGCCGAGGCTCGCGAGGGCGAAGAAGGCCGCGCCGCCGCCGGCACCCCGCAGGCTTATCGTGTGGACGGCGGCATAGCGGAGGGCGAAGGCGACGATGAGGAGCACCGCAGAGAGCTCGCCGAAGGCAAGGAAGGCGAAGGGCCCGCCCTCCGATCGCGACCGCTCGAAGAGCAGGAGAAAGACGAAGATCGTCATGATCTCCCAGCCGACGAGGAAGGTGATGGCGTCGAGGGCCGTGAGCACGAGCATCATGCCGGCGAGGGCGGCGTTGAAGCCGACGACCGTCACCCGGCGCATCCCGCGCCCGTAGCGAATGCCGAAAAACGACACCAGGAGCCACACCACCGCGGAAATCAGAAGGAAGATCCCGGAAAGATGATCGAGCCCGATCCCCACCTCAACCTCGCCGACGAAGGGCACGGTGAAGGATTCTTGCGGTCCGATGAGACCGAAGAGACCGGCACCGAAGGCGACGAGGCTCCCCGCCGAGGCGAGCGCATAGCCCAAAGCTGGCCGTCGGGAAAGGATGGCTCCGAGAACGAAGAGTCCGAGCGCACCTGCAATGAGTAACATCATCTTCCTCCTCGTGATGCCGCGCGCAAGAGAGCGAGGAGCTCCTCGGCCGAGGGCGTGCCTTCGATCGACGCGATCAGGTTCGGAAGCTCCGCTTCCGCGAAGTGGCTCGCCGGCGGAAAGGGCTCGGAGATGTGGAGGATGCCGAAGGGGCAGGGGAGCTGCGCGATGGTCTCCTGGAGCGGACCTATGGTCTTCACCGTGGGGCGGCCGAGGACAAGCAGGAGATCGGCATGGCGCGGGGTGTCGGTGAAGAAGATGCCGAAGCGGTGGATATTGTACTGCGGGGTGCGCAGGGCCGCGACCTCGATATTCAGCGCGTTCGAGTTCCCGACGTCGATCGGATACACGAAGAGCGAGCGCCGAAAGAGCTGCCCGAGCGGACTGCGCCGCCCGGCCGGCCCGAGGGCCGAAGGATGCGGATAGTCGCCCTTTCGCTCCGTCAACCGACGGGTAACGCCGAAAAGCGGCCACCAGGTCATGCGTGTCATCATCTACCTCGCTGCGTCCGCAAAGGAGAGGCCGAAGGAATCGAGGGCGAAGGGGAAGTCGGTGAAGATGTGCCCCGTGATCGCCTCGGCGAAGACCCGAAATCCGAAAAACGACGGGGTCGAGACGTAGGCGCTCCGAATCCGCCCCTCCTCGACCTCGACCCGCCAGGCGATCGTGCCGGAGGGAGACTCGGCTGCGCCGACCCCTGCGCCGGACGCGCGGGCCGCGGCGCCGACTCCGGCCCGGAGCTCGACGCCTCCGCGGGCGGTTTCGGCGAGGCTTTCGGCCCCGCTCTCCCCCTTGAGGGCCGCGAGCTGCGCGAGGATGATGTCGCAGGACTGCAGCACCTCCTCCGCCCGCAGCTCCATCCGCGCGAGGGCGTCCCCCTCGATCTTGGTGATGGGTGCGAAGCCCTCAAGCAGCGGCTCCGAGGCGCGCAGGTCGACCGCGACTCCCGAGGCCCGCAGCGAGGGACCGGTCAGGCTGTAGGTGAGGGCGATCTCCGGATCGACGACGGCGATGAGATGGAGCCGATCGAGGTAGTTGCGACTAGAGAGGCTCGACTCGTAGAGCCGCGAGAAGCGCGAGCGCAGCTCCGGTACGCCGCGGGCGAGGCTTTCGGCAGCCTCCGCCGCTGCAAACGAGCCGCCGGCAACGGGAACCCCGGCCGAGCCGTTGGCGGCCCTGCCACGTGCGCCGCCGGCAGCAATTGCTCCCGCAGGTACGCCGCCGGCAGCCATTGCCCCGGCGCCGTCGACAGCCCTGGCGATCCCGCCGATTCGGTTTGCCCCGGCAAGCAGACGAGAGCCTGCGAACAGCCGGTTGATCCGCAGGGCCTCTTCAAAGAGCCCATTCAGATGTGCGTCGAGAACCTTCTGGGCCGCAGCCTGCGCGAGGCGCGCTTTCACGAGGATGTGGTTGTAGATGCGCTCGAGCTCGAGTCCGATGAGGCGAAGGCGCTGGTCGGCTCTCCCCACCGCGATGCCGAGCGCGCTCTCGACGGCCCGGCAGTAGGCGAGGGAGTGCGCGAAGGCGAAGTTGCCGCACACCGCCTCGGCCCAGCGGAGTCCCTCTTCGATCGTCGCACCGGCCATTGAAGCCTCGATGGCGCGATGCTTGTAGGCAAGGTCGATCTCCATCGAGAGAATCCGCTCGCCGTAGGTGTGAAGGTGAAAGATCCCCGCCTCCGGATAGCCGCCGGTAAAGGGACCGTAGCGAAAATCGAAGACGCCCACGCCGCGGGAGGCTCCGTTTCCGAGCAGGCGATTTCGGTCCGCGAGGAGGGCGCGCACGCCGTCGCTCTGTCCGGGTGCGGTCTGGACCTCGACGGTGCCCGCGGCGCAAGCCTCCACCGCTCCCTCGGCCTGCACCAGGTCGAGCGTCTCTCCCCGGGATTGAATGAGTCCAAGCAGGCGATTCACGGCCTTGCGCCTCCCTGAAGCAGCGCATAGATCCCCGGGACCGCCGCGACGGTGAGGACCGCAAGCGCCACGCCGATCATGGGAACGAGGGTGCCGATGGAGCCGCGCTCCATGCTTCCGCCGTCGGGGGAGGAGAAGAGCATCTGCACGACCTGCCGGTTGACGGCGAGAAAGGCGAGCGCGAGAAAGAGGAGAACGACGATGGCGAGGGCGACCATGTGGAGCGCGAAGAGCGCGGCAACGATCATGACCTCGCCGACGAAGGTCCCGAAGGGGGGAGTTCCGGTGACCGCGAGGCTGCCGAAAAGGAGGGTGTAGCCGGTCTTCGGCATGCGCGACGCTGCGCCCCGCACGCCGTCGATCCTCGTCGTTCCGTAGC
>DAHVAK010000264.1 GCA_027314665.1 Spirochaetales bacterium
CCTACGCTCAGCGGGCGGTGAAGCTCAACGCCTACGACTATATCCTCAAGCCGATAACCGCGAAGGAGCTTCGCGAGCTGCTCGAAAAAGCGAGGGGCGACATCGACGCCGAGAGGGCGCGAGTCGACGAGGTCGAGCGCATGCGCCAGAAGCTCGGCGAGAGCCTTGCCCTCCTGCGGGAGCGGCTGGTCGTTCGGTTGCTTTCGGGAAGCGTGAGCAGGCAGGAGCTCCCGCGCGAGCTCTCCGATTGCCGGCTTCCGTCGGAGGCCTTTTGGTCTTTGGTCGCCGTCGACCTTGACGGCTCCACAGCTGTCGACCTTGACGGCTCCACAGCTGTCGACCTCGCAGGTTCCGTTGCCCTCGACGCCGACGGCGAGCCCGGCGCCGCTTCGATCGGGCGCGACGAGCCTGAGGCGCTGCCCTTCGGCAACTCCGACCGCGCGCCCGCCCCCTCCGACTCCGAGGCCCCCGAGGAGGGGCTCGCAGAAGAAGGATCCGGTCCGGCGCCGGGGGGCGACTTCAAACGCCTCGCCCTGGCGAGCCTCTGCCGCGAGTTCGTTGACCGCGCCGCGGCAGGCGCTGCCGCGGCGGGGGTTGCGGCGGCCGCGACGGATGCCGAGGGACGAGCCCTCCTCCTCGTGAGCGGGGATTCGCCGCAGGAGACCGAGCGCCGCTCGCTTGCAGCGGCCGCGGCGGCGCGGCGGACGACCCGCGAGCAGCTGCGCTGCGGCTGCGCGGCGGGGGTCGGGAGCATCGTGGAGTGCGCGACCTCGCTTCCCGACTCCTACCGGGACGCGATCCTCGCACTCGACCATCGCTTCCTTCTCGGCGCGGACCGCGTGATCTCGTGGCGGGAGGCCGCCGAGCACGCGCAGAGGCTCGCGGGCGGCGAGCGCGACGGGGAGCCGCTCGGAAAGGAGGTCCGGGAGGCCGAGCAGCGCCTCCTTCAGGCGATCAAGACGGGAACCGCCGCGGACGCCGCGGCCTCCGTCGATGCCCTAACCGGAGAGCTGCGCCGCAGCTTCGTCACGAGCCGCCGAGCCCGCCTCATCCTCAACCACCTTCTCGCCCGTGTCGCCGAAATCTGCGAGGAGCTGCGGATAGACGGGGAGGAGCTGCTCGCGGCCGACGGCTCCGATCCCCTCACCGAGATTCCCGGCCTCGCGACCCTCGAGGAGGTCTCGGTGAGGCTCAAAGGGCTCTGTCTGCGCATCGCGGAGATCCTCGGTCGCAAGCGCGAGACCTACACCCAGATCAAGGCCCAGCAGGCCCAGGAATACATCGCCCGCCGGTACGCCGACCCGCGGCTCTCCCTCTCGAGCCTCTGCAACGACCTCGGGGTCTCCCTGAGCCATTTCAGCGTGATTTTCAAGGAGGCTACGGGGAAGACCTTCACCGAGCACCTGACCGCGGTGCGGCTTGAGCAGGCGATGATCCTCCTGCGCACGACGGCCATGAAAGCCTACGAGATCGCCGAGGCGGTAGGCTATTCCGACCAGCACTACTTCAGCATCATCTTCAAGAAAGAGACGGGGATGTCCCCGATCCAGTACCGTGAGAAGTTTGTTCCCGCGGCAAGATAGCGCGGCAGGGCGGGCCGGGAGACCGGAGCCCACGAGATTTCGGAGCATTCAGGCGACGATCGCCCTCACCCTCTTCTCGCTCGTCTTCGTCGTCACCCTCATCATCGAGCTTGTCTCGTACAACCTCACCTCCGAGACGGTACGCACGAACTCGGAAGACTACACCCTGCAGCTCGTCGACGAGGTGTCGGCCAACGTCGACTCCTACGTGCGCTACATGAAGAACATCTCCTCCGTGATTCTCGACGACAGGGAGGTCCAGAGCTACTTCGGAAGCGCGCCCGGGCAGAGGGGGTCTTCCCCGCAGGCGGCCGCGACCATCACGGACCTCCTCTCTTCGGTCAAGAAGACGCGGCAGGACATCTCCCTCGTCGCCCTGTTCGGTCCCGACGGGAGGGTCATCGCCGACCGCTCCCATCTGGTCTGGAACCCCTACGTGCACCTCACCTCGCTCGAGTGGTACAAGGCCGCCCTGCGCGCAAAGGGGGCTCCCGTCATCTCCTCCTCTCACGTTCAGGATCTCGTGGCCAACGAGTACCGCTGGGTCATCTCCTTGAGCCGCGAGATCACGAGCCAGCGGACCGGCAAGACCATAGCTGTCCTCCTCGTCGACCTAAACTACCGGGTCATTCGCGACCTATGCGCGAGCATCGATCTCGGAAGCCGGGGCTACGCCTTCATCCTCGGGAATAACGGCGACATCATCTACCACCCGCAGCAGCAGCTCATCTACAGCAACCTGAAGCGGGAGCGGATCAACGAGGTGGTGACGGCGACGGGCTCTTCCTTCCTTGCCGGCCGGGGGGCCAATCGCCGGATCTACACGATCCACGTCTCGAAGGTGACTGGTTGGCGGATCGTCGGGGTGACCTATGTGAGCACGCTCGTAAGCGACAAGGAGTTCATTCAATTCTACTATCTGTTTCTGGGAATCGCCTGCCTCGGGGTGATCATCCTTCTCTCGATTCTGATCTCCTCTCGCATCTCCAAGCCGATCAAGACCCTCATCCGCTCGATGGAGCAGGTGGAGAGGGGCAACTTCAACATCAAGGTCAACATTCCGAGCTACGATGAGATTGGAAGCCTCGGGCGGAAGTTCAACATCATGGTCGCCAAGATCCGCGAGCTCATGATCCAGAACGTCCGTGAGCAGGAGCTGAAGCGCAGGATCGAGCTGCAGGCCCTGCAGGCGCAGATCAATCCCCACTTTCTGTACAACACCCTCGACTCCATCATCTGGATGGCGGAAAGCCGGCGCCACGAAGAGGTGGTCTTGATGGTCTCCTCGCTCGCAAAGCTCTTTCGGCTCACGATCAGCAGGGGAGACGAGATCGTGCCGATCGAGACCGAGATCGAGCACATCACGCACTATCTCATCATCCAGAAGATGCGCTACCGGGACCGGCTCGACTTCCAGGTCGATGTCCCGGAGGAGGTCCTCCCCTACCAGACGATCAAGCTCCTCCTCCAGCCCCTCGTCGAGAACTCCATCTACCACGGGATCAAGAACCGGCGCGGGCGGGGCGTCGTTCGAATCCTCGCCCGCAAGGAGGGGGATCGCATCCTGCTCCAGGTCGTCGACAACGGCGTCGGCATGGATCGCGCGAGGCTTGCGCGGATCCTCGACCGCTCCTGCCCCGACGCGAAAAGCGGGGGCGTCGGAGTGCGAAACGTCGACGAGCGGATCAAGCTCCACTTCGGCGAGAGCTACGGGCTCTCCTTCGAGAGCGCGCGCAACGTCGGCACGACGGCGAGCGTTTGGCTTCCGGCCATCCTTGCGGCGGTGCAGCGATGAGCGTCCTTCCTCGCGGACGCGGGCGCTTCGCCGCCCCGCTCAGCGTGCTGTGGCGGGGGCTCCTCGTGTGCGCAGTGGCTGCCGGAGCGATCGCGGTGTGGCGCGTGCTATCGGTCCCGACGGTCGGCCCGAACACCCGGATCGTCGTGATCTTCAAGTCGACCGACCCGGCCATCGCCTTCTGGCAGATCGTGGAAGCGGGGGTCAAGACCGCGGCCAAAGAGTTTGACGTCAAGGTCACGGTCGTGGGGCCGTGGGAGGAGAAGGACATCGCGGGCCAGATCGACCTCGTGAAGCGGGTGGTCCGCGAGCGACCGCAGGCCGTCGTCCTCGCCGCCGACGACTACAACGCCCTCGTTCCCGTCGCCCGCAGGATCCGCGAGGCCGGCATCAAGCTCGTCACCCTCGATTCGGGGCTTCCCCCGGGGCTCTCCTCGAGCTTCATAGCGACCGACAATGTCGAGGCGGGCAGCAAAGCGGGAGCACTCGAGGCCGCGGTCCTTCCTCCCGGCTCTAAGATCGCCATCTTGAGCTACGTGCGAGGGACCCTCACCGCGATCGACCGCGAAAAGGGGGTCCGGAAGGTCCTCAGCAAGGACGCGGGGGCCCAGGTCGTCGGGACCTGGTACTGCGAGGACCTTCTGCCCGAGGCCTACGCCATCACCCGCCGCTTACTCACCTCCGAGCGCGAGATAACCGGGATCATCGCGCTCAACGAGGTGGCCACCGAGGGGGCCGCGGAGGCGATCGCAAAGCTGAAGGAAGGGGGGCGGATCAAGCTCGTGGGGTTCGACAGCTCCCCGATCGAGACGACCTACCTGGAGGCCGGCGTCATCGACGGCATCGTGGTCCAGAAGCCCTTCAACATGGGCTACCTGGCGGTGAAGACCGCCGTCGAGCTCCTGCGGGATGAACGGGTTGCCGCGCGGATCGACACCGGCTCGGCGGTCATCACCCGACAGAACATGGACGAGCGCGAGAATCAGAAGCTGCTCTTTCCCCTCATCGGCGGGGAGTGAGGCGTGAGCTGCAAAATGCCCTGTTCGCCGCAAGATCGCGGCATCCGCTCGATCGCAGGCGCCTTCCGTCTGCCCTACTTGAGATTCTCCTCCATGTAGAGCGTGAGCTCGACGATTCTCTCCAGCAGCTCCTCCTTGCCTGACCCGGGGAAGTTGGCCAGCACAATCTCCTTCGCGTAGAGGCGCGCGATGTAGCGGAGCTTGGCGGCGTCGCTTCGGGATGCGAATATGAAATCGGCGTGGGCGTTGTTGATGTAGATGAGGGATTGATCCACGCTGTAGCGGGAGCGCCACAGCTCGCCGGGGGCCCGCTTGAAGGTGTAGCCGGGTAGGCCGTGCTTGAACGGCATCTCCTCGCCCGCGCGATTCGCAATCAGCTCGGCGGTCACGGTGATGATGGCCTCGGCTTCGCAGGACTGCTCGCCCTGGGCGGCGATGACCCGGACGCGCACAACCTCGGGCTCGGCCCCGGCACGGTACTCGACATACTCCG
>DAHVAK010000268.1 GCA_027314665.1 Spirochaetales bacterium
CGTCGAGAGCCTTCCGATCTCGTCGCGGCTCTCCACGGAAAAGCTTCGGGTGAGATCGCCCTCGCTCATGCCGGCCACGCTGCTTTCGATCGAGCGCACGATCCGGTTTGAGAGGAGGAGCGCCATCGCCACGGTCAGACCCACGAGAACGACGATCATCGCGAGTCCCTTTGCGGCGCTGCCGGTTTCAAGGCGGAGCGTCTCCTTCGCGATTGCCGTATCCTGCCTGTCGATGATGTTCGCGGAGACCTCGAGCTGCGAGGAAAGGGTGTCGAGCTCGCCCAGCAGGCTGGTGGCATCGGAGAGCACCTGTGAATCAAGCTGGCTTCCAAGGAGACTCGGATCGCTCGCAAGGTGAAAGAGATCGAAATTCCCGGAGGCGACCTTTCCAAGCGAGGCGACCTGGACGATCGCCTCCGCCGTACGGAGTAACTCCGCCGTGCTCGAGGCGATGAGCGCCTTGAGGCTGCGGATGTTGTCGAGCGACTTGCGGATGGCGGGGCTCATGCGAGGAAGGAGCTGCAGACCGTCTATGGCGGCAAAGGCCTCGGAGGTACGGCGTGTCGCGGCATGCACGGCCCCGAGCTGCACCTCGTAGGGGCTCCAGACGAGCCGATCGGCGGCGACCTCCTCGCTTCCGAGCTCGGTCCGCAGATCCGTGAGGACCTGCTGTTCCCGATGAATACGCTGAACCGGCGAGCGGGCCTCGAGGTAGATGACTGCCGAGACCGCAAACGCAGCGAGAAGAATAACGATCAGACCCAACAGCTTCAATCGGATTGCCATGGTTTCCCCCTTTCCGAGCTACCCGCCGCCGCCTACGATCGTCATCCCGAGCGAGCGCTCGCCCACCGACCGAACTCGCGCCACAGGGCCTCGGCGGTGAGAGCGCCGGTATCAGAGAGCCGGAAATCCGCCTCCTTGAGCGAGCTCCCAATCCCGACCGCGAACATCCCTGCGGCGCGGATCGCGGCGATTCCCGCCGCGGCATCCTCGACGCCCGCGCAGTGGTCGAAGGGTACTCCCAGCGCCTCGGCGGCGCGGTAGAAAATCTCCGGATCGGGCTTTCCCTTGACCACCCCCGCAGGGTCGACGATGTGGTCGAGGAGGGGCTCGATCTGAAGGCGCCGAACGACCTCCCAGACGTTGTGGCTCGCCGATGCGACGGCGATTTTGATCCCTGACTCGCGCAGCTCGCCGAGGAGCGCGCCGATCCCGGGAAGGAGGTCGCCTGGCCCGATCCCTCCGATGAGCTCGCGGTAGTATCCGTTCTTTCGCTCGGCGAGCTGTCGACGTTCGCCTTCCGGAAGGCTTCTTCCGGCCTGCTCGAGGATGATCTCGAGGCTCTCGAGGCGGCCGACCCCCTTCAGCCGCTCGTTTACCGACCGGTCGAAGGCAAGGCCGAGCTCGTCGGCAAGACGCTTCCACGCTCGGAAGTGGTGCTCGGCGGTATCGGTGATCACCCCGTCGAGATCGAAGATCACGCACTCGAGCTGCGGAATGAGGCTCACCGCGCTCGCCCGTCCCGCTTGGAGCACCACATCCCGACCTCCGTGGGCGATCGCGAGGGGCTCTCCCTCCGCGAGGGTGTAGACCGCCTCCCGGTGCGTGAGCGCTACCTCAAGCAGCCTCCCCTGGAAGCGCAGCTTGAAATCGAGGCGAGACCACTGGGCCGGAAGCCGCGGGCTAAACGAAAGGCGCCCGCGGTAGTCCCGCATTCCTGCGAAGCCGTAGACGAGCGAGATCCAGGTTCCCGCCATCGCCGCGGTGTGGACTCCGGTCTCCACGTTTCCGTTCACGTCGTCGAGGTCCATGCGCGCGGTGCGCATGAAATAACCGTACGCCTTTTCGATGTAGCCGAGCTCGGCTGCCGCAACGCTCTGGATGCAGGGCGAGAGCGATGAGTCGCCGGTCGTGATCGCGTCGTAGTAGTCGAAGTTCCTGCGTTTCTCCGCCATCGAGAAGCGCTCCCCGCGAAGCACCTGTGCGAGCACCACGTCCGGCTGCTTGAGCACCTGAAAACGATAGATGACGAGGGGATGGTAGTGAAGGAGAAGGGGGTAGCTCTCCTTCGGCGTCCCGGCGAAGTCCCAGACCGCCCGATCGAGGAAGAGGTCGTCCTGCTTGTGGATTCCTCGCTCCCGATCGACGGGAACGTGCATCCGCGCGGCAGCCTGCCTCCAGCCCTCGACCTCGCTCTCCTCAAGACCGATGGCGGAGGCGATGCGCCGATACTCGCCGCCCGCTTCGCTTCCAAGCCGCGCTGCGAGCTCGTGGGCATACTCCAGGTTCGCCTGCGCCATGAGGTTCGTGTAGAGATTGTTGTTGACGAGGGCCGTGTATTCGTCGGGACCGGTCACCTCGTTGATGCAGAAGTCGCCTCCCTTGCTCTCGCTGTAGGTGCCGAGATCCGCCCAGAGACGCGCAGCCTCGAAGACCATCTCCGCCCCGCGTTCGAGAAGAAGCCCTTCGTCGCGGGCGGCTTCCATGTACCTGCGGAACGCGAAGACGATGTCCGCGTCGATGTGATACTGGGCGCTGCCCGCCGGGTAGTAGGGGGAGGTTTCTTCGCCGCCGATCGTGCGCCACGGAAAGAGGGCGCCGCGCTGGCTCATCTCGATCGCGCGCGCGCGCGCCTTGTCGAGGATGCTCAGGCGGTAGCGGACGAGGGCGCGCGCGATCCCGGGATCGAGGTAAGTGAAAACCGGCAGAACATAGATCTCGGTGTCCCAGAAGTAGTGCCCCTCGTAGCCCTCTCCGGTGAGCCCCTTTGCCGCAATGCTCGTGCGTCCGTCGCGCCCCGCCGACTGGAAGAGGCTGAAGAGATTGTAGCGGATGCCCTGCAGGAGGGCGTCGTCCCCCTCGATCGAGACATCGGCGGTCGCCCAGAAGCGGTCGAGCTCGGATCGCTGCTCGGAGGCGAGAATCTTGAAGCCCGCCTCCTTGGCCGCGGATACCGTCTCGCCCGCCCGCCTTTCGTGCTCCTCCTTCGAAAGCTCAAGGGAGGTGCAGTAGGCAAGGAACTTCGTGAAGCGCAGATCGACCCCGCAGGCGGGCTCCACCGCCTCCGGGAGCTCTCCGACAAGGGAGATCCGGGCCGAGTCGGCCCTCGCGCCCACCGCCGCCTCCGTGCACATCCACCCCGGGAGCGCTCCGGAGACGAGATGGTCGAAGGCGCAGGCAACCGCGAAACGGGTGTTGGTAGTCTGCTGAACGACGATGCCCGAGAGCGCCCGCCCGCCGTTCCCCCCTGCCTCGGCGCGGGTGACGGTGAGCGCCCGCTCGCGAAAGTGGGTTCCGATGCGCGGGTCCTCGGCCCCGGACTGATTGTGGGTGTCTCCGTTCACCTCGGACTCGATCCTGAGGGTCGCTCCCTTCGGCGCGCGAAGGATCCGGAGTCGGTAGTCGATCGCCGCGACGTGGCGCCGCGCGAAAGAGACCAGACGCCGCGTCTCGAGCTCGAGCTCGGCCCCGCTCGGCGAGCGCCAGCGAAGGTTTCGGTGCAGTAGCCCGGAGCGCAGATCGAGCCGTCGCTCGTAGGCGAGGAGCGTTCCGGTCGAAAGGTCGAGCGGCTCCCCGGCGAGAAAGAGGCGGATGATCTTCCCATTGGCGACATTCAGCATCACCTGTCGATTCTGGGCGTATCCGTAAGCGATCTCGCCGTAGACGATGGGGGTTTCCTCGTAGAAGCCGTTCACGTAGGTCCCGTCCACGGCGTTGCCTCGCTCCTCCTCGAAGTTGCCGCGCAGGCCAAGATGACCATTTGCCAGCGCGAAGATCGTCTCGTTGCGGGCGATCATCCTCGGATCGAAGGAGGTTTCGCGAATAGCCCATACCTCCGGCGGATAGGCCGATTTCTTGGCGCTCATTTCATGCCTCTTCTTGCGCCGTCTCTACAGCTGACGGCAGCTGCCCCGAACCGCCAGGGCGGTCGGAAGAATAGTCTGGCGGGCCGGGAAGGGGCGCCCCTTGAGCGCTCCGATAAGCAGCCGGGCAGCCTCCGCCCCGAAGCCGGCCGCCGGGTTCGTCATCGTGGTGAGCGGCGGGTTGAGATAGCGGGAGACCGAGTCATCGTCAAAGCCGACGACCGAGATGTCGCGCGGTATCTCGAGCCCCGCGTCCTTGATCGCCTGGATCGCGCCGTAGGCGACGACGTCGTTGCCGACGAAAAGCGCGCTCGGGCGCTCCGGCCCCGAGACGATCTCGCGAGCCGCCTGATAGCCGCTTTCCGCGGTGAGGTTGCCCTCCCTCACCCACTCGCTCCTCTCCTCGAGCCCGGCCCCGCCGAGCGCGCTCTTGTACCCCTCGTAGCGGTCGCGCGCCGCGTAGTAAGAGAGGGGGGCGTGCACCACCATACCGATCTCCCGGTGCCCGAGATCGATAAGGTAGTTCACCGCCGCGGCCGCGGCGGAGCGGTTGTCGATGTCGATCTGCATCACTTCAGGGTTGGAGATGCTCCCGATCACCACCAGCGGAAGCCCCGCCTGGATGATCTGGACGAGGCCCTTGTCGTCATCGTGGGTGTTCATGAGGATGATCCCGTCGACGTGGTCGGCCTGGGCAATCTGAAGGTAGTCCATCTCCTGCATCGACAGGGGCTGAAGCACGAGCTGGAAGCGATGCTTGTTCAGCACGGGCGCCATCCCCTCGATGACCCGGACGATGGAGGCGTCGGAGGAGAGGTAGCCGGCGTGGGGTATGAAGAAGCCGATCGAATGGTGCTTGATCATCGCAACGCTTCGGGCGCTCTCGTTGGGGGTGTAGTGCAGCTCGTGGGCCGCATTGAGCACCCGCTGGCGGGTCTCCTCCGGGATGTTCTTTCCGGGGGCGTTGTTGATCACGAACGATACGGTCGTGCGCGAGACCCCCGCCCTGCGCGCCACGTCCGCCGAGGAAACGATCTTGCCTCCCATCCTATTCCTTGACCGAGCCCGCCAAGATCCCCCGCACGAAGTACTGCTGCAGCGAGAAGAAGACCACCAGGGGAAGAAGCATCGAGATGAAGGCGGCGGAGGTCAAGTATTCCCAACCTCCTCCGTAGGAGTTGACGAGGCTCGAGATCGTCACGGTCATCGGCGCGACGTTCGGGGTCCCGCCGAGGTAGATGAGGGCGACCAGAAGGTCGTTCCAGACCCACATGAACTGAAAGATGGCAAGAGATGCGATTGCCGGGACGGAGGTCGGGAGCACGAGCCTGAAGAAAATCTGGGCGTGGGTAGCCCCGTCCAGCTCCGCCGATTCCATCATCTCGCCGGGCAGCTCGCCCATGAAATTCCTGAGGAGGTAGACCGAGAAGGGCAGTCCGTAGGCCGTGTGGGCGATCCAGATTCCGGGGAAGGTGCCGGTCAGGTGCAGGAAGTTGAAGAGGCGCAGGATGGG
The DNA here is from genome assembly GCA_027314665.1 of Spirochaetales bacterium. Taxonomy (GTDB): domain Bacteria; phylum Spirochaetota; class Spirochaetia; order DAHUYW01; family DAHUYW01; genus DAHUYW01. The sequence continues at coordinate 5,380 of DAHVAK010000268.1, forward strand.
AATCAGGGTCATCTGGAGGGGAATCACGAGGAGCCCAACCACGACGAGGAACAGCAGGTTTCGCCCGGGGAAGCTCATCCAGGCAAAGGCGTAGCCGGCGAAGGCGGCGATGAGGATCGGCATCACCGTCGCCGGGATGGCAATGAGGAGGCTGTTTGCGAAGCTCTGCCCCATGTGCGCCTGACTCAGGACGTGCCCATAGTTCTGGAGCGTGAACTGAAAGGGAGTCTTGAAGGCGGTCCACCATCCGGTGGTCGTGATGAGGTTCGCGGGACGCAGAGACGAGATCAGCAGCCCGACCGACGGGAGAAGCCACAGGAGGCTCACCGCGATGAGAACAACGTGCAGCGGTCCGCGCGCGCCCAGCCGGGCGAGGAATCGTCCGAATCCTCCCCCTTTGACAATCGTGCTCGTCATATGGCGCTCCCCTTCCGCCCGAAGCGCTTGATGTTCAGCACCATCACCGGGATGATCGCCACGAGGAGGATCACCGCAATTGCGCTTGCGCGCCCGAAGTTCTGGTAGTTGAACATCTCCTTGTACATCCGATTCGCGATGACCTCGGTGCCGAGATTCCCGTTGGTCATGACGTAGACGACATCGAAGATCTTGAGGACGTTGATGATCAGGGTGGTCGTGACGACGGTGAGCGTCGGGCGCAGCAGGGGCATGATGACCTGAAAAAAGACCTGCAGCTCGTTCGCCCCGTCCATCCTCGCGGCCTCAAGCAGGCTCGCCGGTATGCCTTTCAGACCCGCCGAGAGGATTACCATGGCGAAGCCGGTCCACATCCAAATCCCGACTGTTATGAGCGCCCAGTTGTTTTCGGAGGTGTTGAACAGCCACGCCTGCGGCGGGAAATGCGGGTCGACCGCGGTAAGAATCGCATTGACCGTTCCGACCTGCGGCGTTCCCGCCGGCTGGAACTGATACATGAACTTCCAGATTACCCCGGCTGCCACGAAGGAGATCGCCATCGGAAGAAAGATCGTCGCCTTGGCCACCGACTCGTACTTCACCCGATCGCTCAAGACCGCGATGAGCAGTCCAAGGGTTACCGTCACGAGGGTGAAGAACACCAGCCACCAGAGGTTGTTGCGCAGGACGATGAGCATGTTCGGGTCGGTGAAGATGGAGACGAAGTTGGCAAACCCGACGAACTTGGTCGAGGTCGCGTTCATGAACCCCAACACGATGGTGTTGATGGCCGGATAGATGAGGAAGGCGGCAAGGAGGACGAAGGCCGGGAAGAGCCAGACCCACGGGCGGATCTTCGCGCGCGTGCGCGCGCTCACCTTCTTGAGCGCGTTTTCGATGAGGAACAGATAGGCCCAGAGCACGAGCGGAACGCCCACGACGGCCACTAGGCCCCAGATGATTGTTGTCCCTGTCATCGCTTCCCTCCTTTCGCGAGGGAGCTCCGCCGCGCGTGAGCGCTTTAGGCGGAGCCCCTCTCACCGGCTACTTCGCGTACGCCTCTTGGCGAATCTGGTCGAGGTGCGCAAGGATGCTGTCGAGCTGACTCGGGTTGGAGACGTAGTTGAGAATGGCCGAGAAGAAGGCGTCATTCATCTTGCCCGGCATTTGGTCCGAGGCATCGAAGACCGCAATCTCGGCGGAGGTCAGAACCTTGGCGGCGCCCTGGCTCAAGGAGTCGGGATAGTCGGAGATCGGCACTTCCCGGTTCGGAGAGATGCCGTCGTTCGCCTTCACCCAGTAGGATTGCGCCTCGGGGGTGGTAAGGTACTTCACGAACGCGGCCGACTGCGGGGTCTTGTTGAACATCCCGGCAAGGTCCCCGGCGATCTCTACCGACTTGGCGTACTGCGGATTGATGGTCGGGAAGCCGAAGAAGTTGAAGTCCTCGACCGGCTTCAAATCGGGAAAGGCCTTCTGGATGAAGCTCTGGATGAAGGTCGCCTGCAGGAAGAAGTAGGCGTTCGGGGGGTTCTGGAACAGCGGGGTGAAGGCGCTGCCGAAGTTCGTCGAGAGGATGTACTGGCTTCCACCGTAGGCCATCTTCGGATTGGTCACGATCTTCCCCCAGGTCTGAAAGACATCCTTCACCTCCGGAGAGGTCCACGGCAGCTTGCCCTGATACCACTCTTCGTAGAGCTTCGGACCGTATTTTTTCAGGAAGATGATCTCGAGCCAATCGGTGCCGGGCCAGCCGCTCGCTGCGCCGCTCTCAAGCCCGACCGCCCACGGGGTAATCCCCTTCGCCGCGAGCCCTTCAGACTCGCTCATGAGCTGGTCCCAGGTCGTAGGAATCGAAAGACCGGCGGCCTTGAGGTTCTTCGGATCGTACCACACCAGCCCTTTGAGCGCTGCCTTCACGAAGACACCGACGAGCTTGCCGTTCACGGTCCCGAGGTCGAGCCAGCCCGGCGCATACTGCGCCTTCATGGTGCTCATGTCCAGGACGTCGCTCAAATCGACCAGCTTGCCCTCGTTGGCAAACTCCCGCATCTTCCCCGGATTCGAGAAGTCCGCGACGTCCGGGGGATTGCCCGCCGCAACCCGGGTCGTGAGGATCGCATCGGCGTCCCGTGTTCCTTCGAACTCGACGTTGACGCCCGTCTTGTCCTCGAAGGGCTTGACCATGTCGGTGAAGATGGTGAGCTCCGACCCACCCCACGGGCCAAGGACGGTCGTCGAGCCGCCGATCTTGCCGGCGCTCATCGCGCCCGGCTGGCTCGCCTTTTCCTTCGATCCGCCGGCAAACGCGAGGACCGATGCGGCGAGGATCAACACGAGACCGATCGTGATTCGCTTCATTGCTTACTCCTTTACTTGGATTCGCGTAACTAACGTGCGTTACTAACGCGATCATAGCATGGTTTTGGCGATCTCGCAACAAGAAACGGCCGAAAGCCGGCCCACGCGCCGGCGACCGCTTTAGGCGGACGACCGGAGCTTTTTCACCGTGCCTTCGACGCGAGAAGGGGGCCTAGGGCATGAGGACCGCAGGAAAGGAGGCGCGCGGATCGCTGCCCGTGATGCTGAGAAAGGACTGGAAGCGGGAGACGAAGCGGCCCGCAAAGTCGCAGGCGTTTGCCTGCGGAAAGCCGCGCGGGAAGGCGAAGAGGATCTTCCACCCTCTCGGGTCGCTGTAGGCGAGGAATTCGCGGTCGGCCTCCGACGCCGGGCCGTTGGAAGCCGCCGGAAGGTGTCTGAGCTGCAGCGCCGCGCAGGGTGCCGCGGGCCAGGACGAGGAGGGCGGAATCGCCGCAGCGGTGTAGAAGACCTCGATGGCTGCCCCGTCAAAGCCGTAGCTCGCGACGAGACAGGGAAGCACGTTCGCTCCGAGCCCGGCGATCCCCTCGCGCGATTTCGGCGCCCGAAGGAGCACGCCGATGCTCCCGGTGTCGGGGACCTGCGCCCCGATGCCGGGCGCGGTCAAGAGAAGGGCGGCCACGCGGGCTCCGAGCGCCCTCCGCCGCCGATGGGGACTCCCGCGACCGCGCCTCGGGCGCGCCCGGAGAACGGGCAGGCCGGTCGCAAGCGACGACCCTCGGCGCGAGTTCACTCGACGGTGACGCTCTTCGCCAGGTTGCGGGGCTGGTCGACATCACGCCCCAGCTCGAGGGCGCAGTAGTAGGCGAAGAGCTGAAGCGGCACGACCATGACGAAGGGCGAGACGATCTCGTGCACCCGGGGCACCTGGATGGTGTCGTCTGCGATGGAGGCAACCTCGTCGTCCCCCTGCGAGCAGACCGCAATGACCTTCCCGGCGCGCGCCTTCACCTCCTTCATGTTGGAGATGACCTTGTCGCGAAGGCGGTCGTCGGGAACGAGGAAGACGCTCGGGGTGCGCTCGTTGATGCGGGCGATAGGACCGTGCTTGATCTCGGCGGCGCTGTAGCCCTCGGCGTGGATGTAGGAGATCTCCTTGAGCTTCAGGGCGCCCTCGAGGGCAACGGGATAGTTGATCCCGCGCCCGAGAAAGAGGACGTCCTTCGCCCAGCTGTACTTCGTCGCGAGGGCCCGGATCTGCTCCTTCTCGGCGAGGATCTGCGAGACGTAGCCGGGTATTGCCTCGAGCTCCTTCGCAATCTGGGCACCCTGCTCGTAGGACATGTTTCGCATCCGGGCCATGAGGAGGGTGAAGATGTGGAAGACCGTCATCTGCGAGGTGAAGGCCTTGGTCGAGGCGACGGCGATCTCGGGGCCGGAATGGATGTAGACCCCTCCGTCGCTCTCTCGGGCGATGGTGGAGCCAACGACGTTGCAGACCCCGAGGACGGTTGCCCCTTTGCGCTTGAGCTCGCGCATCGCATAGAGGGTATCTGCAGTTTCTCCGGATTGCGAGACGACGAAGTGGAGGGCGCCACGTTCCACGATCGGATTCCGGTAGCGCACCTCGCTCGCAAGCTCCGCGGTAGCGGGAATCCGAGCGATCGACTCCAACAGATATGCGCCGACTATTCCGGCGTGGAAGGAGGTCCCCGCAGCCACGATCTTCACCCGCTCGACGTTCAGGAGCTCTCGGCTGCTCAGGTTGAGGCCCCCGAGGTGGCCGGTCGCCTGTTCGAGGTCGAGACGCCCGCGCATCGCGCGCAGGATCGCTTCCGGCTGCTCGAAGATCTCCTTCTCCATATAGGTGGCGAATCCCTGCTTCTCGATCTCCTCGATCTCCCACCCGATGTGCTCGACCTTCTTGGTGATGCTGTTGTCGTGGAGATCCGAGGTGCGGAAGCCGGAGGGCTGCACCGTAACGACCTCCCCATCCTCGATGTAGACCACCTGCTTGGTGTAGGCCATCATGGCGGTCACATCGGAGGCGAGGAACATCTCCCCCTCTCCGATGCCGAGCACGAGCGGCGAGCCGTTGCGCGCCCCGACGACCTTGCCGGGCTCGTCGGCGTGCATGACGACGATCCCGTAGGTCCCTTTCAAGAGGGCAAGGGCCTCCTTGACCGCTCGCTCGAGGTCGCCGTCGTAGACGGACTCGATCAGGTGAGCGATCACCTCGGAATCGGTCTCCGAGAGGAAGAGGTGATCCTCGCTCAAGAGCTTTTCCTTCAGCCCGGCGAAGTTCTCGATGATCCCGTTGTGGGCGATGGTGATCTTGCCGGAGCAATCGGCGTGGGGATGGGCGTTCAGGTCGGTCACCCCTCCGTGGGTCGCCCAGCGGGTATGCCCGATCCCCCAGAACCCTGCGAGGTCCTTGGGCACAATCGCGCGTAGGTCCTTGATCTTGCCGGCCCGTTTGACGACCGACAGTGCCCCATCGTTTCCGACGCAAACCCCCGCCGAGTCGTAGCCGCGATACTCGAGTCGGCGAAGCCCTTCAAGCAGGATGGGCGCCGCCGGTTTCACGCCGGTGTAACCGACTATTCCACACACTTCTTCACCCTCATTCGCACGGTGCGTCGATCAGTCTATCGCAGGGGATCGCCCCCATCAACTTCGCGCCGCCTGGGCCCTCACGAGTTCCCCGTGATCTCGCCGATCTCGGCGAGCTTCTCCTGGTCCTTCAGGACGATCTTGTTCTCGGATACGGAGAGGATGCTGATGTCCTTCAGCTCGTCAAAGAAGGCCGTGATGGTCTCGTAGGGAAGCTCCAGGCTGAGCGACATCTCCCGCATGGTCTTGACGCTGTCGAGGACCGCGCGCTCAAATCCGTTCTCGGCGAAGGTAAAATAGAGGTTCATCGCCATCAGGCCCCTACTGCTCTTGCGCACGAGGTGGTGGATCTGCAGATCGGCGGCCTGAAGCCTCCGACAAAGCTTGTCGATGATGTTAAGCGCAATGCGAGCATTCTTCTCGATCATCCCGAGAAACCCCTCGCGGTTGAAGGCGAGGAGATGGACCGTGCCGACCGCGGTGGCCGTTGCCGTTCGGCGAACTCGGCTCACGATGGCCATCTCGCCGAAGAAGTCTCCCTTCCCGAGAACGGCCAGGATGTGCTCTTTGCCTCCGATCATCTTGCTGATGCGGATGCTCCCCTCCTGGATGATGTACATTTGATCGCCTTCGTCGTTCTCCCGGAAGAGCACCTTCCCGGAGTCAACGACGATCCCATACTTCGTGAAGAGGGTGTTTTCTGCCATATTTCGTCCCTGGTCCTCCAAAGGTCAATCATATCTGAAGTGCCGGAATTGTTCACCATGTGAAACCTCGGTAAAGGATCGGGAGGTATGCCGTGGCACATCCGCGCCGCAGGGCCGCGATCCCCGCCCTCCTTCTCACCTTGGTGGCCGGCTGCGGCCCCATTCCGGACTATCGTCTCCTTGCCGAGGCGGATCGAGCCCCGCCGGTCTTCTTGGGCGCCGAGAGTCCCGATCGGCGGACAATCGTCCTCACCTTCGACGAGGCCGTTCATGCGGTCGAGGGGACGCTCTCCATCGCCCCGCAGCTCCCGATCGAGGGGGTCAGCTCCGAGGGGACGAGAATCGTCGTAGCCCTTGCGGCGGATCAGGCAGTCGGCCGGCAATATACGATCGAGGCCGCCGCCGAAGACCGCAGCCGCAACAGCATCACCCTGCTCTGCCACCTCTACGGCTTCAATCCCGACGTGCCGCGGGTTCTCATCAACGAGTTTACCACCAGGGGCGCGGACGCCCACCCCGACCTGGTCGAGCTGTTCGTCGCGGGCAGCGGGAATACCGCCGGGCTCTGCATCTTCGAGGGCTCGCGGGACCATTGGCAGGAGCGCTTCATCCTGCCCGCGATCCTCGTGAAGGAAGGGGACTACCTCCTCGTTCACTGGAAGCCGCAAGGCATTCCCGCCGAGGTCAATGAAACGGCGGTCACGAGCCTCTCCGGGGGATACGACGCCTCAGCGACCGCCTACGATCTTTGGGTTTCCGGCGGAGACGGCCTCGGGGGGAACAACGGGGTTCTTGCGCTCTACGCGAGCCCGACCGGCAGGCTCCTCGACGCGGTGCTCTACAGCAACCGCACCTCCGCCTCCGACACCACCTACGACGGCTTCGGCTCCCGGGAGGTCCTGCTCGCCGCGACCCAAATCGTCGAAGAGGCAGGGTGGAGATGCGCCGGCGCGAGGGTTGCCCCCGAGGACGCGGTCAACCCCGATCCCTCCACCGCGACCCGCTCGATCTGCCGCAGCAGCCGCTCGGGCGATACCGACATCGCCGCCGACTGGCACGTCGTGCCGACGAAGGGCTCAACCTTCGGCGGGGCGAACCTCGATGAGGTCTACCTCCCGCCGTAAAAGGGCTACAGGTACTCCTTGACCATCGCCTCGATGGCCGGCCGCGGAAGCGCTCCGACCTGCTGCCGAACCATCTGTCCGTCCTTGAAGACGAGGAGGGTCGGGATGCTCAAGATTCCGTACTCGGCGGCGAGGTCCCCTTCGTCGTCCACGTTGACCTTCCCCACCTTCAGCCTTCCGCTGTAGCTCTTCGCCAGCTCCTCGACCGCCGGGGCGATCATCTTGCAGGGCATGCACCACTCCGCCCAGAAATCGACGAGCACCGGAACGGGAGAGTTGAGCACCTCCGTCTGGAAGTTATCGGAGGAAAGCGTAACCTCTGTCGACATGAGTCAGACTCCTTGATTTGAGGGTTTGAAATCCATCAACCGAAAATCGCCGATCATACTATGCACATATTCCGCGGTTCGTGCCAGAGCGGCGAGATCCCCGTTGCCGCCGGCCTCCTTCTTCACCCGATCGATCGTCTCGTCGAGGTGATGAAGCAGGAAGGCGCCTTCGAGGATGAGGCGTCGCTCCTCCCACTCGAGCTCCCGTTGGGCGCGCGGCAGACGCATGAGAAGGGCCTGATAGCGGCTGATCCCGGGGGGCAGGCGCCCGGCTCCGCTCGTCAGGTAGTTGAGGCGCGGCTCGAGGGTCAGTCGGGGGCTCGAATAGTAAGAGGGGTAGAGCCTGCGCAAGATCCGCTCGAGATCCGGCCAGTACTCCTTCTCGAAGCGGTCGAGCGCCCCCAAGAGCTTGCGCAGCTCGTAGGAGGCCTTCTCGTCGAAGGAAAGATCGGGATACTTCGCTATCTGCTCGCGAAACTGCTCGATCAGCCCATCGGCGTACTCGTTCACGGAGCGACGGCTCTTCTTCCGCTTCCGTTCTTCGTTTTCGGCGCTGCGCGCCTCCTCCTCCCGGCCAAGGCCCCTGATCAGCTCAAGCTCGTCATGAACAAAGCGCGCGAGGTCGATTCGCTGCTTGCGCACGAGAAGGTAGCGGTCCTCGAAGGCATTCTTGAGCGTGAAGGGCTTCAGATAGGTCACGATGTAGTCGTCATAGGCTCGGCGGATCTTCTCGACCGCCCGCTCGACCTCATCCTCGCTCAAGGGTCGCATCGCCTTCCTCCCGCACGGCAGTGTAGCGCCGGATCAGCCTTGCCGTAAAGGGCCGCACGCGGAAGGCGCTCGCGAAGCGGGCAGAGAAGAAGAGGGGCGCCGGGATGGGCCGGCGGCTACCCAGTGAGCCCGGCAACCCGGTCGCGGATGCGCTCGTAGAGCGCGCCCGCATCGATCCTCGCCGGATCGACTCTCTCCTGCGAGGCTTCGATGCCGTCTGTGGCCTCGCTCGCTCCGGATCCGGGGACAATCGCGCTCTCGATGATGATGCGGACCAGGGCCGAGCCGACGACGAGGGCGTGCACCTCCGCTGCAAGGCTTTCAACCTGCTCCCGCGAGGAGATCCCGAATCCCGCGAGAACCTTGGCCCCGATCGGTGCGAGACGCTGTAGGAAGCGGCGGTTCTCCTCGCCGATCTCGGTGTAGCTTCCCGTGATGCCGACGCGAAGGGCGGCGTAGAGGAAGTGAGGCGCGAGGGCCGCGACCTCGGCGAGACGAGGGTCGCTGATCGTCGGTGCGACGACCGGGATCACCTCGACGCCAACGGCGGCTCCCGCACGGAAGAGCCCCTCGTCGTAGCCCGGCATTAGGTCCGGCACGATGAGCCCGGTGGCCCCGGCTGCCTTCGCGCGCTCGACGAAGGAGCGGACGCCCCGTCGGAAGACAAGGTTCCCGTAGCTCATCACGAAGATGGGAAGCTCGGTCCGACCGCGCAGCTCCCGCACGAGATCGAATCCCCCCTCCACCGTAAACCCGGCCGCAAGGGCCTGGGTGCACGCGGTCTGGATCAGCTTGCCGTCCGCCGAGGGGTCGCTGAAGGGGAACTGAACTTCCAGGTAGCTCGCCCCTCCGTCGATCATGGCCTCCGCCGCCGTGAGGGAGAGCGCGCGGTTGGGGAAGTGCGAAACGAGATGGGTCATCAGTCGCCGACGCGCGCTCATGAGCGGCTCCTTTCGCCCGCGGAGCGCGCGGACAATCCTGGCCCGACTGTCGACGGGGAGGCCTCCCCGCCCGCCTCCTCCGTGAGGAAGCGCATCCAGGGCTCGGGGTCGAGGGCCCGGGCCGAGATGAAGAGGTCCTTGTCGCCGCGACCCGACATGTTGACGATGATCGCCTTGTCGCGCGGGAGCTCCCGAGCGAGCCGCAGGGCGTAGGCTCCGGCGTGGGCCGATTCGAGCGCGAAGACCACCCCTTCGTGGCGCGCGAAGTAGCGCACCGCCTCCAGGGCCTCGGCGTCGCTGACCGAGGTGAACTCGATCCTGCCCCTCTTGCCGAGATCGGCCAGCTGCGGCCCGATCCCTGGATAGTCGAGACCCGCCGAAACCGAGTGCGTCGGGAGAACCTGCCCGTCCTCGTCAAGGAGGAAGAGGCTCTTGTAGCCCTGGACGATGCCGACGGCCCCCTCCCCTCCCATCCGGGCGGCGTTGTTGCCCGCCCCCCGCCCGCGCCCGCCCGCCTCCACACCGATCAGGCGCGGTTGGGCCTTTTCGACGAAGGGGTTGAAGAAGCCGATCGCGTTCGATCCGCCCCCGACGCAGGCGACGAGGGCGGCAACGTCGAGCCCCCTCTCCTCCGCCTGACCGGCGGTCTCCGCCCCCACGACGGACTGGAACTCCCGCACCATGTCGGGAAAAGGCGAGGGGCCGAGGGCCGAGCCGAGGAGGTAGTGGGTGTCCGCAAAGCTGCCCGCCCAATCCCGCATGGCCTCGTTGACCGCATCTTTGAGCGTGCGCGAGCCGCTCGTCACGGGCACCACCTCCGCCCCGTAGAGCTCCATCCAGAAGACATTCGGGCGCTGCCTGCGGATATCGACCGCGCCCATGTAGACGCGACAGGCAAGGCCAAGCTTGGCGCAGATCGCCGCGGTCGCCACGCCGTGTTGCCCAGCCCCCGTCTCGGCTATGATCCGCCGCTTTCCCATTCGCTTGGCGAGAAGCCCCTGGCCCGCGGCGTTGTTGATCTTGTGCGCCCCGGTGTTGGCGAGCCCCTCGAGCTTGATGTAGATCTGGGCGCCTCCGGTCTCCCTGCTTGCGTTGCGCGCGTGGAGCAAAGGAGTGGGACGCCCGATGTAGTCCCGTCGAACCTCTTCGAGCTCGGCGCGGAAGGCTCGGTCGCCCATGGCCTCCACGAAGGCCGCCTCGAGCTCCGCGAGGGGCGCGCGGAGGACCTCCGCCACGTATCGCCCGCCGAACTCTCCAAAGAAATCGTTGTAGAGCTTCACCTCACTTACTCCTCGCACGCGGCAATTTCGCGAAAATAGGCGCGAAGCTTCGACGGGTCCTTCCGCCCGACCTCCGCCTCGAGTCGGCTGGAGGCGTCGAGGAGCTCCGGGTGAAGCTCGGCGACGATCTCCCGCACGCTGTCGGGCCCTATCCCGCCGGCAAGCCACAGCGGCTTTACCCGTGCAGCCGCAAGCGCGACCTCCCTCTCCACCCGTGCACCCGTGCCGCCGCGAGCCTCTCGGCTAAAGGCATCGACGAGAACGCGCGGGCTTGCGTAGGCCCCCACCCGCTCGGCATCCCTTGAGTCGCGGAGCTGCAGCGCCGTGTAGTAGGGAAAGGCTATCCCGAAGCAGTCCTCGGGCGCCTCGTCGCCATGAAGCTGCACCGCGTCGAGCGCTCCGGCCTCAAGCAGGGCGCGGACCGCCGCAGGCAGCGCGGTCGCCCCGCGCTCGAGAACCACGACTCCCACCTTCAGGGCGGCCGTGCGCCCCAACGCCCGTACGAGCTGCGGATCGGCCTGCCGCTTCGAGGGGGCGAAGATGAAGCCGAGGATGTCGGCGCCGAGCTCATCGGCGAGGTGGGCGTCTTCGGTGCGGCAGAGCCCGCAGATCTTGACGAGGGGGCGTTTCCGCCTTCCCGCGGAGCCAGCCCGCCGGGCATAGAGCCGCTCCCAGAAGCCCGCCCGCGGGACGGAGAGCCCTTCGAAGAGCTCCGGAATGAGCCGCGGGTCGCGGACGACCGACTCCCCGACGAGGATGCCGTCGAATCCGCTCGCCCGGGCGAGGGCGGCGTGCTCCTTTGCGGAGACCCCCGATTCGTAGATGAGGTGCGTCGGCCAGGTCACGAAGGGCTTTGTCGCGATCGGCGCGATGGGATCGACCGCGAAGGTCGCAAGGTCGCGCGCGTTAATCCCCGTAAAGGCGGGGCGCACCGATGCGACCCTTTCGGCCTCGGCCTTCGAGTGAACCTCCACCAGGCAGCTCATCCCGAGTGCCCCCGCCCGTTGGGAGAGGGCGGCAAGCTGCTCCGTGGGAAGTGCCCCTGCGATGAGAAGGATCGCGTCGGCCCCCGCCCGGTAGGAAAGCTCGACGTCCTCCGCATCGACGAGAAAGTCCTTGCGAAGCACGGCGAGGTGCGGATATGCCCTCTTCACCGCGATGAGGTCCTCGAGGGAACCTCCGAAGCGCTCCTCTTCGGTGAGCACCGAGACCGTCATCACGCCCGCTTCGGCGTAGCGTCCGGCCTGCGCCACCGCGTCGAGCCCCGCTTCGATCGCCCCCTTCGAGGGCGATCTCCGCTTGATCTCGCAGATCAGGGCCCCTTGCCCCGCCGCGCGCGCGCGCGCGAAGGGAACGATCGGGCTCTCCCGCTCGCTCGGAACCGCATGACCGAAGGCGTGTCCTTCGGCGGCGATCCGCGCGCGGCGGGAGGCGATGATCTCATCCATGATGCTCATGAATCTTCCCCGTCTCGCGAATCTCATCGAGCTTGCGCGCGACCTTCCCGCTCGCGAGGGCCTCACGGGCGAGCCTGTACCCCTCGGAGAGGTTCCCGACCGCCCCGAAAACGGTGAGGGCGGCCCCCGCGTTCACCAGCACCGCCTCCCGCACCGCTTCAGGCCCCCCTCCCGCGAGAAGGGCACGGGCGGTTGCCGCGTTGTCGGGGGCGCTTCCGCCCTTCAGCTCCGACAGGGCGAAACGCCGGATTCCGAGGCTCGCCGGATCGAAGCGCTCCTCGCTGATGCGCCCCTGCTCGTCGATCGACACGAGGTGGCTCGGGCTCGTGACCGAAATCTCGTCCAGGCCGTCCTCCCCGTGGACGACCATCGCCCGCTTGATGCCGAGGAGGTGAGCCGCCTTGGCCACGGGCAGGCAGAGCTCGTCGGCAAAGACCCCGATGAGTTGATACTGCGCGGCCGCCGGATTCACGAGGGGACCAAGCAGGTTCATGATGGTCTTTATCCCGAGCTCCCTTCGCACCGGGCCAGCGAAGCGCATGGCTCCGTGGTAGATCGGGGCGAAGAGAAAGGCGAAGCCCGTCTGCTCGATCAGCCGCTCCGATTCGGCAGGCGGAAGCTCGATGGGCACCCCGAGCTCCTTGTAGAAGTCAGCGCTCCCGCACAGCGAGCTCACGGCTCGGTTGCCGTGCTTGGCGACCGAGGCGCCGCACGCGGCGGCGATCAGGGCGCCGAAGGAGGAGATATTGAAGGTTCCGGTCTCGTCGCCGCCGGTACCGCAGGTGTCGAGGACCGGACGGCTCACCTTCAAGGGGGTGCGCTTGCGCTGGAGGACCGCGGCGCAGCCGGCGATCTCCTCCGGCATGATGCCTTTGGCGTTCAGGGCTACGAAATAGCCGGCAATCTGAGAGGCTGCGAGGTTGCCCTCGGTCAACTCGGACATGAATCCCTCGGCCTCTTCTTGGGTGAGATGCTCTCCGCGAATCACCTTCGTCAGCTTCTCCTTCACCGGATAGGGCTCACGCTGGTAGCTCAGGAAGTTCTGGAGGATCTTCTTGCCGAACTCGGATGCTATGGACTCGGGGTGAAACTGCACCCCTTCGACGAGGTGGCGGCGGTGGCGAACCCCCATGATCTCGCCATCCACGCTTCGCGCAGTCACTTCGAGCTCCGGAGGCAGGCTCGCCGGCTCGATCACCAGGGAATGGTAGCGGGTGAAGGTGCCGGACGAGGGCAGGGTGCGGAAGAGCCCCCTGCCGTCGAGGACGATGTTCTCGGTCTTGCCGTGCACGATTCGCCCCGCCTGGATGATCCTCGCGCCGTAGGCGTAGCCGATGGCCTGATGGCCGAGGCAGACCCCGAGAATCGGGATCTTGCCCGCGAACTCCCGGATCGCTTCGACCGTGATCCCCGCCTCTTCGGGCTGGCCCGGCCCCGGCGAGATGATGATCCCCTCGGGGGCAAGGGAGCGAATCTCAGCGAGGGTGATCCGGTCGTTGCGGGCCACCATCACCCCCTTCGTGGTCAGCTCGCTTACGTATTGGTAGAGATTGTAGGTAAACGAATCGTAGTTGTCGATGAGCAGGTACATGCTTACACCTCCAGGCCGAGCACCGTGGCGAGCGCCCGCAGCTTCTCGTTGGTCTCTTCGTATTCCCGTTCCGGGATCGAGTCGTAGACGACCCCCGCCCCGGCCTGCAGGACCATCGTGTCGCCCATCTTCAGCGCGCTGCGGATGGTGATGCAGCTGTCGAGGCTCCCGTCGGCCTCGATGTAGCCGACCATTCCGGCATAGAAGCGCCGCGGCTCGGGCTCGAGGCGGTCCAGGATCTCGATGGCGCTGATCTTCGGGGCACCGGAGACCGTCCCGGCAGGGAGGGTCGCCCGGACCGCGTCGATGCCGGTCGCCCTGGCGGCAAGCTCTCCCTCCACCTCGGATACGATGTGCATGACGTGGGAGTAGCGCTCCACCTCCATGTACTTCGTCACCTTCACGCTGCCGGCGGCGCAGATGCGCCCGAGGTCGTTGCGCGCAAGGTCGACGAGCATCAGGTGCTCGGCCCGCTCCTTCACATCGGCGAGGAGCTCCTTCTCGAGAGCCTGATCCTCGGCGGTGCTGCTCCCCCGCCGTCGCGTCCCGGCGAGGGGTCGAATCATCGCTCGCCCGTCCTTCACCTTGACATGCACCTCCGGCGAGGCGCCGAAGAGCTGGTAATCGCCGTAGTCGAGGTAGAAGAGGTAAGGCGAGGGGTTCTTTGACCTCAGGTTGCGGTAGGCCTCGAGGGCCGGGATCGCGCTCTTCACGTAGAGTCGTCGGGAAAGAACCCCCTGAAGGAGGTTCCCCTTCACGATCTCCTCCTTGACCTTCCCCACCCCCTCGAGGAAGCGCTCCCGCTCGGCGGGGTCTTCCCGGTAGTCGGCAGGATAGCTCTTCGAGTCCGCAGCAAGATAGTTGAAGTCGAGGTCGTTCATCTTCTCCTCGGTCGCCCTCACCGCCGCCTCGAGGTCGATCTCGTGTTCGTCGTAGTTCAGCCCGATGAGGTAGATAATGTCCGTGTAGTGGTCGAAGACGAGGTAGACGTGGCCGAAGAGAAAGCATCCGTCCGGAAGGGCGAGGCGGTCCTCTTTCGCGCGAAAGCGGATCGTGTCGCAGTGCGCCGAAAACTCGTACGACAAATAGCCGATCCCCCCCGCGGGAACGGGCAGGTCCTGGTGGAGCGGGGTGTGCTGGCCGCCGAAATACATGAGCACGTCGAGGATGTCCTTGCCCCGCTCGTTCATCCCTATGGTCCCTTCATCGCTCTCCATCGTGATCACATCCCCGCGCTGCACGATCTTGAACGCCTCCACCGCCATGAGGAGCGAGTAGCGCTCCTTGCCCTTCTTGAACGAGGAGCTCTCCAGGATCATCTTTGCCTTGAGCTTCCGCGCAAGGGTGTAGGGGGTGAAGCGCTCCCCCGGCACGATCTTGATGATGCTGTCCTGGCGCACCCCTTCTCTCCCTTTCTTTTCCGCCGATGCGATCACTTCCCACCTCCCTAAAGAAAAAGCCGCGTCCGGTCCCCTGGACCCGGCGCGGCTTCTCTCCAACGCGTTGGGTCCCGGTTTGGCAACGCCACCGGAACCCTGCTGTGCTACATCGTCACAGGCGGCCCCGGCTGTTGCGGAGCCACCACCAGATAGCAGGGTGCTGACAATGTGATTGACCCGCTGTCACGACGGCGTTTTCTCTGTCCGCTTGCACGAGATTGGCTCGTGAAAACGCCGTCGTGGCAGGTACCATTGAGTTTGTCAGCAACCTGACGGCAGAGCTGCGGAATGCAGAAGGGCGCTCGCGGGCGATCTCGCCGCGGGGCGCTTCGATGATTGTCTCTCTGCCGCTGTTTCTATTCATAGTAACACCGTGGCATCAATTTACATCGCATCCGGGACTCTTGTCAACCCAAATAAAAAAAACCGCCGCCTTTCGTTTGGAAGAGGCGGCGCAGTGAACCTCACGCGTTGTCGCTCGGCCGGCTGGCCGAAGGCGGGCCGAGCACAGGCCTCCTTTCGGACGGGCCTCCCTCGCTGCGAGGGAGCTGCAGCCTGCCGACCCGCCCCTCGCCGAAGCTCTACAAGAGCTGCTCGGTGAGCTCCTCCTCGGTCGCCTCCTCGTCGGCGCCCGCTCCGTCGTCCTCCTCCGGGCGAGCATCCGCCTCCTTGCCCTTGAACTGCGGCTTGAACTCGACGTGCTCGGCGACGATGCGCACCTTCTCGTGGTTCTTCCCCTCGGCGTCGGTCCAGCGGTCCTGCTTGAGCCGCCCCACCACCCTGACCCCCCGCCCCTTCTTCAGGTTCTCCGCGCAGGCCTCCGCGAGCCGGGCCCAGACCTCCACCTCGAAGAAGGAGACCTCCTTCTGCAGCTCGTCGTTCTGCTTGTAGAATCGGTTCGAGGCGACCCCGAAGGTGCACACGGTCGTCCCCTTGGGCGTCTCGTTCAGCAGCGGGTCCCTCGTCAGATTTCCCTCGATCAGGATGGAATTGAGACTGTTCATTCTCCCACTCTCCTTTGGCGTTTCGACTCGACTCGGGTTCCGGAACCCTTGCGAGAGTAACTACCACCGGAACTTGCGAGACGATTCAAGACCGCTGCCGTGAAAGCTCCTCGACCACACCACGCCCAGAGGACAGGCCGCGTCCTAATTGTGTCCTGCGGCGGCCTGTGGTATCGTCGCACGGGCAGAAGAGATGAAGACGAGGGCAAACTTCCTCGCGCTCATCGCGAGCTATCGCGCCTCGCGCAGCAAAAGGGTCGAGCTTGGAGCCGCATCGAGCGCGGAGCGACGGATCCGCTCGACTCGGGAGCGCTCGGGTTTACGCTCCACGGTCTGTACGGCATCCTCGAAGACTACTTCCTGAGAATCTCCAAGTTCTTTGAAAACGACCTCTCGTCGGATCGTTGGCACAAGGCGCCCGTCGACGCCATGCATCACGAAATCCCCGGGGTCAGACCCGCCCTTCTTGCTGCCGAAAGCCAATACCGCCGCACCCCGGAGCTGCAGCGATTTGGCCATCGTTTCCGCAACCTCTCCGGTGAGGATCTCGATCCCGACAAGACTCGGGCCATTCAGCAAATCGCCGTCAGCCTGGTTGAAGGTTTTCCGGCGATTCACCGAGACTTTGTTGCGAAAATCCGAGCAATCGCGGATGGCCTGCCATGAAATTCGACCCGACACCCTATATTGCCGGCCATTGTGCGTCGAACCACGTCGCCAGGATCCCATCGAATAGCCTAGCTGTCGCGCTCGACGGCCCTAGTCGGTCTTCGCGTTGGGAACCGGGATCTGAAGGCTCTGGATGTTGCCGGCGAGCGACAAAAGCAGGTCGATCGTGACGTTGTTCCCGATGGGATGCTTGCCGATGAGCACGATCACGTAGGAGTGGCGCCCCGGCTTCACCTGAAACTTATCGGCGGGAAGGTAGTACCACCCCACCTTGTCGTGGCGCATCGTGGCCGAGGAAGTCGCAGGCATCGAGACCTGGTCGATGTAGTGGGTGAACTCTTCGCGGTTCGCGTAGGAGGCCCGCGTGGCTCCGTCCAGATCTTCGGCCTTCGCCTTGAGGAGCTCGAACTCCGTGGCCGCCGTAGCGCTGATCGTAAGCCTTACCACAAGAAAGTCGTAGTAGGTAGGGAGGATGCTCGGCCCGGGGGCAACGAAGGGGTTCTGCGAGAAGGAGTAGCCGTAGTCGGACTGCACCTGCTTGGGTGAGAGGAGCGCCGCGGATACCGAATCCGTGAGGGGTAACGAGGCGCCGCCGGTGCTCGCGCACCCGACTGCGGCAAGCGAAATCGAAGCCACAAAAGCGAAGAGCACAGTTCCGCGCAGATTCATCGGCAACCTCCAGCGATCTATGAGTGTGCTCTCAAGCATATCGCAGGGCAACGGGTGTGACTACCCCTTGGCACCTGCGAAACACGCCGCCCCGATGCCGAAAGCGAACCGCCGCGGGAGAAACCACCAGGCCCCACTTCGTCACCTAAGGCGCTGCAAGTCGACCGCATGCGGATTGGTCGCCCGCACAAAAAAAGGGCTCCTTGCGGAGCCCTTTCAAGTTCAAGATACCTGCGGCCTAGAAGGCCCAGATGTAATCCACGACAAGCGCCGTGGTCGCGTTCTTCTCTTGCGCGTTCGGGGTAATGACCGCCGAAGTGGCCGAGCCAGGGGTGGCGCCGGTCGCATAGAGGAAGCCCACGCGGATCCTGCTGCCGTTGTCATAGTTGGCAATGACGTAGGGATAGATCTCGAGACCAGCCCAGTCGCCGGAGCCCCAGTCGAACCAGTTCACGCCGTTACCATCGTCGTAGCCGAGCTGGATTCCAACGCCGTAGGGATCGGAAACCGCGTACTGCAGCTCGCCCTGGGCGGCGAAGGAGGTAACCGTGGTGTCCATTGCGAGGGCGCCTTCGAGCTTGACCATGAGGGGACCCATGGTGTCGGTGCCGCCGATCATCGCGTGGTTGACCAGGTTGTTGGAGTTGGTGAAGTCAGCCGCATACCAGAACACGATAGGAATGTTCGGGATAGCGCTGATGTTCGCGTTGATGTTGAAGACCTTGGTGGTGGCAGTCGTGCCGCCCAAGTTGCCCATCATCTTGACGAAGGCATTGACGGTCGCCATGTTGGGAACCGCGTACTGCGCGGCC
>DAHVAK010000269.1 GCA_027314665.1 Spirochaetales bacterium
GCATACCCTGGTCCGAGAGCTGCGGCTCACCGAGCCGCTTCTCCGATAGCATGTCAGGAGGTTATCTATGGCCGAGAATCCGCTTCGAACGATTTTGGATCTGGACGGCAAGCTTGCCGAGCACCTCGATGCAACGGAAAAGCTCGTCTTTCAGGATGGGGTGATGCCGGAGAAGTACAAGATTCTCATGGCGATGGCGTTCGACGCCGCGCACGGCGCCGCCCAAGGGGTACGGGCCCTGGCAGAGCGGGCGATGAGGGCGGGAGCAACCGAGGAAGAAATCGCGGAGACGATTCGGGTGGCCTACCACCTCGGCGGCGTCGGGAGCGTCTACACGGCATCGCAGGGTCTGAAGGATCTCTTCCACTAATAGGGTGCGGACAAAGTGATTAACCCGCTGCCAAAACGGCGTTTTCGGTTTCGCCTCTTGCCCCAATTCTGTTCGAGAAAACGCCGTTTTGGCGCGTACCTTTGAGTCTGTCGGCACCCTGATAGAACCTCCCTTGCGGGTCCATCGGGCAGCCAAAAGCGTTGCGGGGCAGGGGAGAGCGGGGCGAGTCCGCGGCGAAGGCAGGAAAGGACGGTCGCTATGCATGCGAACGAAGAAAGGAAGACAGGGGCGAGAGGGTTGCTCTGGGCCGCGACGCTCGCTCTCATGATGGCGCTTGCGTCGTGCGGCACAAGCGGCAAGCCGGGCTCGGCAGCCGATCCTGCCGCTGCCCATGGGCAGGGAAGCGGCGCCCGACGCTACGCCGCGGTCCCGGTCCAGGCGACGATCGTCACCTTCGGTCGGCTCGAGACGAACCACACCGCGGCCGGCACGATCGTTCCCGTCACCGAAAGCCAGGTGGCGGCTCAAGTTTCGGGCGTCGTCACGCAGGTTCTCCACCTCGCCGGAGCCTGGGTGCAGAAAGGCGAGGTCGTCGTGCGGCTCGACGACTCCCAGCTTGAGGTCGCGGTTGCCTCCGCGCGCGCTGCCCTCGAAAGCGCTCAGATCGCGGTCCAACGGGACAAGGCCCAAGCGGATTTGGCCGAGCTCACCGTCAAACGGGACCAGTCGCTCATCGCGCAGAAGCTCATACCGCAAAGCCAACTTGACGTCGATGCCACGAGCGCTTCGGTGGCGGAGGAGACCCATGCCGCCGATGAGGCGGCGGTCAAGGAGGCCGAGTCGCAGCTTCGCGTCGCACAGCTCAACCTCGCCTACTCCTCCATAACCGCTCCGTTCGCAGGGCAGCTCGCCTCGGTCAACGTAACCCCGGGGGAGTTTGTGGGTCAGAACACCTCGGTCTTCGCGTTGGTAAGCCCCGAGCGCGAGATCACCTTCGACATCTCGCCCGGCGACGCCTCGGTCCTTCCCGCAGGCGCTTCCCTCGACTTCATCTACCGGGCCCAGAGCTACCCGGCGCGCGTGAGCGAGGCTCCCTCGGCTCCGATCGACGGCGTCGTGCCGATGGTGGCGCTTCTCTCCTCGTCTGCACTCCCGCCCTACGGGGCCGTGGGTACGGTGAGCTATCCTCTGAGTCTTGCCCAAGGGGTGCTGGTGCCGATATCCGCGCTCCAGACCACGGGGAATCAGGAGTACGTGTACGTCGTACAGGGCGGGAAGTCGGCGGCACAGAAGCTCACGGTCATCGCCGAGGCCGGCACGACCGCCGCCGTAGCGGGAGTGCCCTCCGGTTCGCAGGTCATCCTCAATCCTCCGCCGGGGCTTCTCGCCGGCTCGCCGGTGAAGCCGGTGGGAGGGACGTCATGAGCACGATCAAGGACATTGGAAGCAAGATCTTCGAGCGAATCAATCCGGCGGTAGGCTTTTCCGTTCGCCGCTACGTCATGGCGGTCGGCTTCTTCGTCGCGATCGTGGTCTTCGGGCTCATCTCGACCCTCGGGCTCGGAGTCGATCTCTTCCCGGAGATGAACATTCCGGTGGTGGTCGTAGTCACCTCCTACCCCGGGGCTACCCCGAGCGTCATCGATCAGCAGATCACCCAGGTCATCGAGAACCAGGTCTCCACCATCAGCGGGATCACCGACATCAATTCATCGAGCTCCACGGGGCGAAGCCTCGTCATCGTGCACTTCGATCAGAGCACCGACAAGAACGCCGACGCCCAGCAGGTGGCGGCGATCGTTGCGGCCGCAGTGAAACAGCTTCCCACCGGGGTCAACCCTCCGACGGTCCAAACTTTCGACCCGAACGCCCTCCCGATTCTCCAATTCGGGATCTCCGGACAGGGCGCGAGCCTCGAGGATGTCGCCAACTATGTACAGAACGACCTCACGCCCCTCCTCGAGCGGGTGTCCGGGGTCGCGAACGTGCAGATGGACGGAGGGCCGAGCCGAGAGTTTGAGGTTCTCCTCAACCCGGATCGCCTCGCCTCCTACAACCTCAGCCCGCAGCAGGTCGTGACCGCGATCGAGAACTCGGCCGTCAATGTCCCCATCGGCACGATCGAGCTGAACAAGAACTCCCTCACCTTCGCCACCCAGAATGTCCCGGCCGATGTCGGCCAGATTGCCGACTACGTCGTCGACTTGGCGCGCGGGATCACCGTTCGGGACCTGGGCTCGGTTCGCGACGTGGCGGTTCCCACCGACTACGCTCGGGTGAACGGAAAGCCGGTGGTTCTCGTCTCGATCCAGCAGACCTCCGACAGCAACGAGGTGGCGGTAGTCGACGGGGTTCGGCAGCTTCTCGACCGCACCCATCTTCCGACCGGCTACTCGATCGTCTACAGCAACGACACCACCGGCCCGATCCGAGCCTCGGTCCAGTCCACCTATCACGAGCTCTTCGTGAGCGCCCTCGTCGTGGCAATCATCGTCCTTCTCTTCCTTGGGAGGCTGAACACGGCCCTTTCTGTCATCCTCGCCATACCCATTGCGCTGTCGGCTTCGCCGATCCTCTACAGGCTCGCCGGCTTCACCTTCAACCTCGTCTCTCTGCTCGCGCTGATCGTAGCGATCGGCATCGTGGTCGACGACTCCATCGTCGTCTCGGAGAACGTAACGCGCTACCGAGCCATGGGCTTCGGCCTGAAGGAGGCGGTCCTTCGCGGCGCGAGCGAGGTCTTCAGCGCGGTGCTCGCGGCCTCGCTTTCGATCCTCTCGGTCGTGATCCCGGTGAGCTTCATCGGCGGCTTCGTCGGGGCCTATCTCCAACAGTTCACGCTGGGGCTTGCCGCGGCAGTCTTCTTCTCGCTGCTCGAGGCGATTCTCTTCCTCACCGTCCGCCTCGCCTACACCCCCGAATCCCGCCCGCGCACATGGCCGGACCTCTTCGAGAGCCTCAAAGGGCTTCGCGCCCCCTTCGCCTGGGGCCTGTCGAGCTGGCGGAAGCCTCTCGGGATCGCCTTCGGGGTGGCGATCCTCGCGGCGCTCGCGGCGACCCACCACTATCTCTACCTACCGCTCATCGTGCTCTACCCGTTCGCCCTTGGCCTGCTGTACTACCTCGGTCGCATCCTCTTCAACCTCCTCGAATCGCTCACCTCCACGCTGCACTCCTGGACGGAAGCCGGGCTGGACTGGGTGCGCGAGAGATACGTGGGATCGCTCGGCGGCGTTCTCAAGCGCCCCGGCTGGGTTCTGATCGGGGCGGCCGCCTTCTTGGTCGTGACGGTAGCCCTCGTCGCGCCGCGGATCCCCTTCAACTTCGTGCCGAACTCCGACAGCGGCACGATCTCGATCAACCTCTTCCTGCCGTCGACCACCCCGGAGGACGTCACCAACGACGAGACGGCGAAGATCGAAAGCTACCTCTATAAACAGCCCTACGTCGCCATGGTGCAGACCGTCGTGGGAAGCGGAGGGGTCTTTCTCGCGGGCATCTCCCAGCCCAACGACGCGAACCTAGTCGTGCAGCTCACGCCCATCAACGAGCGCCCGAGCGTCTTTGCCCTCATTCCGAAGTATCGCTCCGATCTCTTGCGCATGATCACGGCCGATCAGCCTTCGGCCCGTCTTCAGATCGCAGCGGGGGGCGGCTTCGGCGGGCAGGGCAACACCGTGCAGCTCAGCCTCGTCTCGCCGGACCTGAATCTGCTCACGAGCCGAAATGCAGAGGCCCTCCAGTGGCTGCAGAGCAATCCCTACGTGACCGATGTCGAGTCGAGCCTCTCGGCGACGACGCTCGAAAGCGACTTCGTCCCCGACAACCAACGGACGAAGGGGACCGGGATCAGCCCGGCCGCGGTGGCCTACGCCCTGCAGTACTACACCTCCGGCTTCCAGGCGGGAAACGTGTGGATTGGGGGGTTGAGCTATCCGATCATGGTGCAGCTCGATCCGACCTACCTCGCGGGAGGTCAGTCGCTGCTGACGCTTCCGATCTATTCTCCGATCTTGAGCTCCAATCTCCAGGTTGGGCAGCTCGGCACCTTCGTCATGGAGGAGGCTCCGACGGTCATCTCGCGCTACAACCGGCTCTACACCGCAAACCTCCAGATCAACCTCGCGCAGAACGCCCCCGCGATCCTGACCTTCCAGAAAGAGATCACCCAAGGGATGACCACGGCGGGAGTCCTTGGGAATGGGGTGGACCTGTCCGCAAGCAGCCGCTACGGGGCGGTAGCCCTCGCGGCGCAGCTCGCAGTTACCGGGCCCCTCACCTTCCTGCTCGCCTTCTTCCTCGCGTACCTGGTCATGGGGGCTCAGTTCAACTCGTGGCGCTACCCGCTCTACCTGCTCCTTCCGGTGCCCCTCGCCCTCATGGGGGCGCTGTGGCTGGTCTTCGCCCTGGGCTCGGGGCTCGATCTGTTCGGGATCCTCGGGATGCTCCTCCTCATCGGGCTTTCGGCCAAGAATGCGATCATCTATCTCGACTTTGTGGTGGAGAGGCTGGGCAGGGTCCCCTTGAAGGAGGCCCTCGTGGATTCGGCCGGCCTTCGCTTCCGTCCGATCGTGATGACCACCCTCACCGTGCTCGTGATTAGCGGGCCGCTCATCCTCGGCCGCGGGGAAGGCTCGGAGTTCGGGCGAAACCTTGGCATCGTGATGTTCGGCGGGATCGTCTTCTCGGCGATCCTCACCTTCTTCGTGGTGCCGGCGGCCTTCTACCTCTTCGAGCGAAAGCGCATCGCAGCGCGCCCTGCGCTCCCAGGGGAAGCGGTGATGGTGGCTGCCGGCGCAGTTCTCTCCGCCGCGGAGATCCCTCCGGATGCCGCCGCCGCCCAGGCCGCTGCAGCGGCCGCGGATGCCGCGGCAGTGCGGACCGCAACGGACGCTTCCGCCCAGGCCGCCGTGGTCCCGAAGGCCGCCGGCGAGGGAGAGCGGGCGCGATGAGGAGCAGCTTGCGCGAGCCGGGGGGCGTGAGCGCGCTTCTGCCCTGGTGTGCTCAAGGCTCGAGGTCAGCAGCCCGAGCCAGTCATCGGGAGGAAAGATGATGTCCGCTAAACGATTTCACCTTCTCGCCACCATCAGCACCGATAACCCCGCTGCCATTCGCCCCGTCCTCACGGAGCTCTTCGGAGCCTACGGAACCTTAAAGGAGGTGGGGCCGAAAGAGGCGATCCATGGAGGCAAAGGGGAGTTCCGCCTCGACGCGGAATTGGAGGGAGCGAGCGCCAAGGAGCTCAATCGTACGCTCCTTTCGGCGCTGCGAAAGGTCGAGAAGAAGACACGATTGCGAGCGGCATGGACCTCAGGCGGGACGATCGAACAGTTCTTCGATTACGTGCTGAAGAAGACCTCGAGGGAGTAGTCGCTCGCAAGCGGGATGACGCCGCCGCCCAGGCCGCTGCAGCGCAGATCGCAGGGGATGCCGCCGCGCACCGAGGCGCCCTGTGCGTGAGGGCAGACTACCTGAAAGCTCGCCCACAGTCGTCAGGGGCTCGAGCCGCGGCACCTACACGAGGCGGTAGCTCACGAAGGCGAATCGCCTGCCGTCCGGCGACCACGACGGGACGTTGATGGTGCCCTGTCCGCCGAGAAGGGAGGCGATGATCTTCGGCTCACCGACAGCCAACGAAAGGAGCCGGAGGCAGACCTCCTTGTTCGCGGGGTGTCCTTGAACGCTCTTGTCGAACGAGACGAAGACCAGCCAGTTCCCATCGGGCGAGGGATGGGCAAACCAATCGTTGTAGAGGTCCCCGGAGGTCACCTGGGTCGGCTCGCTGCCGTCCGCCTTCATGCGCCAAATCTTCATCAGCCCGGTGCGATCCGAGTTGAAGTAGATGAAGGCCCCGTCGGGCGAATAATCGGGGCCGTCGTCGAGCAGAACAGGCGCGGTGGTGAGCCTTCGTTCCGTTCCCCCATGGACGGAGATGGTGAAGATGCCGAAGCGCCCTTCGCGCTTCGCGCAGTAGGCGAGGGTTCCCCCGTCAGGCGACCAGCCGTGCCAGTAGGAGGGAGCCTGCTCGGTGACGAGGCGGGGCGTCCCGCCCGCGGCGGGAAGAAGGTAGA
>DAHVAK010000274.1 GCA_027314665.1 Spirochaetales bacterium
TGAGCGAGCTGCGCTCAGGCGGCGACCAGATCCTGAAGGCGATGAGCGCCCTGTCGGAGGTCTCGGTGAACGTGAAGGGGGGCTCGGGCTCGATCACCGAGAACACCCGCTCGATCGGCGAGACGATGGCCACCGTGCAGCACATCAGCGGCGAGGTGCGAAGCGGGATGGGGGAGATCGCGCACGGGATCAAGGAGATCTCCGACGCGGTGGCGAACGTCCTGTCGATCGCCGAGCGCCTAGGCGACCTCGGCGAGTCGCTGAACCGCGAGATCACCCGCTTCAAGACCGCGTAGGACTCTACTTGATGGCCCCCGCGTAAATCCCGGCGGTGAAGTATCGTTGGAGCGCAAGGTAAACAATTACGACCGGCAGGACACCAACGATGACCCTTTGGCACAGCAGAGACCACTGCGCGCTGTATTGGCCCTGAAAGGCTTGCAGCCCGAGCGGTAGAGTGTCCCATTCGGGATTCTGGATGAAGATCAACGCCATGATGAACTCGTTCCAGGTTGCCAGGAAGTCAAGGATGGTCAACGCCGCCAATGCGGGAACCGCCAAAGGAAGCATGAGCCGAGAGAAGATCGTCCATTCCTTTGCCCCGTCGATGCGTCCTGAATCAATGATCTCGTTTGGCACCGTCTGAAAGTATCCGCGCATGACCAAGATCTGGATCGGCAGACCGAAGGCGATGTACGGAAAGAACAGCGCAGCGATCGAGTTCAGCAGGTGCAGATCCTTCAAGAGGATGTTGAGCGGGAGCAGGGTGACCTGAATCGGGATGGCGAGGTCGACTACGAAGAAGAAATAGAGGAATCGCCGTCCCCGAAACCGATGCTTGGCGATCGTGAAGGCCGCCAACGAGGAGATAAGGATGCCAACGGGCACTTTGATGACGGAGATCAACATGCTGTTGCGAATGAAAAGACCAAGCCCCGCCTCCTTGAAGGCTCTTGCGTAGTTCCCAATATCGATCCGCTTGGGAAACGACAGAATGCTGTACTTGAAGAGGTCCGTTCGGCTCTTCAGAGAGGTTATCAACAGCATGAAGTAGGGATACATCCAGATCACAGCCAGCACCGTGAGGACCGCAATGAGGAGCGCTATCTTGACGGCTCGAGTTCTCGGATGGTGGTCGCACGGCGGGAGCCTCCATGGAGAGAGTCCGAAGCGGATCGAGTTTCTGCGGCAGATCATGGAAGCGGTGCCGCAACCAGGTCTCAGGCCACGAGAGTGGCCAGGGCTGCACGTCTTCGCCTGCGGATCAGTCGGAGACAGCTACATAATCTTCCACTTCGCCAGCGCGCAACCGGCGCTGCGCCCCCTTTCGCTGCCAGAAGGAAAGCGCTACCGGGCAACAATCATCGATGCATGGAACATGACGATGACCGCCCTCGAAGGGAGCTTCTCCGGCGAGTGTGTGATCCCGTTGCCGGTGAAACCTTTCATCGCGCTGCGGTTGGAGGAAGTGTAAGGGCGGCTTCAGCGCCGCACGACACGGCGAAGGCTTGGCGTCGACTGCAATATGGCACGTCAGACGGAAAGCGCGACGCGATGAGCGATCCCTTTTCTCACGCTCGGTCGTGAGATTCAGGTTGTTTTGAACTTGACGAGCTCGCTGTTCAGGGACTCGCCAAGCTCGCCGAGCCGGCCAGCGATCGAAAGGACGTTTCCCACCGCGGATGAGATCTCGTGGATCCCATCCGCAATCTCCTTCATGCCGCCGCGCACTTGCTCCGAAACTTGCTCGACCGCGGCCATCGTCGCAGCTATTGCGCTCGAGCTTTCATTGATCGCGGTCGAGCCGGTCTTGACGTTGGTGGAGGTATCCCGGAGAACCGTCATCGCCTGAAGGATCTGGCTCCCCCCGGCGCGAAGCTCCTCCATGCTCGAGAAAATCTCGGCAAGCGAAGAGGAGAGCCCTTTCGCCTCGCTCTCGATCTCGCCAAAAGAGCGGTGCATCTCCGTCCCCGCAGAGCTCGCTTCCGAGATGCGATCTACGATCGCATGTACAATCCTCCCGATCTTCTGGCTGTTCGTCGAGCTTGCCTGGGCGAGCTTGCGAATCTCGTCTGCCACCACCGAAAAGCCCCTTCCGGCATCGCCGGCGTGCGCGGCTTCGATTGCCGCGTTCATGGCTAGCAGGCTGGTCTGGGCGCTCAAGTCCTCGATTATTGTGGTAATGTCGTTGATGCTGCCGACGTTTTCGTGGATGTCACCAATGACTTCGAAGGTCGCCTGCATCTTCTCGCCCCCGAGCGAGACCGTCGATACCAGCCTCTCGGTAGCGTGGCGGCGCTTGTCGGCGGTTTTCGTGATATGGTCGATCGAGGTGATCATCTCCGTGACCGACGCCGTGGACTCTTCGACCATCGCCATCTGTTCCCGTATCTGCTCGTCGAGCGTGCGGATGCTTTCGCCGATGCTCCGTACGGCGCTCGAAGAGTTAGTGAGATCCGCATCGAGGCTCGAGATCTGTCGGTCGATCGACTCACTGTTCGCGATGATCTGGGTCGTCGAGGCAGAGGTTTGGCCCGTGGTCACAATGAGGCTTTCTTTCATGCGCACGTTTTCCGCGGAAACCGCCTGCACGTTCCTGATCGAACCCTTCAACGAGATCACGAACTCGTTCAAGTTTCTCGCCAGCCTTCCAATCTCGTCGCGCGTCATCGCCTTGAAGCTGCGGGTAAGGTCACCGTACCGCATCTGCTCAATATCGCGTTCGATCGATTTCACAGACTGAGCTATCTGATTCGCGAGGAGAAGCGCGAGCAACGCGGTTCCGGCGAGCAGGACAACGATTATCGCGAGCGCCAGGGCGTTCCCCCGGGAGGCGAGCCTCTGGGTTTCCCCGACGATGACCGAGTCTTGGTTGTCGATGACGGCGATTGCCGCCGTGAAATCACCGGCAAGGGTGCCGATCTCGTTCGTCAGGCTTTGCACGCGGTGAAAGGTAGTCGTCAGGAGAGGGCTGCGGTGAAGCTGCTCGTCGGCGAGGAGCTGGAAAACGGTGTAGTGGCCGTCTCGTTTCCCAGCGTAGAAGCTTCTCCCCTCTTCCTGCACATCCTTCACCGAGACGACAAGGCTCTCGGTTTCGCCATCGAGAAGCTGCTGCAATTCCTCGATGGACACAAGCGCGCTTGCAGTCAGCGGGCTCAGCCGAGGGAGCACCTCAAGACCTCGCACTGACTTGAAGGCTCCGTCGGTCCGCCCCAAGGCTTGTCGAAAGACCGGAAGCTGATCCTGCAGCTCACCCGAGGCGAGCCCGTTCGCCTGGAACCCCTCATTGAGGAGTGCCGTGCGCAGGCCATTCAGCTCGGCCTGCTCGGACCGAATCTCGCGCGCCTTTGAACGCAGGAAAAAGTAGGTGAAGCCGGCGACTGCGAACGCGACGACAAGGATGCCGATTAGGAGCAAGAGTTTCGATCGAATGTTCATGAAACCCGCCAGCGGCAGCGTCATTTGGCGCGATGTGATGTGAAACATCGGTGCGCCCGAGGGCGCACCGATTTCCGTTGTTCCTTTAGGATCCGGACCGCATCGACCAGTTCTGGTAGTCGTTCACGTTCTTCGGCGTGATGAGGATGCAATCGAGCTCCTGCTTCTCGGGTTTGCCGGTCGAGCCGGTCGTCAGGTACTGATTTGCCTCCTCGACGGCAAGCTTCGAGAAGGTCGCGATGGGCTGCAGGACGTCCGCCTTGATCTCGCCCTTCTTGATCGAGTTGATGACGTCCGGGCTTCCATCGAAGCCGGTGACGATGACGTTGGGCTTGTGTGCGGCGAGCAGAGCCGCCTCGGCGCCCATTGCCATCGTGTCGTTGTCCGCGACGACTCCCTGGATGTTCGGATGCGCCTGAAGCAGGGTCTGCGTCACGTTGAAGGCCTTGGTCTGGTCCCAGTCGGCAGTCTGGATGGCGACCATTTTCAGGTCCGGGAACTTGCTCAAGACGCTCGCCACTCCCTGCTCACGCACGTGAGCGTTCGTATCGGAGGGCAGGCCGGTGAGCTCGATGAAGGTGCCCTTGTAGTTCATGAGCTTCGCGAACTCCGTGGCCTCAAGCTGGGCTCCCTGGAAGTTGTTCGAGACGATTTGGGCCTTGGCGATGCCTTTTGCGTTGATCTCTCGGTCGATGAGGAAGACCGGGATCCCGGCGTCGGTTGCCTTCTTGATCGGGGCAATCGAAACGTCAGCCCCTGCGTTGTCGAGAATGATCGCCGCCGCATGACGAGCAATCGCGGTGTCGATGAGCTGCTGCTGCGTGTTCGCGTCGTCGTTGTGGCTCGCCACCATGGTCTTGTATCCGAGCTTCTGCGCCTCCGCGTTGGCGAAGTTCTCCTCGGCTACGAAGAAGGGGTTGCTCAACGACGGTACGAGGATCGCCATGAGTTTCGTGCTTGACGCGGAGCTTGCCGGAGTGGAGGACGATTTCTCCTTCGCCCCGTTTGCGAACGCCTGGGTCGCGAGCAAGACGACGAAGGCAATGGATAGCGTCACGATGAACGTGAACTTTCTCTGTTTCATCTGTGTTTCCCTCACAAAAGTTGGATTTGTCGAGTCGAATCGTGTATCGTGGAGACGATCAGTCCCTGCGACGGGTGCATCACGTTCCCGTTTCGCTCAGCTCATTGTCGCCACCTCCTCTCTTTCTTCACGAATCGCCGTCATGTGGGCGGAGTTGAGCTGCAGCTGATCGATCGCTACCGCGAGGATGATCACCGCACCCTTGATGACCATCTGCCAGAAGTCCGACACCCCCAACATGACCAAACCGTCCGCCAAGATACCGATTACGAAAGCCCCGATTATCGTACCGCCGATGGTCCCTCGGCCCCCCATGAGCGAGGTGCCGCCGAGGACCGCCGCAGCGATGGCGTTCAGCTCGTAGCTTGTCCCGGTCGCAGGCTGCGCCGCTACGAGCTGCGAGGTCACGACCATCCCGCTCAGCGCCGCAAGCGCGCCCGAGATGACGTAGACCATCAACCTAACCGACGGCACGCGCACGCCGGAAAGCGCGGCCGCTCGCTCGTTTCCTCCGACCGCGTACACGTGGCGGCCGAAGGTCGTTCGATTCGCAACAAAGGCGCCGAGAAGCGCCACGATCACCAGCAGCCAGATCGGGACCGGTACGTCGAGAATCGTGCCGCTGCCCAACCACGGGAAGCCGGTATTCCCAAGCCCCGGCTCGCCGCTGAGGAAGGGGAAGGTGGAGCCGTTGTTGCTCAAGAGCGCGAATCCGCGCCCTATGTAGAGCGTCCCGAGCGTCGCGATGAACGGCGCCACCTTGAGCTTGGTGATGATGACGCCGTTGAGCGCGCCGATCGCCCCACCGATCGCAATGCCGAGGAGTATGATGAACCACGTGTGGAAGTAGAGGACAACGCCGAAGAGGTGGACCGGTATTCCCACGTCGATGAGCGCGCCGACGATCATTCCGGTCAGTCCCATGATTGAGCCGACTGACAGGTCGATCCCGCCGGAAACGATTACGAACGTCATCCCGATTGCGAGAAAGGCGTTGATTGAAACGTGGACGGTCATGATCAGGATGTTTTCGATCGTGAGAAACGATCGCGACAGCGAGGTGAAGATGACCACTATCACCGCCAACGCAATGACTGTCCGAAATCTCAGCAGCAGCGCCGTGATCTCTTCCTTCCGAACAGACCGACCCTTGAGAGCGACTTTCCCCATGACTCCTTGCCTCTATTCAGCGGATTTCCGCGTTGATGTTCTTGGCCGATGCCTTTACCAGCTCCCGCTCCGTATAGCCCCCGCGGGAAAACTCCCCAGTCAGCCTTCCTCGGGACATCACCAGGACCCTGTCCGACAAGGCCACTATCTCTTTGAGCTCCGACGACGCAAACAGAATGCCGATCCCCTGGTTCGCGAGCTTGTTCATGATCGCGAAGATCTCCGATTTCGCATTGACGTCAATGCCGCGGGTTGGCTCGTCCATGAGCAGTATCTTCGGCTTCGTGAGGAGGGCCTTGCCGACGACGACCTTCTGCTGATTTCCGCCGGACAAAGCCGTTACCTGTTGCTTTGCGGTTGAGACTTTGATCGACAGACTGCGAATGGTCTCTTCGATGTCGTCGATGCCAAAATCCTTGCGCAGCCAACCCATTCGACCGTAGGATCTCAGATTGGCAAGGGTCAGGTTGTCGCCAACCGTCATCGATTGCACAATCCCGGACGCTTGGCGATCTTCAGGTACCAGGACGACGCCCCTCCCGATTCGACGATCCACGCTCATGGACCCATCGAGCGATTCGCCTTCCAGAATGATCTTGCCGGAGGACTCGCCATGCAGCCCCATGAGACATTCGAGAAGCTCCGTCCTTCCGGCTCCCATTAGGCCGTACAGTCCGACGATCTCCCCTTCGCTCAGGGTGAAGGAAACCCCATCAAGGTAGTAGCCGCCTTCGGGCTTCGAATACTGCAGATTGTTGACTGTGAGCACCGCTCGCTTCGACTGGTGCCCCTCTCGAGGGAGGAAATCGGTGAGGCTCCGCCCGACCATCTTCTCAACGATCCAGTTGGTGTCGACGGAGGCAACCATCTCCTCTGCCTGAACCATCCCGTCTCGCAAGACGGTGACGTAGTCGCCGATTTGCAGCAGCTCCTCCAGACGGTGCGAGATGTAGATGATTGCGACACCTTGGCTCTTGAGCTCGCGAACCACCCTGAAGAGCGTGCCAACCTCCTCCGAGGAAAGGGCCGAAGTCGGCTCGTCCATGATCAGAATCCGCACGTTCTGTCGGAGAGCCTTGGCGATGGCGACTATCTGTTGAGAGCTGACCCCCAGCTCGCCCACCTTCTTGTCTGGGTCGATGTCGTGCTCGAGGCGCGCCAGGATGCTCCGCGCGACCTCCTTTTGTTTTCGGGCGTTGACAACGCTGTAGGAGGCGATCTCGCGAGCCAAGAAGATGTTCTCGGCAACGGACAGGTTGGGGCAGAGGTCGAGCTCCTGATAGATGATCCCGATGCCCTTCTGCGCCGCTTCGATCGGACTGCGAAGGTTGACCGCCTCTCCATTGAGGATGAGGCGACCCTCCGTCGGCTGCTCCGCCCCAGCGATGATTTTCATGAGGGTGGATTTTCCGGCTCCGTTCTCTCCCACGAGAATGTTCACGCTACCGGCGTAGACGCGAAAGTCCACCCGATTGAGAGCGATCGTGCCGGGATATACCTTGGTAACACCTTCGGTGCGAAAAATGATCTCGTCCATGCGTGGCTTCTGCTACTTCACCGTGAGGGTGATGGGTGTGACGACGACGTTCTTCGGGTTCGTCCCGTCGAACGTGAAGGCCCCCTTGACCCCTATCCGCTTTCCGGTGAGGGTCTTCAGGTCAAGCTTCGACAGGACGTCCTGTTCCACGCGAGAGTTGAGCTCGTCGGCGACGCTGCCGTACTGCATTTGATTGAGAAACTGCTCGAACGAAATGAACTTCAATGCGTCCCGAATGGAGGTCCCAAGGATTACCGGGCCTATCTGCACCCTAACCGGGAGCATAGCTCCGGACAAAGGGACATCCACCAGGAGAGAACCGAGCGGCGTCGAGGTGTCGACCTTGGTGACGCTCCCCGCAAAGCTCACGAGAAAGCTGTAGGTCCCCCCAACACTGTGCCCGTATTCCTTGCAGGCCTCGGCGGGGTTTTTCTCGAGCGCCGAGACGAGAGCGTCGAGCCCGATGCTGTGTTCCTCGACCGTCGGAAGCACGCGCGAAGTCCAGATGCTGTCGACGTACTTCACCTTGTCGAAGGCATGACCCCCGCCCATGACCGCCGCCAGGGACTTCGTCTGACCGATCGGTTTCACCGTGACGAGCAGACCGGTGAGCCACAGGACGCCGAAAATCGCTACGAGTCCGACCACTACACCAAGGCGCACCAACCCGCGGTTGCTGCCTGTTGCTGTCATGCGCTCATGCCTCCATTCCCCCTGATGCCGCGTCGCGTCCCACGGTGCTGCGGCAACTCGACTTTCCCTGGAAGGGTGTCCGGCAATCGGACCCTCGCAGGGCAAGATAAACAAATAATCGCAAGCTAAAGTCTCGCTATAGTTTTGATACTATGCGATGATATCGGATCCGTCAAACAAAATCGAAATAAATCAAAAACATGAGTGTTTTCACTCGCCTTCTATCTCGCGACTTTCGCCGTGACCAGCTCCCGCACGCGCTGCGCGATCGCCGCCCCGCTGATGCCGTAGTGGGCAAAGAGCTCCCGTGAGCTGCCCGCAGGAACGAACTCGTCGGGAAAGCCGACGATGCGCATCGGCACGGGGTGCGTCTGAACAACCACCTCGGCGACCGCCGCGCCGAGGCCACCGCAGACGCTGTGCTCCTCGACCGTGACGATCGCAGCGGTCTCCCGCGCCGCGGCGAGCACAGCCGCCTCATCGAGAGGCTTGATCGTGGCCATATCGAGCACGCGGACGCGGATGCCCTCCCGAGCGAGCTCGTCCGCGGCCGCGACTGCGTGGTAGCTCGCCTCCCCGGCTGCAATAATGGTGCAGTCGCCTCCCTCGCGGAGGCGGATCGCCCGACCGAACGAGAAGGACCCTTCGGCGGAAGCGTAGACCGCAGGCACTGCGGAGCGACCGAGCCGCATGTAGGCCGGCCCCGGGTGCGTGGAGAGATAGCGCGTCGCCTCTGCCGTCTGATAGACATCGCACGGCAGCAGCACCGCAAGGTTCGGAATAGCGCGCATGAAGGCCAGGTCATGAAGCGAGTGGTGGGTGCTCCCGAGCGCGCCGTAGCTCACCCCCCCGCTCACCCCGACCACCTTGACGTCGAGCCCGCCGTAGGCCACGTCATTCTTCACCTGCTCGATGCTCCTCGCCGAGTAGAAGCTCGCGGGCCCGCAGACGAAGGGGCGCTTGCCCGAACGGGCAAGACCGGCTCCAACGCCAACCGCGTTCTGCTCTGCGATCCCCAGCTCGACGAACTGCTCCGGGAGGGCCTTCTCGAAGTCCTGCAGGGTCACCGACCCCTTGGCATCGGAGGTCACGGCCATGATCGTCCGATCAAGGCGCCCGGCCGCGAGGAGCGCCTCCGTGAAGGCGTGTCGGCAGCTCTTCCCGCTCTCCTGGCTCATCTCTCCTCCCTCCGTAGAGTCTCTTCGAGCTCGCGGCGGGCGAGCTCGTACTCTTCGACGCTCGGCAGCCGATGGTGCCAGGCGGGATTGTTCTCCATGAAGGAGACCCCCTTCCCCTTGGTCGTGTGCGCGATCACGAGATGGGGCGTGTCGGGGGAGTCGGGTAGGCGATCGAAGAGCTCGCCAAGGCCCTCGGGATCGTTTCCGTCCGCCTCGTGCACAGTCCAACCGAAGGCGCTCCAGCGCTCGACGAGGGGCGAGATCCGCATGACCGTGTCCACCTTCCCGCTGATTTGGAGCTGGTTGTAGTCGATGATGCCGACGAGGTTGTCGAGGCGATAGTGGGAGGCCGCCATGGCCGCCTCCCAGACGCTCCCTTCCGCCTGCTCGCCGTCGCCCATGAGAACGAAGACCCGATAGGCGGCGTGGTCGCGCTTCCCGGCGATCGCCATCCCCACCCCGACGGAAAGTCCGTGGCCGAGCGCTCCGGTCGGCACCTCGACGCCGGGGACCTTTCGCGTCGGGTGCCCGTAGAGGCGCGAATTGAAGGCGCCGTAGGTCGAGAGCTCCTCCTTCGGGAAGTAGCCGGCCTCAGCCAGCACGCAATAGAAGCCCTCCACGGAGTGCCCTTTGCTCAAGATGAATCGGTCTCGCCCAGGCCAGTCCGGGTCCTTCGGATCGTAGCGAAGGGTGTGAAAGTAGAGCGCGACCAGGATGTCGACCGATGAGAGCGATCCCCCCGTGTGCCCGCCGCCGGCTCGGTAGATCATCTCGAGGAGCTTGAGCCGGGCGGCTGCCGACAGACGCGTGAGCTTGATGGCGGATTTCATTCTTCGTTTGTAGCACAAATCACGAACCGTGTCAAAAGGATTCGGTATTAAAAATAACTATTCGGAAGTTGAGATCTCCGATAGTCGACATTCCTTTGACTCTATCGAAGCAATGTGGTAGGATGAATCGAAATGGAGCTACTCGCAGAGCAGCGGCGACAGCGCATACTGGAGCTCATTCAGGAGGAGGGCAGCGCCCGCGTGACGGCCCTGAGCCGCCTCTTCCAGGTGTCGGAACCGACGATCCGCCAAGACCTCCAGAAGCTGGCCGCCGACGACTTCATCATCAAGAGCCACGGCGGGGCGGTGCTGAAAACCATCCCGCAGCAGGTGCGTTCCCTTTCCCTGCAGCACCTCGAGAACATGGACCGAAAGCTCCTCGTCGGGCGCAAAGCGGCCGAGTTCATCAAGGACGGCGACGCGATCATCCTGGACTCGGGCTCGACCACGACCGAGGTCGCGAAGAACCTCGGCGGGCGGCACGACCTGCGCATCATCACCAATGCCCTCAACATCGCCCTTCTCCTCGGGGCCAACCCGAGCTTCGAGATCATGATGACCGGGGGGGAGTTCAAGGCGCCTACCCTTTCGCTCACCGGGGACAAGGCCGCCGCCTTTTTCGACCAGATCCACGTCGACA
>DAHVAK010000278.1 GCA_027314665.1 Spirochaetales bacterium
CGACGGCGACCGGATCGTCGCTGTAGACTGTGGGGCGGGCGTAGTCCCCCTGGAGGAGGCGCACGCACGCCCCGCCCAAGAGATCGATTGCGGGAATAACGAGCATGGCTTAGGCCTCCGCGGCGCTTCCGGGCCGGCTTCGTCTCGACGGCCGCCGCCTGCCGGCGCCCGGCGCCGCCGGGCCTTCGGCCGCTTCTCCTCGCCCCGGGGTGACCGCGTCGGGCTTCGATCCTACGGCGCTCGCCCTCCTTCCGTCAATCCCGCGCTCCCCGACGACCCGCACCGGAAACGGATCGCTTGCGGCCAGCACGGAGAGGGTTCGCTGCGGGAAGGGGATCTCGATCCCCTCCTCGTCAAAACGTGCCTTGATCGTCTGGAACAGCGAGTTCCGCAGCTCGAGGTAGTTGTCCTTGTAGTACCAGACCCCGAAGGTGAGGTTGATGCTCGACTCGGCGAAGCTGTTGTAGACGAACAGCGGCTCGGGCTCCTCCAGGACCAGGGGGTTCGCGCGAGCGATCGACAGGAGGGTCTCCTTCACCTTGGCGAGGTCCGCTCCGTAGCCCACCCCGACGGCGAGGTCCATCCGCCGAATGGGAAAGCGTGTGACATTGGTCAGCTCGGTGGTGATGATGGTCTGATTGGGTATGCGGATGAGGAGATTGTCGAAGGTGCGCAGCTTGATCGAAAGAGGATCGATCGCGTAGATCACGCCGGTCTTGTCGCCGACCGTGACGACATCTCCGAGCACGAAGGTCTTCTCCGACACGAGAAAAAGGCCGCTGATGATGTTGCCGAGGCTGGTCTGCGAAGCGATACCGACGGCGATGCCCACGACCCCTGCGGCACCCAGAAGGGCCGAGAGCTTCACCCCGAGCTCGCCAAGCACCGCAATGATGATGATCGCCACGCCCGCGTAGACGATCGTCTTCTGGAGAATCATCCTCGTCCGCTCGGAGAGGTTCTTTGCGAGCGCCCGGCGGACCAGGGATGCGATCACCCGAACGAGGATGAAGCCGAGGATGATGATCGCGGCTACCTTGACCGTCTCGAGCAGGAGCTGCGGCGTTAGGATCTTGCTGAAGTCGATGGTACCGAGCAGCGTCTTCATGGCGCACGTGCCTCCCCGCTTCTAGTAGGTGGTGAGCGATTTGATGTATTCGAAGCTCTTCTGGATCAGGCTCTTGGTGGGGGACACCCGCGGACCGGCGATGCGGCGAACGATGGGCTCAAAAGCAGGCGGCTCCTCGCTGAAGGTGATCTGGCTCGACTGATCGGGCCCGCGGTAGTGGAAGACCACCTCGTTGGTGGCGAGGTTTCTCTTCCCCGCATAGAGGCTCAGGTACTGCGCGCGGACGCAGATGCGCTGAAAATCGAGGGCCTCGCCCGTCTCGTTGCGAATGGCGATCGGGCAGACCACCGTGTAGGGGGCAAGGGGCTCCTCCTCGGGCAGAGCGGAGAGCGGGCTCGGAAAGGCGTAGCAGAGCTCGCCGTTGTCAGGTTCTCCGAACCAGGTGTTGGAGAGGCGCACCACGGGCCGCTGGAGCATCGGCTCCGATCGCTTCGACTCCGATTCTATGAGCGATATCCACACCGGCAGGCGAATGAAGAAGCGCGCCTCCTCGCCCGCAAGAATAGCGACCGGCGAACGAGGGCGGACCACCACGGGGCGGTCGGGGAGGGCGGGTCGGACCGCGATCCGCGCAGGAGAGCCCGTGACGAAACGGTACCAAAAAAGGCCCGCCTCGGGGGAACGAGCCACTCCCGCCGCCACCTCCGCCTCACCGCCGGCGAGCGCCCCCAAACCCTCCCGGACCCGCTCCGAGGCGCTCTCCTGCTCCTCGAAGGCAACCCGCCATTCGCCGCGCCTGCGCTCGATCCAGAACCGACAGGGCCCGATCCTCCAGTAGCGGCACTCGCCATCGCCGAAGGAGAGCTCGCTGTCCCAGAGCTCGCCGAGGCTCACCTCGCGCTTCCTGTTCACGCCGACTCCATCAGGCTACTCTACCGAGAGGAGCCCCGGGGCGCAAGCCGATCGGCATGCAACGGCCCTCTGCGGGTGATTGCCGGTCCTACGCCAGACCGACGAAGTCGTTCAGGCTGAGATCGCCGGCAATGACCTCCCCCCCGGGCAGGCTCTTCGACACGGTGACGCACAGCTGCCTGCTCGCCGTGGAAAGGTAGATCTCCGAGAGATAGCTGTCGCTCGGCTCGCGGGCCTCGCAGAAGTAGGGCTTGCCCGAGCGGTCGACCTGGGCCCCTCCCTCGTCGATGAACCCCCGGTAGCGCGGATTGACGACGTTATCGTGCAGCTGGCGCCCATCCGGACCCATAACGTAGAGGAGGCTGAACTCGGGATGGAGCTCGAGTTGCCGGGCGAGGAAGTCCTTCCAGGGCTCGGCGCGCATGGCGGCGGCCTGGGCGATCGCCGCGAGCTTCCGGTCGCACACGGCGTGGTAGTGGAGGCGGCTCGAGCCGATCACCTTGAGGGTCTCCTCGATCGCGTGATAGAGATCCTTCGTTCGCCGCTCGGTCTCCTTGAGCTCCTCGGCGATGGTGCCACTCTCCTCCACGATGTCGTCGACCACCATTCCCATCGAGGAGGCGAAGGCCGACTGCCCCTCGATCTCCCCTGCGAGCTCGATGGTCCCCGCCTCGAGAATGCGGTTTCTGCCCTCGATGGTGGTAAGCTCGGAGAGCAGAGCCTCGCCACTCTGCTGCCCGCCGGCGACGAGGCCGTGAGCCTCCCCGAGCTTGTCGTCGACCCCGCGGATCTGCGCCACGACCCCGGCGATGATCGTGCCGACGTCTGCGGCAGCCCCGGCGGCCCGCCCGGCGAGCCCCTGGACCTCCTTTGCGACGACCGAGAAGCCCTTCCCGGCGCTTCCCGCGCGGGCGGCCTCGATCGCCGCGTTGATTCCGAGGATCTTCAGGAGCTCCGCAATCTCTTCGATGCCCCTGACCAGGCTCGCCATCTCCTCGGCCTGGCCGCGGAGGGCCGCAAGGAAGCGAGCGCTCTCCTCGACGCGATCGAAGAGCCCGCGCAGCTGCTCGTAGAAGCGAGCGACGAGGCTCTTGCCGCGCTGACTCGCAGTCCAGGCGTCGCGGGCGCTCTTGGACAGGGCCCCGGAGCGCTTCGAGAGGTTCGTAATGGCCTCGATGTTGCGCGCAGCCTCCTCATCGGCTTCGCGAATCCGCTGCTCCTGGTGGCGGACCGCAGCCTCCATCTTTCCCACGGAATGCTCGAGGGTGAAGCTCGAGTTGCTCACGGTCACGAGCTGTCGCAGGATCGATTCGAGCGTCCGCACCAGCTCGCCGGAGCGCTCTCCGCTTCCGCTCGGATCGACGACCTCATCCGGCTCGGCCCCCGCGAGCCGGGACGCACCTCCTTCCATCGATGATCCTCCTTGTCAGCAATTTCTTGCCGAACCAATCATGATAGACAACCCTGCCCGTGTCCACGCCCTTGACAGGTTGCTGACAAACTCCAAGGTACCTGCCTCGACGGCGTTTGCACGAACCAGTCTCGGGAAGGAAACCATGGAAAACGCCGTTTTGGCGGCGGCTTACTAACCTTGTCAGCACCCTGTTAGGGGCGAGGGCGGTGACACGAAGCCTCTCGGGGCTGGTATGGTGAGCGGCGCGGAGGCCGCGGCGAGCCCTTCACCGATCCCGGCATCTCGCT
>DAHVAK010000279.1 GCA_027314665.1 Spirochaetales bacterium
CTGGGCGGAGGCGTAACGCAAGCTTCTTGAGTAGCAAGCTCGGCGGGAGCGACCCGCGCCGCGGGTGAAGGGGAGGCTATGCAGACACGACGATTTCTCCTGTTGGGGGCGGTCGCGGGAGTCGCGCTCCTTCTGTCGAGCTGCGGCTACAACCTCATGCAGGCGAACGAGGAGGGGGTCAACCGGGGGTGGGGCGACCTCGAGGCGCAGCTTCAGCGCCGCGCGGACCTCATTCCGAACCTCGTCGCCACCGTCAAGGGCTACGCGGCCCACGAGCGAGAGACCCTCCAGGCAGTCGTGGACGCGCGCGCGCGGGTCGGCTCCATCCAGGTCACGAGCGACATCGTGAACGATCCCGAGAAGCTCAGGGCCTACGCCGCCGCTCAGGGCGAGCTGTCGCAGGCTCTCTCGCGGCTGCTCGTCGTGACCGAGAACTACCCGAGTCTCAAGGCCGACCAGAGCTTCCTCGATCTGCAGAACCAGCTCGAGGGGACCGAAAACAGGATAAGCGTCGCGCGCCAGCGCTACAACGCCGCTGTCGAGCGCTTCAACTACTCCATCCGAGCCTTTCCCAACTCGATCACCAACGGCATCCTGCTTCACCTCCAGCCGAAACAGTATTTCGCGGCGCAGCCGGGAGCCACGGAGGCGCCGAAGGTCCAGTTCAATTGAAGCGGCTGCGGCTCGCCCTGCCGCGCCGAGTTCTGCTCCCAATTCTCGCCGCGCTCCTCCTCGCAAGCTCCTTGCCCCTTTGGGGAATTGCGGTTCCGCCCCTCGAGGGAAGGGTCAACGACTACGCCGGCTTGATCTCGCCGCAGACCCGCTCCTATCTGGACAACGAGCTTGCCGCCCTCGAAGAGTCCGACTCGACTCAAGCGGTGATCCTCACGGTCCCATCGCTTGAGGGCGAGAGTCTCGAGGAGTTCTCCATCAACGTCGTCGATGCCTGGAAGCTCGGCCAGAAGGGCAGGGACAACGGGATCCTGCTGCTCGTGGCGAAAAGCGACCGCAAGGTGCGAATCGAGGTCGGCAGAGGGCTCGAGGGCTCGCTCACCGATCTCATCGCGGGACGCATCGTCGACAACGTCATCCTCCCGGAGTTCAGGGCCGGCAACTTCGATCAAGGCTTCCTCAAGGGCAGCGAGGCCATCGTTGCGGTCGTGAAGGGCGAGTACAAGGGAACCGGCGCCCTGCCGGGCGAGAGGAGCGCCGCGCACAAGACTGGCAATTTGCTGATTCCGATCGTGATTGCGATCCTCATCGTCGCCTTTCTCGGGGCTCGGCGCCGCCTGATGGGCGGGATCGGCGGGGCGATCGCCCTTCCGCTCCTCGCCCTGCTCTTCTTCTCACCCGGGCTCCTCTTGAACCTTGTCCTGATCCCGCTCGGCTTCCTCTTCGGCTTTTTCACCCCATGGTCGCTCTTCTTCCCGGTCGGACGCCCGCCGGGAGGACCCTGGGGGGGAGGCTTCTGGGGCGGCGGCTTCGGAGGCTTTTCCGGCCCCGGAGGCGGAGTGGGGGGCGGGGGCCTGAGCGGTGGGGGAGGCTTCTCGGGCGGAGGCGGCGGCTTCAGCGGAGGGGGAGCCTCCGGAGGGTGGTGAGCATGAGAGATCCGGTGCGCAGATGGTTCTCGGAAGCGGACGAGGAGCGGATCCGCGCGCGCGTGCGGGAGATCGAGAAGCGGACCGCGGGCGAGCTGGTTCCGATGATCGTCGCGGAAAGCAGCCGCTACCCGGGTGCGGGAGCCCTGGGCGCCCTGATCGTCGCTTTCGCCGCCGCCGTTCTCGCCAACCTTGCGCTCGGCTGTCTACGCCTGTGGCACGGGTTCCAGCTGCTGGACATTTGGCTCTTCCCTGTGGTCTTCGGCGTTGTTTTCGTCCTCATGCTCGAGCTCGTACCTCATTTCCCCTCGCTCAAGCGACCCTTCATCCACGACGCCGATCGGGAAGCGGAGGTGGCCGAGGCGGCCTTCACCGCCTTCTATCGGCACGGGCTCGCCCACACCCGCGACCGAACGGGGGTCCTCATCTTCATCTCGATCTTCGAGCGCAAGGTGCGGGTGATCGCCGATGAGGGAATCCACGCCAAGGTGGGCGAGGAGAGCTGGAAGAAGGCGGTTGCGATCATCATCGAGGGATTCAGGCGCGGCAGGGCGACCGACGCGGTGTGCGACGCCCTTGCTCACTGCGGGAAGCTCCTCGCCGAGCACTTTCCTCGCAAGGGCGGTGACACCGATGAGCTCGAGAATCTGATCGTCGAGCGCTGAAAGTCCGGGAAAGCCCGGAGGGCCCCTCGGCGTGCCCGGCCGGAAAAGGAGGTTGTCGGGATGGGTGTGGCGCTTGTCATTGCCGGCGGATTGGTCCTCATGACGCTCGTTGCGTCGCTGTTCAGCTACCTCGGCGAAAAGAGAAAGCGGCTCGATCCGCAAATCGAAGAAAAGATTGCCCGCTTCGAGCAGCGCCTCGCGGCAATTGAGGCGAAGGCCGACGAGAAGGAAGAGAGGATCGCTCAGCTCGAAAGCGAGATCACCTTCGTCACCAAGCTCATCGAGCAGCGGCCCAAGTAATCCTCGCTGCCGCCCTCACGATCTCCCGCGGTACCACTCGCGAAGCGGGTCGCGGTTCCAAACCTGCGCCTCGATGTAGTGAGCGAGACGGCGGGGAACCCTCGTCTCCCAGCCGTCGTCGGGCATTCCTTTGCGCTCGACGATTTCGCGTATTCGCAGCAAGGTAAAGAGTTCCCCGTGGTAGCCGGGCTGAAAGGTCGAGGGATCTCTCGATGCGGCAACCATCGTCGACACCATGCTGTCCGGGTAGGTAAAGCTTAGATCGGCATCCTGAAAGATGGCGAGGGGGACCTCGATCTCGCTCGTCGTGGCGGCGGTAAGGGGATCAACCACGCTCTCGGCCCAGCGCGAGCGCCCGAGGGTCAGGTAGATCGGGCGCCGCTCCCGCGGCGTGCCCCCTTGGGCGACGAACTCCTCGTACATCCACGCCTCGATCCTCCGCCTCGTCACGAGGTAATCCTGCGGATCCTTGAAGCGCTCCCAGAAGACGGAGCCTTCGGCGTAGAGCTCGCCCATCAGGCGTAGGGCCTCGGCGTCGCAGAGGTCCGTAAGGGAGCGAAAGGGCTCAGCGCCCCGACGGTAGTAGTGGATGAGGAAATCGACCATCGGTGACCTCCTCTCGTGCGGGAAAGCGGGGCGGCAGGATCGCCCGCGCAGGGGTTGCCGCGCCTCAAAGGGGTTCACCGCATCCCGCCGGAGCTCCTTGGCCAGGTGACCCCCCATCCGTCACTCTATCGGCGTGTTGCCACTTTACGGGCCTCCGCCGCGGTTGTCAAACAGCCGCGGGGCGGGCAGCGCCTCCCCGCGCGGGCGTCGGGTGCCGCTGCGTGCGGTCATTCGCGCCCGCCGGCCTCCATCTCCGCTGCCGCTACGCTCTTCGCCTCCGCGCTTCGCGACTTCAGCCCCGCAGTCACAAACAGGAAGAGAATGAAGAAGTAACCAACGATCCGATAGGAGGAGAGGTAGCCCTCCGCCCCCCCGCCGAGGCTCGCCGCAAGCGCGCCGACGAGCGCGCCGCTCGTTATCTGCCCGATGCTGGTAAAGACCGTAATGAGACCTTGGGCAACCGTGCGAAACTCCCTCGGGGCCTCATGGAGCATGACGTAGCGGATCGGCGCGCCAAGAAGGGCCGAGATCCCGAGACCGATCGCAATCCCGCCGCAAAGGTAGGCGGCGAAGCTCCTGCCCAGATAGCCTGCCACGAGAAGTCCGAAGATGGAGAAGAGGACTCCAATCGCGATCACGAAGCGGGACCCCGCCCGATCGAGAAGCCTCCCCCACACCGGAGAAAAGACCGCGACGGCGACGACCGGGACCAACAGGAGAAAGCTCGCGGTGCTCGCGCTCACCGCAAACACCGCGACGGTGAGGGCGGGAACGAAGACCAGCGACCCTTCAGAGAACCCGGCGGCAAGGGAGAGCAAGCTCGCGAGAACAATCTGCCGATTCTGAAAAAGCCTTGGATGAAGGACGGGATCGACAGCTCGGCGCTCGAAGAGAACCAGAACAGGAAGGCCCGCGATCGCCGCGAGAAGAAAAGGGAGAACCCGCGCGGAGATCAAGGTCCGCGGAAAGTCGCTCGTCTCGATGTGATTGATCCCGAAGGCGAGAGCGGCGAGTATGAGGGCGAAGGTGAACATCCCCGGGAAGTCAAACGGGCGCGGCTCGGCGGGCGTCGTCCTGGG
This sequence comes from Spirochaetales bacterium, assembly GCA_027314665.1. Classification (GTDB taxonomy): domain Bacteria; phylum Spirochaetota; class Spirochaetia; order DAHUYW01; family DAHUYW01; genus DAHUYW01. Next base: position 4,249 of record DAHVAK010000279.1, read on the forward strand.
GAGGGCGCGCGAGCTCAGGACAAAGACCAGGATCGCGAAGGGGATGTTGACGACGAACAGCCAGCGCCAGTCAAGCATCAGAAGCAGCCCGCCGATCGGCGGTCCGAGGAGAAACGCTACGCCCCACACCGCACCGAGCAGCCCGAGCGACCTTCCGCGCTTCTCGACCGGGAAGGATTCTCCGATGACGGCGCTTGCGACCGGCCACAGCCCGCCGGCACTGAAGCCCTGGATGGCGCGCCCGAC
>DAHVAK010000283.1 GCA_027314665.1 Spirochaetales bacterium
GAGAAGATAGGGACGGTCGCGATGACGAAGCTTGCCGCCCCCGCCTCGACGACGACCTCGCCCATGTTCAAGGCGACGTGGTAGACCGTAAAGCCGAGAAAGCCCATGAGGAGGAGGGCCGGAAGATCGCGCGTTCGCGGCAGCCGCAGGCGCACGAGAAGGGCGTAGAAGAGGAGGGCGATCGAGGCCACGGCGAAGCGCAGGAGGGCGAGCTCGCCGGGTCCATACCCCTCGAGGCCCATCCGGATCCCCGCGAAGGCGGAGGACCAGAACAGGAGCGCGACGACGAGGGCGACGATGATCGAGGCGGCGGGCTTTGGCTTCATGGGGATCCTGCTTCCGACCGGGCTCGAGGGGGCGCCGGCTCGCGCCTCGGCGGAGGGTCAGGGAAACTATAGCCGAAGCCGCCCGCTACTTCAACCGCTTGCGGAAGCGAAGGGCCGCAGAGGTGAGGGCGATAATCCCGATGGCCGCCATGGCGAGCGCCTCCCTCCAGAGGAAGCGAAATCCGGTCCCTTTCAGGTAGATCTCCCGGATGATTACGATGAAGTAGCGCAGGGGGTTGATGTAGGTGATGTCCTGGATCACCGGCGGCATGTTCTCGATGGGGATGAAGAAGCCTGCGAGGAGCAGGGAGAAGATCATGAAGAACCAGCTGATGAACATCGCCTGCTGCTGGGTGTTGGCGATGGTCGATACGAAGATCCCGAAGCCGAGGGTGGAAAGACAGAAGATCGCAGCCATCGCGTAGAGCAGGAGCAGGCTTCCCTTCATCCAGATCCCAAAGACCAGTCCGGCGGCGATGATCCCGACGGTGAGCTGCATGAGCCCGAGGACGAAGAAGGGAATGATCTTGCCGACGATGAGCTGAACGCTTTCGATTGGCGTGACCATGAGCTGCTCGAGGGTCCCGATTTCCCGCTCCCTCACGATGTTCATGGCGGTGAGCATCATCGTGAGCATCATGAGGAGCACCGCGACGAGCCCGGGGACGATGTTGAACTTGCTCTGGAGGTCCGGGTTGTACCACATGCGGGGAACGACGGTGATGGTCTCCCCGCGGGGCGCTCCGCGCGCGGCGGGCAGCGCGAGGTCCGTCGCCATGCGCGCCTGCACCTGGGCGAGGGTCGCCTGGAGGGAGCCGAGCGCGATGCCGGCCGAGTTGCCGTCGACCCCGTCGACGAGAACCTGGATTCGCGGCTCCTGGCCGTCGATCATCTTCCTCTCGAAGTGCGGCGGGATCACTACGACGAGCTTCGCCTTGCCGCGGTCGAGGGCCTCTGCCGCCTCGCGCTGCGAGTTGATCGCCCCGACGTAGCTGAAGGAGCTTGCCGCTCTCACCGCTTCGATGATCTCGCGGCTCGCGACGGTGTGATCGTAGTCGAGCACCGCGGTCGGCACGTGCTTCACCTCGGTGGTGATAGCGGAGCCCATGATGAGCAGCTGGAAGAAGGGACCGACGAAGATGATGGCAAAGTAGGCGCGTACCCGGCGAATCTGCCGGAACTCCTTTTGGACGATGTAGAAGATTCGCCGCATGGCCCTATCCAAGCCTCACGCGGAAGGCCCGGACACTCACCGCGATGAGCAGCACGTCCATGCCGAGGAGGATCGCCGCCTGGCGGTAGAGGTCCGCGAGGGAGTTCCCCTTGAGCACGATGCCGCGGATGATCTCCAGAAAATAGGTTGCCGGGATGATGTCGCTGATCCAGCGCAGGAAGAACGGCATGCTCGATATGGGGAAGATGAAGCCGCTCATCGTGGTCGAGGGCAGCACGGTGAGCGTCACCGCCACGAGCATGGCGACCGCCTGGGTCTTCGCGATGGTGGAGACGAGGATCCCGAGGCTGATGCCCGTAATCACGTAGATGAGCATCATCGATAGCGCGAGGGCTATCGATCCGGCGATGGGGACGTGGAACCATAGGCTCCCTACGACGAGAATCATGACCCCATCGATGAAGCCGATCAGGGTGTAGGGCAGGACCTTGCCTACGATGATCTGGGCGGGGCGGATTGGGCTCACGAGGATCTGCTCCATGGTCCCCGTCTCCTTCTCGCGGACGATCGCGATGCTCGTGAGCAGGCTCGTGATGAGGATGAGGATGAGCGCGATGAGCCCGGGCACGAAGAAGTTGGCGGAGCGCATATCGGGGTTGTAGAAGATCCGGGGGCTCACCTTGAACAGGAGCGTCCCCGTCGGGTTCAGGGCCTGATTCTCGCCTGAGACCACCTGGCCGACGTAGTTCTGAATGAAGCTCGCGGCGTTGGGGTCGCTCGCGTCGACGATGAGCGAGATCTTCGCGTCCCCCTTCGTCACGAGATCGCGGGCAAAGGCGGCAGGAATGATGACGACGCAGCGGGCGGTCCGCTCCTTGAACAGGTCTCCCACCTCGGAGAGGGGAACGTTGCGCGCGGTAATTCGAAAGAACGCGGTCGACGACAGACGGGAAATGAGCGCGCGGCTCTCGGGGGTGTGGGACTCGTCGATGACCACCGTGTCGATCTGCCGCATGTCGAGGGTGATGGCGTAGCCGTAGAGAAAGAGCATAAGGAGGGGCATGCCGAGCACCAGGTAGAGGCTCTGGACGTCGCGAAAGATGTGGGTGAACTCCTTGCGGACCACCGACAAGAGGATTCGGTTCATCGGTCTTTCTCGCTTTCGATCCGCATGAACACCTCCTGCATCGACGCCGCGCGGTAGCGCTCCTTCAGGCGGTGGGGGTTCTCGAGCGCTGCGATGCGCCCGAGCTTCATGATCGCGACGCGCCCGCAGTACTCGGACTCGTCCATGTAGTGGGTCGTGACGAAGACGGTCTTTCCTCGGTCGGCAAGCTCGTAGATGAGGAGCCAGAAGCTGCGCCGCGCGACCGGATCGACCCCGCTCGTCGGCTCGTCGAGGAAGACGATCTCGGGGTCGTGGAGGAGCGCGGCGCTCAAGGCGGTGCGCTGCTTGAAGCCGACCGGCAGGGAGCCGACCAGCTTGTCGCTCTCGCCGGCGAGCCCCACCGACTCCAGAAGCTCCCGCCTCCGCTCGACGATTCCCCTGCGGGTGAGGCCGTAGATCCCCCCGAAGAACTCGAGATTCTCCGCGACCGTGAGGTCCTCGTAGAGGCTGAAGCGCTGGCTCATGTAGCCGATGTTCAGCTTGACGCGCTCGGAGTCGCGGATGATGTCGTAGCCTCCGACGCTTCCCGTGCCAGCGCTCGGAAGCAGCAGCCCGCAGAGCATGCGGATCGTCGTGGTCTTGCCCGCCCCGTTCGCCCCGAGGAAGCCGAAGATCTCCCCCTTCGCGACGCCGAAGGAGATGTGGTCCACCGCGAGAAAGCTCCCGAAGGAGCGGGTGAGCTCGTGCACCTCGACGGCGAAGCCGCCCAAGCCGGCAGGCCGGCGCCCGCCCTCGCGTTTGCTCGCGAGCCGTTCGCCCATCGGGCTATCCCTTCATCAGCTTGAGGAAGAGGTCCTCAAGCCCGGGCTGCATGGGCCGGATGGCGCGGTAGGCGACCCCGCTTTCCGCGAGGAGCGAGCCGAGGGAGTCGATTGTGGCGCCGGGAGCGAGGGTGACGTGCACCCCGTCCCCGAAGAAGTTGCACTCCCTGCACTGCCCGCCCCGCATGAGCTCCGCAAAGGCGAGGTGCGGGGCATCGGTCTCGACGAGATAGAGCGGCTCGCCAAAGCGGGCGCGAAGCTCCTCGGGGCGCTCGATCGCGAGCAGCTCGCCGCGATAGACGAGCGCCACCCGATCGCAGAGGAGCGCCTCGTCCATGTAGGCCGTGCTCACGAGGATGGTGGTCCCCTCGTCGCGCAGCCCTTTGAGGATGGTCCAGAAGTCGTTGCGCGAGACGGGATCGACCCCGAAGGTCGGCTCATCGAGGACGACGACTTCGGGGGAGTGTACGAGCATGCAGGACAGGGCAAGCTTCTGCTTCATCCCGCCCGAGAGGGCCCCCGCGCGACGGTTCTTGAAGGGACCCAGCCCGGAGAACGCGTAGAGCTGTTCGAGACGGCGGGCGAGCTCCCCGCGCTCGACCTGGAAGAGGTCCCCGAAGAAGCGCAAGTTTTCGGCGACCGTGAGATCCTGGTAGAGGCTGAAGCGCTGGGGCATGTAGCCGATGTGCGAGCGCACGAAGGCGGCCTCTCGTTCGACCGGGCGGCCCTGAAAGAGGACCTCTCCGCCGCCGATGGAGAGGAGCGAGACCACCGATCGGATGATCGTGGTCTTGCCGCCCCCATCGGGCCCGATTAGCCCGAAGATGCTCCCGCGCTCCTCCTCGAAGGAAACCCCGCGCACCGCCTCGACCTTGCCATAGGACTTGCGTAGTCCCCGCACCACGATCGGCCAGTCGCCGCCGCCGAGGGCCGCGCCGAACGACCCCTGCGGCCCCGCCCCCGAGGACGCGATCGGGCGGTCTCCAGGGCGTTCGGGGCGCACGCCGCCTTTGCCCGCCTCCTCGGTCACAGCCCCACCTCCACCGGCATCCCGATCTTCAGGATTCCGTCCGGGTTGGGCACGCGGATCTTGACCCCGTAGACGAGGGTGGTCTGGGTCTCTTGGGTGAGGATCGTCTTCGGGGTGAACTCCGCCTCGCTTGCGATCCAGATCACCCGTCCGGCGAAGCGCTGGCTGATTCCCTCCACGCTCACCGTGGCCGCCTCGCCGATCTTGACCGAGCCGAGCGCGGCGAGGGGGACGTAGATCTCCACCGTGAGCTCCTCGAGGTCTGCGAGCTCGAGGAGGGGGGTGCCCATTGCGGCGAGCTCCCCCTGGTAGTGGAACTTGTCGAGGATGATCCCGTTGATCGGCGATACGATCCGGGCGTCGCGGATCGCAATGTCCGTGAGATCGATCCCCGCCCCAAGGGCATCTTCCTGGGCGGCGATCAGCTTGATGTTGGACTGAAGGGCCGCGAGGTTCTGCTCGCCGACGGTAGCCTGGGTGGCAAGCTCATCGCGCCGCTGACGGGTCGCCCCCCCCTCTGCGAGGAGCCTCTCGGTCTTCGCCAGGGTATCCTGGGTAAAACGGAGCTGCGCCTCGGCCTGGCGGATCTGGGCCTCGGCGGCGCTTTTGCGGACATCGAGCTCCGCAAGCTGAGCCTCCTGCTCCCGCCGCTGCGCCTGGAGGCGATCGGTGTTGATCTGCCCGAGGACCTCCCCCCTCCGCACGGCGTCGCCCTCCTTCACCGGCAGCGAATCGATGACCCCGGAGGCCTGCGCCGAGAGGATGATCGGATCGACGTCCATCCGCCCGGTATAGGCGAACCCGCCCTTTCGGGAGGAGCAGGCGATGAGGAGGGCCGGCAGAACGGCGAGGGCGAAAACGGCGGCGGGCACGGGTCGCGCGCGCCGCGCCCTGCGCCGGGAATCGGTCGTGCTTCTCTTCATGGTGTGACACTCCACTGATCGATGGGTTCCCCGCTTTCGGCGTCGATCTGGTTCGCCTTCAGGAGCAGGGCGAGGAGCTGGCTGCGGTACTGCAGCTCGGCCTGGGTGAGCCCGAGGTTGGCATCGTTGAAGTCGGTAGTCGAGGCCATCCCCTGCTCCGCTTGAGCCTTGACGATCCCCATCTTCGTGCGGGCCAGCTCGAGGGAGGCCTCGAGGACCTTGGCCTCGCTTTCCATCGCGTGCCAGTCGCGTACCGAGCTTGCGTAGTCGAGCGAGATCTGATCGCGCGCCGAACGCTCGTCGCTGCCGAGCTTCGCGAGGTTGCGCTCCGCAGCCTGCACGCCCAAAAAGTCGCC
>DAHVAK010000284.1 GCA_027314665.1 Spirochaetales bacterium
GGCGACTACGGCCCGCTGCGCCAGAAGTTCCTCGTGCAGGCGCAGACCGGAACCCCGGATGTCATCGAAGGGCTCCTTGAGGACGTGCCGGTCTACGTGCAGAAGGGGGACATCGAGCCGCTCGACTCCTACTTCAACGCCTGGTCGGAGAAGGATCAGTTCGAGCAGAGCACCCTCGCTCCGCTCACCATCGGCGGCAAGCTCTACGGGATTCCCTACAACACCAACGCCCGCGGGCTGATCTACCGCACCGATGTCTTTGCGAAGTACAACCTCCCGGTGCCCCAGACCTGGAGCGACCTCATCAGTGAGGCGCAGACCATCACCAAGGACACCAACAAGCAGATGTACGGCCTCTTCCTCTGCTCGAAGGTCGGCGACCCGCGCGCGCCGCAGGAGTTCATCTCCTGGTACTTCCAGGTGAGCGGCGGCAAGAACCTCTTCGACGTGAGCGGGAAGAACGTGACCTTCAACGGCACGGTCGACCAGTTCGAGAAGATCCTCACCCTCTACCAGCAGGCCTTCGCGGGCGCTGACCCGGCGGTCGATCCGGCCGAGCGCGGAAACGGCTGGCCTGCCGAGGATCCCGGCTACGCGGCCGGCAAGTGGGCGATGGCGCCGATGGGCCCGTGGCTCTGGGGCCGCCGCCAGGGCGATCCGGTTGCGCAGAAGAACCTCGACAACTCCAAGATCGCTCCCCTTCCCGTTCCCGCTGCAGGCGACCGGCACTGGACCTACCTCGAGGTCAAGCCGATCATGATGAACGCCTACTCCAAGGACAAGGCAGGCGCATGGAAGCTCATCGAGTTCATCACCTCCGCGAAGGAGATGGCGGGCTGGGACGCGAGCTCGGGCGGAATCCCCGCGCGCAAGGACGCCCTCGATCTGCCTGAGTTCCAGGGGCCCCTCGGCAACTGGATCAAGATGTTCGCGGCCAACCTTCCGGACGGCATCGCGCAGGCTCCGGTCAACTGGGGCCCGGTCGCCGAGGCGGAGATGCGCGCCGTGGACTACGTGATCTACGGGCAGAAGTCTCCGAAGGACGCCGCCCAGTGGCTCTACGACACCATCAATGGGATCGTGAGCTCCGGCCAGATCCTCTAGCGGAGTAGTCTCTCTTGGAGAGCGGGCCGACGGCCTCGGATGTCGCCGGCCCGCCTCTTTACTAACCCGCCCACCTTGTGCATCTATCTTTACATTAGGACAGGGGTACCAGATTGAAAGGACAAATCCTCAAGGAAAACGGCGCTCTCCCGCTGATCCTTCCCACCCTCATCGTCATGGCGATCTTCACGGTGCTGCCGCTGCTTGAGGGTTTTCGTCTCTCCTTCACGAACGCCAACCTCTTGAACAAGGGGGCGGCCTATGTCGGCTTCCAGAACTACGCAAGGCTCTTCACGGACGCCAACTTCTGGTTGGCCTTTGTCCACTCGCTCATCCTCACGGTGGCTGCGGTGGTCCTGCAGCTCGTTTTCGGGCTCATCCTCGCCCTTGCCCTCAAGCAGAAGGTGCCCGGGATCAAGTTCTTTCGCAGCGTCATCATGGCAAGCTGGGTGATCCCGGTGGCCGCGACGGCGGTGATGTTTTCCTTCATGGTTGAGCCGGGCTACGGCTACTTCAACATCCTGCTCAACCGCCTCGGCATCCACGCCAACACCTACTGGTTCGGCAGCCTCCATCTCGCCTTCCCGCTCATCATCGTTCTCCACCTGTGGCGCAACGTTCCCTTCTACGGCATCGCGCTCCTCGCCGCCATGCAGGCCATCCCGGAGACCCAATACGAGGCGGCGGAGATCGACGGCGCCGGCCCCATTCGCGCCTTCTTCACCGTGACCATGCCGGGGGTGCGAAACATGGTGATCGTCATGGTCACCATCCATGTCCTGTGGACCTTCAACAACTTCGACATGGTCTACCTTACGACCGGCGGCGGGCCGGTCTTCGCGACCGAGGTCCTGCCGGTCTACCTCTATCAAGAAGCATGGAGCAGCTACACGACGGGCTACGCCTCGAGCATCGGGACCGTCATGTTCGTCATCCTCATGATTTACTTCATCGTCTACATTCGCGCCTATCAAAGGCAGGAGGAGTAACTCCATGATGACGAAACGACAGCGCAAGACCGTTCGGATCACCCTCACCTACATCATCGTCGTTATCGCGTTCCTGTTTTTCATCACGCCGATGCTCTGGATCACCTACAGCTCCTTCCGTACCCCCGACACCATCTTGAGCGGCAAGATCTTCTCGCCGGCGAGCGGCTACACCCTGTCCAACTACAAGGTGGTCCTCTCGACGACCGACTTTCCGATCTACTTCTGGAACTCCCTGCGCATCGGGATACTCGTCACGCTCTTTGCGATGGGACTCTCCATCGTAGGAGCCTACGGGCTGTCGCGCTATCCGCTCAAAGGGAAGAACGCCTACATCATGGGGGTCTTCTCCACGCAGATGTTCCCGATCGTTCTCCTCCTGATTCCTATTTACAACATCATCTTCGCCATCGGGCTGTTCAACACCGCCGTCGGGATCGTCCTCGGCCAGCTCATGCTCTGTCTCCCCTTCGCGGTGTGGATGCTCAAGGGCTACTTCGACAACCTCCCGAAGGACATCGAGGACTCGGCGCGCATCGACGGCTGCAACCTCTTCCAGACCCTCTGGAGAATCGTGCTGCCGATCTCCGCTCCGGGGATCATGGTGGCGGCCTTCTACTCCTTCGTCGTCTCGTGGGGGGATTACCTTGTGGTCTCGGTCATCTCGCAGAGTCAGCGCACCGCAACCCTCACCCTCGCCCTCCAGCGCCTGTCGAGCTCGCTGCTCCTGCGCTGGGGACAGGTCGCGGCGGCGACTGTTCTCACGATCGTACCGACCATTCTGCTCTTCTCGTTCGTTCAGACGAGGCTCGTGACGGGCCTCACCGCGGGAGCCGTGAAGAGCTGACGGAGCGGGCGAAGGGGTAATCGAGAGCCGAGCCTGCGCCCGGCTCTTTTCTCTTGTGCGCTGCGGCGGCGCAGAGGCCGAGCCCGCCGAAGCGAGGCGCCCCGGCGGATCGACGGGCGCCGCTACGACATCAGCTGGCCGCCGTTCACGTGGAGGGTTGCACCGGTGATGTAGGAGGCCTCCTCGGAGGCGAGGAAGGCCACCGCCGAGGCGACCTCCTCGGGCTTTCCGAGGCGCTTGAGGGGGGTCTGAGCCATCCACTCCTCCATGCGCCCGGCCGAGCGGTCGAGGACCATCTCGGTCTCGATTCGCCCCGGGGCAACCAGATTCACCGTGATCCCGACCGGCCCCACCTCCTTCGCGAGGGAATAGGCGAAGCCGTGAAGACCGGCCTTCCCGGCGGCGTACTGCGCATGGCGCGCCGATCCCGTGAAGGCCGCCTGGCTCGACAGGGCGATGATGCGCCCCCAGCCCGCCCGCTTCATGGCAGGAAGGCAGGCTCGCGAGAGTCGAAAGGCGGCGCCGAGATGAAGGGAGAGGGCGCGCTCCCACTCTTCGTCCGTCATCTCCTCGACCGGGCAGTCCTTCATCTCGCCGGCGTTGTGCACGAGGACGAGCACCTCCCCAAGCGAGCGTCCCACCGCCTCAACCAGCGCGCGGCAGCCTGCCGGCTCGGCAAGGTCCGCGGCGAAACAGGCGGCCCTTCCGCCGCCCTCCTCGATCCGCTGCACGACCTCGCGGGCGTTCGCCTCGCCGGTGTGGTAGTGCACGGCCACGGCGAGCCCTCGGCGGGCGAGCAACAGGCTTGTTGCTCGCCCGATTCCGCGCCCGCCCCCGGTGACGAGCGCAACCCTTGAGACCGCCATATCCTCCTCCCTTCTCTCAGGCTTCAGCGGCAAGACGGCGCCGCTCCCAAGCCTCGGGATTCGCGATCCCGCTCGGGCGGCTTCCCGCGAGGGCGATGGAGACCGCCTCCATCATGATCCGCGAATGGTGGGCCGGAATATCGAAGCTCGCTCCCGCCAGGTGCGGGGAGAGCAGCACGTTGTCGAGGGTGCGGAAGCGGTCGTCGTCGGAAATGGGCTCCTTCGGGTAGACATCGAGGGCCGCGCCGGCGAGGCGCTTCTCGAGGAGCGCCTCGAAGAGGGCGTCATAGTCCACAAGCGCGGCCCGCGCGGTGTTGATGAAGTAGGCCGTCGGCTTCATGAGGGAGAGCACCGAGCGGCTCACCAGGCCGACGGTCTGGGGGGTCACCTTCGCGGCCAGGACGAGGAAGTCCGCGCGGGCCGCGAGCTCCTCGAGGGAGAAGCGCTTCGCCTGCCAGGCGGAGGCGACCTCCTCGGTAACGTAGGGATCATAGGTCGTCACCTCCATCGAGAAGGCCCGAGCCCGCTTTGCTATCTCCCGTCCGATCGCTCCGAAGCCGATGAGACCGATCGTCTTGCCGAAGAGCTCAGGTCCTTGGAGAATGTTGAAGGGAGCTGACGGGTCGAGGCTCCACTCCGAGGTGACGCCGAGGCGCTCCGGGCTCTTGTCCACGTAGCGCACTTGGGTCAGGGCCGAGGTGTGGCGCAGGAGATGGTGGGCCTCGGCGATGTGGCGGGCAACGCCGAGCATGAGCCCGAGGGTGTACTCGGCGACCGAGATCGCATTTCTGCCCGGGGTGTAGAGCACGGGAATCCCGCGCTCGGTCGCGGCGGCGATGTCGACGCTCGCCTCGGGTCCGGTACGACAGCACCCGACGAGGAGAAGGGCCTTCGAGGCCTCGATCACCCGCCGCGTCACCGATTCGAACTCATGGATGAGGATGTCGACCCCCTCGAGCTTGGGGATGAGCTCCTCTTCCGAGAGGATCTCTCCGCTCACCCCGTATCCGGCGAAGTCGACGCTCGCAAGCTGCGCCCGCACCCGCTCGATCTCGCCCCTCGCAAAACGCGCGGTGACGAGCATGTGCATCTTTCTCATTTTCTCTCCTCCCTTTCGCCCTCGAAATCGGTCCCCAATCAGCCCGAGCTCCTCTTCCCGCTCTCCCCGGCGGCGAGGTCGAAGAGGGGCAGCATCCGCCGCGAAAGCTCCCGGTAGACCGCATAGGGCTCATCGTAGAGGCCGCGCGCCGACGGATCGGGCTCGTAGCGCCCTCGGATGGCCTTGAGCTCGCGAACCGTCGCCGCGATATCGGTATATTCCCCGCAGGCGAGCCCCGCGAGCAGGGCGCCTCCGAAGGGAGCTCCGAGAAAGCGCTCGGGAACAAGGATGGGCCTCGCCAGGACGTCCGCCTTGATCTGATTCCACAGGCGGCTGCGCGCGCCCCCGCCGACGCTTCGAATCTCGCGAACGGCGAGTCCAGCCTCTTCCGCAACCTCCACGTTGTGCCGCAGCGCAAAGGCCGCCCCCTCCAGAATCGCCCGAATGAGGGCCCCCCGCCCGCTTGAGAGCGTCAGCCCGAAGAAGACCCCGCGCGCATTGGTCGCCCAGATCGGCGAGCGCTCACCCGCCATGTAGGGCAGAAAGACGACCCCCTCCGAGCCGGCAGTGACGCTCTCCGCCTCGGCAGTGAGAAGGTCGTAGGAGATCTGAGCATCGCCTGCGGAGGTTCCCCCGAGGTTGTCGCGAAACCACTTGAGGGAGGCCCCCGTCGCCGACATCGCCCCGAGCAGGAGATGGACCCCCGGCACGGCGTGCGGCATCGCAATGAACGCGGGGGAGGTTGCCCCGTCCGCGTTCGGCATGAGGAGCACGGTAGAGGTCCCTGTCATTTCGGCGGCTTCCCCCGGAGCGATCGCCCCCGCCTCGAGGGCGGCGGCCGATCCGTCGACGCTTCCGGCCACCACCGGGGTGCCCGCCGCGAGGCCGCACTCCTCGGCAGCCCGCCGGCTCACGGTCCCGATCACCTCTTCGCCGCGTGCAATCTGCGGAAAGCGCTCGGGCCCGACTCCGGCGAGCGAGCAGAGCTCCTCGATCCACTCCCCCGTCTTCCAGCGGCGAAGCTGAAGGAGCGAGGCGTGCACCGGGTCCATGGAGAGCACGCCGGTGAGGCGGTAGGCGACGTAGCCGTTGATCTGCACGAAGGTGCGCGACCTCTCAAAGAGCTCGGGCTCCTCGCGCCGAAACCAGAGGAGCTTCGCCGCAACGTAGAAGGGATCGACTCGATTGCCGGTCAGGGCGAAGATCCGCTCCTCCCCGACTCGCTCCCCCAGGAGCCGCGCCTCCCTCTCCGCCCTGCGGTCCATCCAGATCAGGGCGCGCCGCACGGGCCTGCCGTCGCGGTCGAGGGGGAGCATGGTCGGCGCCTGGGCGGTCACCGCGACGGCGCCGATCGAGGCGGGATTCGCCCGCGAGGCGCGCAGCATGGCGCGCAGCGCGTCGCAGGTCGCCCGCCACCAGTCAGCGGGATCCTGCTCGGCCCAGCCCGGCTTCGGGTGGTGCACCGGATACTCTCCGTATCCCTCGCCCAAGAGGCGTCCGTCGGCCTGGAAGAGCGCGGCCTTCGCGCCGGTCGTGCCGATATCGATTCCGCAGAGAAGTCTGCTCATACTCACAACGCAAGAAGGACCGAGGAATGCGGCGGCATGCGCTCGAGCACGATCGTCCCGTCGCCGCCCACTGCGACCGGCTTGCCGCTCCAGGCGTCGACTGCCGCCCGGCCCCTGCGCCCGTCCCGTCCCGGAAGCTCATCGACACGAACCCGCTTGGTTTGCACGCGATCGCCCATGTTGAAGACCCCGAGATAACCCGCGGTGTTGTAGAATAGCTCGGGGGTCTCCCGCTCCATCATGTCCAGGGGGATCGCCTCGCCGCGGGAGCAAGCCTCGCTCAAGGCAACGATGCGGGAGAGGTCGTCGAGCTCCGCCTCCGAAAGGCGCGCGAGATCGTCGCTCACGAACACGGGGCCGCCGGCAAGGATGACGGCGTTGAAGTGCGTTTGCCGCTCGTGTGCGTTGAGCGAGGTGTGGCGCCGGCGAAGCATCACGCAATCGGGATCGTTCAGCCAGAGGCGCTTGTGCATCGGGCTTCGGACCATGAGATTCCGCGTGGAGTTGCGCACCCCGACCATCGCCCCGGTTCGCAGGAGCTTGCCCGAGCGCTTGATCCAGTAGGGCCCGGTATCGGGTCCTACCCGCATCAGCTCGACGGTCCCAATCCCGGTGGAAAGCGGCATCCCGCAGCCGACCACGGCCGTCCCCTTGCCCGCCTCCTCCTCGATCATCCGCATCCCACGCTTCAGAATCTCGGCGCGCGTCAGGGTGAAATCCCTCGGATCGCTGTCGCGCAGGGCGCCGGTGAAGAGGAAGTCACACTTCAGAAAGGTGAAGCCCCATTCGTGAACGACGGTGCGGATCACCTTGCGCACGTACTCCTCGCACCTCGGATTGGTGATGTCGAGGCCGTAGTAGAGATGGCCCTGCCAGAAGGGGTTGTAGCCCGCCACGATCCGACGCCCGTACTCGGTGCGGGCGATGTAGTCGGGATGCTCTCGAAAGAGCGCCGAGCAACGGTCCGCCGTGAAGGGGGCGATCCAGATCCCCGGGCGGTGGCCGGCCTCCTCGATCGCGGCCGCAAGCTCGCGCATCCTTCCGCGAAAGGGCCCCGCCAGATCGAGCCAGTCCCCGACGTGACTCTCGTAGCCGTCGTCGATCTGCACGACCTCCAGATCGAGGCGCTTTCGCCGGATCACATCGAGATTGCGAAGGATGGTCTCGGGGGTGATGTGGTCGTAGTAGTAGTACCAGCTCGACCAGCCGCGGGGGCTGCGCGCGGGTGTGCGAACCCGCATCTCGCGTTTCAGGAGGCGGAAGTATTGCTCGGTGATCGCTTGAGTCTCGCCCTTCATCATGACGATCAGATCGAGATCGATCGAATCGCCGGGCGCGACCATCTTTCGCCCGAAGTCGTACTGCAGCTCGAAGTGGCTCGTGCGCCGGGGAGCTCGGAAGAGGTTGAGCTTGATGTAGAAGAAGTCATTGAAGGGGGAGCCCTGCCCGACCAAGAAGGACTCCCCTCGCTTGCGGTCCGCGATGACGCAGTACATCTCCGAGGAGAGAATCCCCGGATGGTTCGAGGGCAGATTCGCAAGGTTGCTCGATGCCCTCGAGACGAGGAGCAGCCAGGGGCGAAGCGGCTTCTCCTTCAGGCGGTAGCTGCGCGCGGTCGACCATGACTGGTAGCCGTTGCGCATGAAGGAGATATTCTCCGGATCGAAGTCGCCGAGGAAGGCGTCGAGGCCGTTCTCGGTGGGAAAGGTGAGGCGGGTGATGCGGATCGACTCAGAAGAGATGTTCGTGAGCTTGAGGCGAAGCGCCGCACCGCCCTCTTCGAGGTTCTCCCACCTACCTTTGAGCTCCGCGGAGTCGCTGCGGTAGTGGAGGCTGCCGCGCCGCCCGGTCTCCAGCCGCGTGAGGGGAAAGACCCTCCTGCGGATTCCCACCTTCAGCTGCAGGGTCGGCGAGATGGTGATCTCCTGCCAGAGGATCGACCGAGCGCGCGCCGCCGCGCGGTCGATTCCCGAGCGCTTTTCCCCTACCACTCCCCTTGAGCCCTCCGCGCTAGGTGAGACTGAGGTCGTCGACGGCCTTCCCCATGATGCGAACCGTCGTCCGCCGCGGGAACAGGCGCCGCATCAGGAAGCTGATGGCGCGATTGAAGCCGCCGGGAATGACCACCATCCGCCGCCCGAGCGCCTGGAGGGCCTCGCGCGCGACCCTCTCCGGCTCGAGGACCGGCGGGAAGACGCTCGTCTTGGACACGCTCGCCTCGTAGCCGGGCGTGCGAATCGCCCCCGCACAGCAAACCGTCAGATCGATGCCCACCTTCTTAAGCTCGTACCAGAGCCCCTCGCCGAGCACCAGGTTGAAGGCCTTGGTCGCCCCGTAGGTGGCAAGCCCGGGCGAACCGTTGAACGCGGTGAGAGAAGACATGAGGATCATGCCTCCCCGACCTCGCTCCCGCATCGCGGCCCCGAGGTGGCGCGCAAGCAGGAGGGGGGCGCGGCAGTCGGTGTCGATGACCCGCAGGAGGCTCTCGGGGCTGCGATCGAGAAAGCTCCCGCCGTTTGAGTAGGCGGCGTTGTAGATGAAGAGCCCCACCGCGAGACCGCTCGCCTCCCGATCGATGAGCTCGATGAGATTCGGAGAGCTCACGTCGGCGACGATCGCCCGAGCGGAGACGGTGAAGTCGCGCTCGATCTCCGCGCACAGCGCGCGAAGGGGCGCCTCCCTGCGGGCGATCAGAAGCAGCGAGAGCCCTCGCCGCGCAAGCTCGCGGGCGTAGGCCGCTCCGAGCCCTTCCGAGGCTCCGGCAACCATCCCCCACGGGCCGTAGCGCTCCGCAAAGCGAGCCGCGGGCCGCGCCGTCGACGCTTTCATCTTGGTAGGTTAGGGCAATCGGGGGCTTTGTGCAAGGGAGGAGAGCGCCGTGAGCTACTCGTCCTGGTCCGGGGTCTCGGCGGAAAGCTCCCCGATCCTGTCGCGCAGCATCGCGGCCCGCTCGTAGTCCTCCTCGTCGACGGCCTTGGCAAGCTCCTCCTCGAGAGCCTCCACGGGACCGGGCTTCTTCTCGTGGACCTGCTTCAGGGCGGACTCGAGGTAGTCGAGGGAGCGGATGCGCTCGAACTGGAACGAGGGGGTGTCGACCTCGGGGAGGCTGCGGATGCTTTCGATCGCACCCTCGAGGATTTCGCGCGCGGCGGTCTTGAGGTGCTGGTGGAGAAACAACATCGCCTTCGAAATCGCGTTCATCCGCAGCATGTAGGGTTTGTACTGGAGGAGCATCTTCTTATCGTCGCCGTCCTCGCAGTGCTTCTCCACCAGATCGCAGAGCTTGAGGTTGTGATCGGTGTCGCGGGCCGTCCTCTTGTAGTCGCCGATTTGGAAGAGACGCAGATAGCGATAGTAGAAGAGGATCCCTTCGTTGGAGAGAAGGAGAAAGTCGTCATGACCGATCTGAAAGTTGTCGCTCGACAGACGCACCCGCTCCTCGAACTCCTCGAGCATGGTGTTCTTCCCGAAGGGCTTCATTCCGTCCGGGCGTCCGTCGAGCTCATACTGCTCGATGCCGAGCGGAAGGCGCACCTGCATGACCTCTCGCCCGTCATCGGCGGCCACGATCCGAATCGACTTCTCGTTATCGAACTCCCATTCCTGCAACAGCGGCGAGATGTCTTTACTCATGACCTCCACCCGGTTCATAATATACTAAAGCGCAGTGAAATTGGGAACGGGGGGCCTTGAGGCCACGAGGGACGATCAGACCGCAGAGCGAATGGTGCAAGCGGCTCGCAGTCTTGCGGCAGCGTGCGACTCCTTGCGCTTCGCGCTCCCCGTCACCCACGTCTACAACCCGCTCGACTACGCGCGTGCATCCCACGATGCCTACCTTCGCCGCTACGCCGTCTCGCAGAAACGGGTCGTCTTCCTCGGCATGAATCCGGGCCCCTGGGGCATGGCCCAGACCGGCGTCCCCTTCGGCGAGGTTGCGGCGGTTCGCGACTGGCTGGGAATCGAGGAGCCGGTCGACTCTCCCGTGCGGCCCCACCCCAAGCGTCCCGTCGAAGGCTTTGGCTGCACGCGCAGCGAGGTTAGCGGTCGGCGCCTGTGGGGCCTGGCGCGCGCGCGCTTCGGTGCGGCTGCCGCATTCTTTGCCGAGCACTTCGTCGCCAACTACTGCCCGCTCGTGTTCATGGAAGAAAGCGGGCGCAACCGCACCCCCGACCACCTGCCGCTCTCGGAGAGCGCGCCCCTCTTCGCCCTCTGCGACCGCCATCTTGCGGAGGTGATCCGCCTGCTTGCGCCGCAGTGGATCATCGGGATCGGGAAGTTCGCCGCGGACAGGGCCGAGCGGGTCGTCGCGACCCTGCGGGAAGCGGAGAAGGGGGGCGGCTTCGTCGCGCCGGCCACCGGCTCCATCCTCCATCCAAGCCCCGCGAGCCCCGCCGCAAATCGCGGCTGGGAGGAGATCGTCAGCCGGCAGCTCCTCGAGCTCGGGGTTTGGGAGTAGCGCGGCTACCGGTGCGCCGCAGCCTTCGGGCGGAACAGCCGATTGTAGCGGCGCTCGGCCCGCTGCTTCCAGCTCCCCCGATGGTAGGCTGCGCTCACGATGAGCGGCAGCACCGTCGTCGCCTCGGCGTAGACCATCTGCTCGTGGGCGGTGCCCACCTTGCCCCAGGAGCTCGCCTCCTTTAGGGTGGAGCTTGAGCAGGCGCCGTCCCGAGCGTCTGCGACCGTGATCTGGACTGCATAGGCGTGGACCGGAACCTCCCGACCGAGCACCTCGGCGCAGACGACCGTGTCCTGCGCGAAGTTCTTCGGCACTCCGCCGCCGACCATGAACAGGCCGCTCTTCGCTGCCTGGATCTTGATCTCGGTAAGCTCCCTGAAGTCGCGCACCGAGTCGATCGAGACGTGCTCGCTCCTCTCCTCTTGGTGGAGCACGAGGCCGAAACCGGCGCTCGAGTCCGAGAAGGCAGGGCAGAAGATCGGCACCTCGTGCTCGTAGGCAGTCTGCACGAGGCTCCCCTTCTTTACGCCGTGGCGGGTGAGGTAGCGCCCCATCTCGGCGATGAAGGCGCGGGAGCTGTAGACCCCCGGCGGCAGCGAGTCGGCGATCTCCTTTACCGTGCGATCGCAGACCTGCAGCTCCTCCTCATCGATGAAGGTGTCGTAGATCCGGTCGATGTACAGTCGGCGCAAGGCCGTGTCGTCCGTCTGTGGGCTGCCCCGATAGTGCCTGAAGCCCAGGGCCTCGAAGAAATCCATGTCGACGATGGTCGCCCCGGTAGCGACGATCGCGTCGACCATCCGGCTCTCGACCATGTCGGCGTAGAGCTGCATGCAGCCCGCGGCGCTCGTGCTCCCGGCAATCGTGAGGATGATCGAGCACTCGCCGTCCTCGATCATGCCCTGGAGGATCTCCGCGGCGCGGGCGGTATCTCGGGAGCTGAAGGACATCCTGCCCATCGCAGCGAGAATCGGGGTCGAATCGAAGCTCTTGATGTCGATGTGCTCGAT
>DAHVAK010000286.1 GCA_027314665.1 Spirochaetales bacterium
CAGGCAGGCGGGCTTTCCGATCCCGAGTACATCCAGATCAACCAGGCGATCTTCGGTCTCCGCAACGTGTACGAGTCGCGCCTGCGCCGCGAGTGCGAGGCGCAAGGGGATAGCCTGACGATCGCGGTCATGGGCGTGATCATGGTGCTCGGACAGGTGGGCAGGATCACCGCGCGAACCCTCGCAAAGATGATGGACCTCACCCCCGGCACGGTCTCCCAATACGTGAGCCGCCTCGAGCGGCGCGGCCTCCTCGACCAGGAGCGCGACGCCCAGGACCGGCGCTTCTGGTGGCTCACGCTCAGCGAGGCGGGAACGCAGGCCTCCCGCGCCGCCTTCGCCGGAGCGGTCGCATACACTCGCGACATGCTCTCCATGCTGGACTCGGGGCAGCAGCGCCTCCTTCACGACCTGCTCCTCGCCGCTTCCCACGGAAACGGCTATGACTGGCAGTAGCGGCGCGCCCGTCGCGGGCAGGGGGTGGTTGCGCCCCTTCCTGGCCGTGTGGGGCACCCAGACGACATCCCTCTTCGGCGGGGGGATGGTGCAGTTCGCCCTCATCTGGTGGCTCGCTTCGAGATCGGGGTCGGCCTCCCTGGTGAGCCGCGCCGCGATCGCCGTCGCCCTCTACGGCCTTCTCGACAGGAGGATCCGGAATCTCGGGGCAGCCGAAAGTACGCCCGCCTGAGCCGGCAGGCTCATCCCACCTTGTGCCAGCTCTCCTTGATCTTCTTGATGAGCTTCTCGTTGTGCAGATCATCCGGCGGGATATGCTCCTCGAAGTGGCCGCAGCTCGCGCAGAGGTAGGTCGCGAGGAGGAAGCGCAGCGTCGAGGAGACGACGAGCTGGATGCGCTCGCCCCGGCTCTCGGTGTTTCGGTACACCTCCGTGGAGCCGCACCGCGGGCAGACACCGGACTGGAGCGTTTCAGACGTTGCCATGAAGCACCTCCCCTTTCTTGCGTCGGGGAGACTGTAGGATGGTTGCTCCGAAAAATCAATTGCGCCCGGTATCGATGTTTCGGCGTCCGATTAGGCCGGAGCCTTGCGGGCCTCCTCCATCGCCACCCCGGCCATCATGAGCCCGATCTGCTCGACGGTCCCCTGACCGCGCTCGACGATTCCCATGATTCGCCCCTCGTAGATAACCGCGATCCGGTCGGAGAGAGCCCGGATCTCGTCGAGATCCTCTGAGATGAGGAGAATCCCGGTGCCGGACTCCCGCTGCTTGAGCAGGCACTGGTGGATGTGCTCGGTCGCCCCGATGTCGACCCCGCGGGTGGGCTGAGCCGCCACGAGCAGCTGGGGCCGCCGCGAGAGCTCGCGCGCGATGATGAGCTTCTGGATGTTCCCGCCGGAGAGGTTCTTCAATGGGGTACTGAGGCTCGGGGTCTTCACGCCGAACTCCCGGACCAGCTCCCGCGCGTGGGATTCCATCCGCGCAAGCCTGAGAAAGACCCCCCTTCGAAACTCCCGCGCGGCGTGATCGTGGAGGTAGAGGTTCTCCTGGACCGTAAACTCGCGAATCGCGCCGTCGCGCATCCTCTCCTCCGGGACGTAGGCGAGCCCGGCCGCGACTCGTTCGTTGAGCGAGGCGGTCGTAATCTCCCGCCCGTCGAGACTCACCCTGCCCCCGGCAGCCCGCCGCATTCCCGCGAGACACTCGGCGAGCTCGCGCTGACCGTTGCCCGAGACCCCCGCGAGGCCGAGGATCTCCCCGGCTCGGATCTCGAGGTCGACCCCCCGCAGGGCCTCCGTCCCGCGATCGCCGATCGCGCGAAGCCCTTCGAGACGAAGACGCACGGGCCCAGGCTCCGAGGGGCGAGATGCGAGCCCTTTCAGCTCCCGCCCGACCATCAGCTGCACGAGCTCCGAGCGTGAGATTTCTGCCGCCCGTCGGGTGCCCACCGCCTTCCCGTCGCGCAGGACGGTTACCCGGTCGCTGATGGCCATCACCTCGTTCAGCTTGTGCGAGATAAACACCAGCGAATGACCCTGGCGGACCATCCGCCGCAGGGTCACAAAGAGGTCGTTCACCTCCTGCGGCGTGAGCACCGCGGTAGGCTCGTCGAGGATGAGGAGCCCCGCGCCGCGGTAGAGGGCCTTGACGATCTCGACGCGCTGCTGCTCCCCGACCGAAAGCTGCCAGACCATGACCTGCGGTTCGACCGCGAGACCATACTCCTCGGAAAGCTCGCGAATCCGGGCGCTCACCCGCTTCAGGTCAAGGAGGGGCCCGCGCGAAGAGGGCTGCCCGAGCGCGACGTTCTGCGCCACCGTCAGGGTGGGCACGAGCATGAAATGCTGGTGGATCATTCCGATCCCCGAGCGGATGGCGTCGGCCGGCGAGCGAAAGAGCCGCCGCTCGCCGTCAATGAAGATCTCGCCCTCGTCGGGTTGATACATCCCGTAGAGCTGGCGCATGAGCGTGCTCTTGCCGGCTCCGTTCTCCCCGAGGAGAGCGTGGACCTCTCCGGGCTCCACGTCAAAACAGACCGAGGCGTTCGCCACGACTCCCGGAAAGCGCTTCACCATGTTCCGCATCTCGACGCGCCCGCTCCTCCGCGGCCCGCCCTCGAGCCCTCCTCCTCCCGCTCCCATGTCCTCCTCCACGGTCGTGAAGAGAGTCCTCCCCGCCCGCGCGAAAGGCGGGCGTCGGGAGGGGCTCCCCTGGATTTTCAGGTTCGGCGCTACGGCTTCACCGTTATGGAGCCGTCGGTGATCCCCTTGATGGCGGCATCTCCTGCGGCCTTTACGTTCGCCGGGAGGCTGAAGGCAGGGTTGTAAGCCTCCTTCAGGCCCCCATTGGCGAGGGTCAGGGTGTAGGTGATTCCGCCGAGGGTGCCGGCCTTGCGCTTCGCGATGATGTCTTTCAGCATCCCGGTCCAATCGTACACCTGGCTCGCCACCACGAGGTTGGGGGCAAGCGAGGCCTGATCAGACTGGGTCCCGAACCAGAGAACGTCGCCCTTGTCCTTCGCGGCCCCGATCGATCCGACGACGGCCTGGGATGAGCCGGTGAGGATGTCCGCCCCGTTTGCGATCTGGGTTTTCGCTGCGGCCGCCATGAGCGCGACGTCCGAGAAGGAGCCGGTCCAGGTCTTGCTTACCGAGATGTTCTTGTTCGCCGACTCCACCCCCTGGAGGAAGCCGTCGATGTAGGTCTTGGCGTCGCCGACCTCGACGGGACCGGTGACCCCGATCTTCTTGCTCTTCGTGAGCATCGCGGCGAGGACCCCGTTGACGTAGCCCCCCTGCTCGGCCGCGGCGGTGTAGGCGTAGACGTTGGGAAGACCGAAGGTGTTCACGTCGGTTCCCCACGCGAAGGTCACCTTGGGGAAGTCCTTCGCGATCTCCTGCACCGAGGAGCCGTACTGGGATCCGTGGGCGATGACGATGTCGAAGCCCTGGTTTGCGTAGTCGCGGATGGCCGCGGCCGCGTCCGGCACGTTGTACATGTTCTCCGTGTACTTGATGTCGAGGGCGGAGGGCCCTCCCATCTCCTTCTGGACCTCCAGCAGCGCAGTCCACATCGACTGGCTGAAGGCCGCGTCGTTGGTCGCGCTCGGCATCACCACCGCGATGCGCAGCACGCTCGCGCTCTTCGCGCTCGCCGAGCTGCTCGCGCTCTTGCTCCCACAAGCGATCGCCAGCGCGGCGACCATGATTCCTAAAACCGCGAGGCGCACCCTGCTATTCCTCTTCATGCAACACTCCTTTGTTCTCTCCGCTGCTCTATGCGGCCCCATTCACGAGACCGAACTCTAGCAGGGTGCTGACAAAGTGATTGACCCGCTGCCAAAACGGCGTTTTCGGTTGAGCCTCCTGCCCCAATATGGTTCGAGAAAACGCCGTTTTGGCAGGTACCTTTGCATTTATCAGCACCCTGCTAGCTCTCGCCACGTCGAAAGGGCTTGTTCAGCGCCGCGGGCTGCCGCACCCGGTTGAAGGTGACGGCGAGGGCGGCGATCGTGAGCAGGTAGGGGAGCATGATCGCGAGGCTCGCGGGGATCTTGACTCCCAGGACCTGCATCCAAAGCTGGAACGAGTTGACCACGCTGAAAAGAAGAGCCCCGCCCATGACCCCCACCGGGCTCCAGCCGCCGAAGTAGACCAGGGCAACCGCGATGAAGCCCTGACCCGAGGTCAGATTGTCCTGAAAGAGATTGAGAAGCGAGATGGAGAGCGACGCCCCGGCGATTCCGGCGAGCATCGCGCCGAGACAGACGCTGAAGTAGCGGATTCCATCCACGCTGATGCCCACCGAATCGGCGGCGGCGGGGTTCTGCCCGACCGCCTTGATCTTCATCCCGAGGGTCGTCTTCTCAAGGATCCACCAGGAGAGGGGAACGAGAAGGAACGCTCCGTAGACGAGGAGGCTCTCGCGAAAGAAGATCGGGCCGAGGATCGGGATGTCGGAGAGGAGGGGGATCGCCACGGGAGGAAAGCCGACCACGGTCTTGACGGTCCCCACCATGATCTTGAAGAGCAGGCTCGACATCCCGAGCCCGAGCATGTAGAGCCCGATGCCGCTCACCCCCTGTTCGGCCTTCAGCGTGACGCTCACGAGCGACATGAGGAGCCCCATCAGGATGCCGACGACCGCCGCGGCGAGAAGACCCCACGCGAGGCTCCCCGTGACGAGGGTGAGGTAGAAGGCCGCAAAGGCGGAAAGGAGCATGATCCCGTCGACCCCGAGGTTCACCACCCCCGAGGTCTGCGCGAAGGTCTCGCCGAGGGCCGCGTAGAGGAAGGGGGTCGCGAGAGCGATCATGGTCCGCAGGATCCCCGAGACGACGTCCAGGGAGAAGATCCCCTTCATCGTCGAGCCCCGCGGCGCGCGGCCCAGCGCTGCGTCCAGAGCGCCGAACCCGAGACGAAGAGCACAACCAGCCCAAGGAGGGCGGTCACCAGGGAGGAGGGCACCTGAACCGCGCGCTGCATCGAGTCCGCTCCGACCAGGAGCCCCCCGAACAGGATCGAGGCCGGGATGAGCCCGAAGGGGTGAAGCCCCCCAAGCAGGGCTGCCACGATCCCGGTGAAGCCGTAGCCGCTGGTGAGCCCGGGAAGCAGCCGATGCTGCACCCCGATCACCTCGCCTACCCCCGCGAGCCCCGCGAAGCCGCCGGCGAGGGTCGGGGCGAGGGCTTGGTAGACCGGCACCCGGATTCCCGAGTAGCGGGCCGCGTCGGGGTTCAGCCCGACCGCCCGAATCCGATACCCGGTCGTCGTGCGCCAGAGCAGCAGGTAGACCACGGCGGTGAGGGCGAGGGCGACGATCGCCCCGGCGTGGAGGAGCGTACGAGGCACCAGGCGCGGCAGCCAAACCTGATGGGGAAGCTGCGCCGACTGGGCGAGGAAGGTGCCCTGCGCCACCTCGGCGGGGTCCATGAGGGGTCCCTGAAGGAGGAGATTCATGAGCTGAACCGCGATGGCGTTCATCATGATCGTGCTCAGGATCTCGTTGACGCCAAGGCGAGCCTTGAGGATTCCCGGAACGAATCCCCAGGCCGCCCCCGCGAGAAAGCCGGCGATCATCGTCGAAGGGATGAGGAGCCACCCCGGCCAGAAGTGAAAGGTAAGGGGAAACCAGGCGGCCGCCACGGCCCCGGCGATGATCTGGCCTTCGCCCCCGATGTTGATGACGTTCGCCCGGAAGGCGATGCAGATGCCAAGTCCCACGAGCAGGAGCGGGGTTGCCTTGACGAGGGTCTGCGTGAGGCCGAAGACCGAGCCGGCCGCCCCGTGCACCAAGGCGGCATAGGCGGCAATCGGATCGGCCTTCAGCATCACCAACAGGACCGCCCCGATGAGAAGCGCGAACAAGACCCCCCCGATCGGCAGGAGGACATTTACCACGATCTTGGTCCAATCCACGACCGAGCGGCCGCCAGACTGCACTTCGCTGTCAAGCTCGTCGGATGACACCGGTTCTACTCCCGTGAAGCTCACTGTGGCGCGTCGAGGTCGAACTTTCTGGATGGATCGCGCAATCATATACCTCTCGTTGACGAACTGCTACCGGTGGCGAGGCTCCCGGCGGACGGGTACCGGGCGACGAAAACGCCGCGATCCTTTCGGACGATCAAGGCGAGCCGCGTAGGCAGCGCTGCCGAAAAAGGGCGCACGCTCCCGCAACCCAAAGCGCGCACGCTCGCACGTCCCAATAGGCGGCGACCCGCGGCAGACGCCGGGCGCTCCCGACGGACGCGCGGACGCCGCCTCGGCAGGTCACAGAGATGCAAGATACATGCCATCTCGACCGCGGACTCCCCTTCCTACCCAAGTCACCGTCGGCACGAGAATAGCGCGAGAGCGCCTGCCGCGGGTCGTCGCTCCCAAGGGCCGGATACGCCACCAAAGCGTAGGCGGTGCCTCGACTTAGCTACGCATCCGTAGCCGTACACCTCGATTGCCACGCGAGGGTAGCGAAAACGGTTCCCGTGCGCGGCCGAATGATGGACACAAGCCCCCTCATCTGATAGAACCGAAACCGCCCCGATTGGTTCTGGACATCGCGGGAGTCATGACGGCATGATTGCGTAGGGTGCGCGGGGAGGTTGTATGTGGCGGGAGTATATCAACGCAGCGACCGTCGACGAGGTCCTGACCATCCTTGCCGAGCGGAGAGAGCGGGCCCGCATCGTCGCGGGAGCGACCGATCTCCTGCTCGAGATGGAGCGGGGAGCGCGCAAGGGGGTCGATACCCTGATCGACGTGACCCGCATCCCCGGCCTCGACCGCATCGCCGCGGATGCCGAGGGGATGGTCCACCTCGGACCGCTCGTGACCCACAACGCTGTGGCCGCCTCCCCGCTGCTGCGCAAGGCTGCCCTCCCGCTTGCGCGGGCCTCCTGGGAGGTCGGCTCGCCCCAGATTCGCAATCGCGGCACCATCGCGGGCAACCTCGTCACCGCCTCGCCCGCCAATGACACCATCACCCCCCTCGTAGCGCTCGACGCGCTCCTCACCCTGCGTTCGAAGCGAGGAGAGCGGCACCTGGCGCTGCGCGAGTTCTACACCGGGGTGCGACGGACGACCCTCGAGCCCGACGAGATGGTTGTCGACATCGCCTTCCGGGCTCTCGCGGGAGGCGAGCGCGGGGCCTTCGTGAAGCTCGCCCTGCGCCGTGCCCAGGCGATCTCCCTCGTCAATGCAGCGGTCATCCTCGACCTCGACGGGCTTCAGGTGACCGGGGCGCGCATTGCCCTCGGGGCGGTCGCCCCGACTATCGTACGGGCGCAGGCCGCCGAGGAGATGCTCGCCGGGCGGATGCTCGATGAGCACACCATCGAGGTCGCAGCGGAGCTCGCGGTTGCGGCGGCTCGCGCGATAAGCGACGTGCGCGGCTCGGCCTCCTATCGCACCGCAATGGTCCGCTCGACGGTTCGCCGCGCCCTCGCCGCAATCCGAGAGCGACGCGAGGCCGAAGGCTTTCCCGACCACCCAATCCTTCTCGCGGGAGGCTCCGGAGCCCAGGCACCCGCGGGGGCGCCGGGGGGCCGCAAGATTCACTCGGGAGAAACCCCGATCACCCTCCGGGTCAACGGTGTCGAGCGGACCGCCGCAGGCGGGCAGCACAAGAGCCTCCTCCGCTTCCTGCGCGAGGAGCTCGCCCTTCCGGGCTCCAAGGAGGGGTGCGCCGAGGGCGAGTGCGGCGCATGCACGGTCTACCTCGACGGACAGGCGGTCATGAGCTGCCTGGTTCCCGCGGCTCGCGCCGACGGCGCCGAGGTCGTCACCGTCGAGGGGCTCGCCGGAGAGGGCGCGCTGCATCCGGTGCAGCAGGCCTTCATGGAGGAGGGAGCGGTCCAGTGCGGCTACTGCACGCCCGGCTTCCTCATGTCCGGAGCGAAGCTTCTCGAGGAGCGGCCCACCCCCTCGCAAGACGAGATTCGCCAGGCGATCACTGGCAACCTCTGCCGCTGCACCGGCTACTACAAGATCATCTCCGCGATCGATCGGGCAGCCGCCGCGGCGCGCCGCTAGCCCCGCGTGCCGTAAGGAGGAGAATTACATGGCGGTCATCGGACAATCGCCCATCAGGGTCGACTCGTTGAGCAAGGTGAAGGGCCAGGCCCAGTACCCGGGGGACATCGATCTGCCCAACCAGGCCTTCATGAAGATCCTCTTTGCCCGACGCCCGCATGCCCGCATCCGGCGGCTCGACACCTCCCGGGCGGAGCGCCTTCCCGGAGTGCTCGCGGTCCTCACGGCCTGCGATGTTCCGGTCAACGAATACGGGCTC
>DAHVAK010000287.1 GCA_027314665.1 Spirochaetales bacterium
GAGCCAGGAGGCGAAGCGCTCGACTCGGGTGCGGTAGTTCATCGCACGACGATGTTCACGAGCTTGTCGGGAACGGTGATGATCTTCGCGATCGATTTGCCGTCTATGAGCTCCGGGATGCGGTGGGCCGAGAGGGCGAGCCGCTCCATCTCCGCGGGAGGGGTGCCGACCGGGATCTCCATCTTGCTCCGCACCTTGCCGTTGATCTGGATGACGACCGTCGCCTGCTCCTCGATCGTGAGCGCCTCATCCCATTTTGGCCAGGGGACCCTGGAGACCGAAGGGCCGTGACCGAGGCCCGCCCAGAGCTCCTCGGCGAGGTGGGGGGCGTAGGGAGCGAGGAGGATGACGAAGGGCTCGAAGAGGGAGCGCGGCAGCCTCTGCTCTCGGGAGAGCTCGTTCACGAAGACCATCATTTGGGCGATCGCGGTGTTCAGCTCCAAAGCGGGCGTGTCCGCGGAGACCTTCTTGATGGTTCGATGCAGGAGCCGAAGGAGCTCGGGCGAAGGCTCCTCCTCGGTAATCTCCCGCTCGGTGAGGCGATAGACCCGGTCGAGGAAGCGGTGGACCCCGGAGATCCCGTTGGTCGACCAGGGCTTTGCATCGGCGAGGGGGCCCATGAACATCTCGTACATCCGCATCGCGTCCGCCCCGTACTCCGCCACGATGTCGTCGGGATTGATGACGTTGCCAAGCGACTTGGACATCTTCACCCCGCCCTCGCCCAAGATCATCCCCTGATTGATGAGGCGGCTGAAGGGCTCATCGGTGTTGACGACCCCGAGGTCGAAGAGGACTTTGTGCCAGAAGCGGGCGTACAGGAGATGGAGCACCGCGTGCTCCGCCCCTCCGACGTAGAGATCGACGGGCATCCAGTAGTCGATCGCCGGGCGGGAGGCGAGCTCGTGGGGGTTGGCCGGGTCGAGATAGCGCAGGTAGTACCAGCAGGAGCCCGCCCATTGCGGCATGGTGTTGGTCTCGCGCCGAGCGGGTCCGGCGCAGCGCGGGCAGGTGGTCTCCACCCACGAGGTGATCGCCGCAAGGGGGGACTCCCCCGTTCCGGTGGGAGCGTAGCTTTCCACCTCGGGAAGCTCGAGCGGCAGCTCGCCGTAGGGAATCGGCACGATGCCGTCCTTCGGGCAGTGGACGAGGGGAATGGGCTCGCCCCAGTAGCGCTGGCGCGAGAAGATCCAATCCCGCAGCTTGTAGTTGACCGAGCGCTTTCCGATCCCGCGCGACTCGAGCCAGTCAATGATCCGCTTCTTGAACTCCTCGGTGGGGAGCCCGTCGAACTCCCCCGAGTTGACCGCGTAGCCGCCCTGGGTGAAGGCCTCGCCAGGCTCGGAGCCCGCCGACGCTCCGCGCTCGCGCGCGACGACCTCGACGATCGGCAGGCCGAACTTCCGGGCAAAGGCGAAGTCTCGCTCATCGTGGGCCGGAACCGCCATGATCGCGCCGGTGCCGTAGGAGATGAGGATGTAGTCCGATATCCAGACCGGGATTTGCCTGCCGTTCACCGGGTTCACCGCGTAGGCCCCGGTGAAGACGCCGCTCTTCTCCTTGGCGAGATCGGTCCGTTCGAGATCGGACTTGCGGTTGGCGCTCTCGACGTAGTCGCGAACCGCCCGGCGTTGGGCCGAGGTGGTGATCTTCTCCACCAAGGGGTGTTCCGGGGCGAGGACCATGTAGGTCGCGCCGAAGAGGGTGTCGGGGCGGGTGGTGTAGACCTCGATCGCGCCTTCACCCTGCGCAAGCTTGAAGGTGACGTTCGCCCCCTCGCTGCGCCCGATCCAGTTGCGCTGCATCATCTTGATCGGCTCCGGCCAATCCAGCTTCTCGAGGTCGGCAAGGAGGCGGTCGGCGTAGGCGGTTATCCGAAGGATCCACTGGCGGATGTTCTTGCGGATCACCTCGGTCCCGCAGCGCTCGCAGCGCCCTTCCTTGACCTCCTCGTTTGCGAGCCCGGTCTTGCAGGATGGGCACCAGTTGATCGGCGTCTCGGCCTCGTAGGCGAGCCCCCGCTCGAAGATCTTCAGAAAGATCCACTGCGTCCATTTGAAGTAGTCCGAGGTGTGGGTGCAGACCATCCGATCCCAGTCGTAGGAGAAGCCGAGGGATTTGATCTGCGCGATGAACTTCTCGATGTTCTGCTCGGTCGAGGAGCGGGGGTGCGTGCCGGTCTTGATGGCATAGTTTTCCGCCGGCAATCCGAAGGAGTCGAAGCCCATCGGGTGAAGGACGGCATATCCGTTTGCGCGAAGGTAGCGGCAGTAGATGTCGGTGGCGGTGTAGCCCTCGGGGTGTCCGACGTGCAGGCCCTGCGAGGAGGGATAGGGGAACATGTCGAGGACGTAGCGCCGCTTCTCCTTCGGGATAGCGGGGTCCTCCGTGACCCGGAAGGCCTTGTGCTGCTCCCACCAGGCCTGCCATTTTGCCTCGATCGCGCGGTGCGGATACTTGCTCATGGCGAAAATGATACAGAAAGCCCTCCGGGCGGTCAATGACGGAGGCGATCCGAGGGGGCGGACTTGACCCCTCCGCCCGCCGATCGTACCCTCCACCCAACATGGAAGAAGGATTTCGAAGCTGGATTCCGGTCGAGGCGGGGCTTGCGCGCGCCGCTGCGGTCGCTGCCCGCGAGGTGCTCGCGGTCAAGCAGGAGGAGCGCGCCCTCATCGTCACCAACCCTGACCCGGAGGTCTTCGGGATCGCGACTGCGCTCTACGACGCGATCGCCGCGGAGGGGGGGCGTCCGGTGATCGTGATCCAGCCGGTAAAGAGCCAACTGGACTTCACCGAGAAGGCGGCCGTCGCGGCGATCGCCTCCGCGCCGGAGGTTCTCATCTCCTTGAGCGTCGAGAAGCTCGGGAAGGATCGAGAGGCGATTGCCCAACCCCTCGTGCACGAGGGGAGGCGCTACGACAGTACCTTCCATTATCTCCTGCACGGGGCGAAGCGGCTGCGGAGCTTCTGGTCTCCGCACGTGACGCGCTCCACGTTCGTGCGCACGGTCCCGATCGACTACGCGCGCCTGCGCGCCGAGAGCTCCCTCCTCGCGGCAATCCTCGACGATGTGGTCGAGGTCCGCATCGCCGCCCCCGCAGGGACCGATCTCACCATCGGACTTCGGGGCCGCAGGGCGAGGTCCGACGACGGGTTCTTCTCCGTGCCGGGCGCGGGCGGGAATCTTCCTGCGGGCGAGACCTTCATTTCCCCCGAGCTCGGCAGCGCGCGGGGGCGGATCGTCTTCGACGGAAGCATGACCGTGCACGGCGGCGACCTCCTCCTCGCCGAGCCGATTCGGGCCGCGGTGGAGGAGGGATTCGTGACGAGGATCGAGGGCGGCTCGGAGGCCGAGCGCCTTCGTGAGACGATTCGGCTCGGCGAGGAGCGGGCGCTCCAGATGGAGCGAACGGGCACTCTCGGGCGCGGGCTCGGAGGCATCTACCGGAAAAACGCGCGGAATCTCGGCGAGCTCGGGATCGGCCTCAACCCGAAGGCAGAGATCACCGGGAACATGCTCGAGGACGAAAAGGCCTACCGAACCTGCCACATCGCGATCGGGAGCAACTACGACGAGGACGCCCCCTCGCTCATCCACCTCGACGGTCTCATCCGGGAGCCGACCATCACGGCCCGTCTTGCCGGGGGCGAAATGAGGACCTTCATGAGGGGAGGCGAGCTTTCCCTGTAGCAGGCGCGGGAGCCAGGGGGGCGCCCTTTTCGGCAGGCCGCCACCCGCTCGGCGACCGGGAGCGCGCCCGCAACGCAACGGAGCTCGTCCGCCGCGAGCCGGAAGGCCCCTCCGCGGGCGGCCCTATCCCTGCGCCTGCTCCTCGACTGCCTGCGGCACGCAGCGCACGGAGAGGATCCGATTTCGGCTCACCTTCTCGATGACGAAGAGCGCGCCCGGCACCGGGATGGCCTCGTGCTCCGTCGGGAAGCGGTCGAGGGTTTCCGCGAGGTAGCCTCCGAGGGTCTGGACGTAGCGCTCGTGGGGGAGGCTGATCCCGAGAAAGTCGTTGACCTGGTGGATGGGGGTGTCGCCCATCATGAGGTAGGCCCCGTCGGACAGGGGCTTGATCTTGGTCCAGCCGATCTCTTCGTTCTCATCGCGAAGCTCGCCGAGGATCTCGTCGGCGATATCCTGCTGCGTCACGATGCCGGCGAGCCCTCCGTACTCGTCGAGAACGACCGCCATCTTGCAGTCCTCCCGCTTGAGCTGGGCGAAGAGCTGGTCGATCTTTCGGGTCGTCGGCACGAAGATCGGCTTCGTCATGATCTCTTTCAAGCGCATGTTGGGACGCCCGGCTGCCACCGCCTCGACGATGTGGCGGGTGTTCACGATTCCCTCGATCTTCTCGGGCTGCTCGTCGTAGACCGGAAAGCGCGAGAAGCCGCGCGCGCTCACCTCGGAGAGCACGCCCTCGATGCGCGAACCCATCTCGAGGCTGAAGACCGCGGTTCGGTGGGTCATGATCGCCTGGACCGGGAGATCATTGAAGCGGAAGATGTTCTTCACCATGCGAGTCTCGCGGTTGGCGACGATCCCGAGACTCTCGGCGAGGTTCACCATGTGCAGAAGTCCTTCGAGGGTGAGGCCGGTTCGACGCTGCGAGCCGAGGAGACGGGTGAGCAGGTTGCTCACGCCCCCGACCACCCAGATCACCGGACGGAAGAGGTAGGAGAGGGCGGTGATGACCCGAACCGTGTGGAGGGAGATCCACTCGTTGTAGATGATCGCGAAGCGCTTCGGGGTCACCTCGCCTACGATGAGGATCACCAGGGTGAGAAGCCCGGTCATGTAGCCGACTGCGTGGTTGCCGAAGACGCGGATCGTGATCTCGGTGGCAAGGGCCGAGGCCGAGACGTTCGCGAGGTTGTTTCCGATGAGCACCGTGCCCAGCAGGAGATCGGAGCGCCGGGTGAGGCGCGCCACCATCCGCCCCCTGCCGCTCTTCGTCGCCGCAAGCCGCTCCACCTGCAGCAGGGAGAGCGAGGTGAAGGCAGTCTCGGTGGCCGAAAAAAAGGCGGCGAGAAGGATCAGCACGACGAGGAGGACCGTCAGGTAGGTCATCGCCCCAACCCTGGCCCGCCAATCGGCATCGCTCTGTGAGGATCTTCAGGATCCATACGACTTGTGCGGCTGAGTATACAGGATACGAACGAAGCGCGCAACGGAGGCGGCGCCGCTGCGGCGCGGATGCGGGTGCGAGCGAATTTCCTTGACAGGGGTCGGAGAGGGTCCGCTATGATGGAGAGGCTTTGAAGGCGCCGCGGCGCGCCGTTCCCTCGCCCGCGCCGCTGTCGGAAAGAGGAGGTCCTCCCATGCATTGGATCAACATCGTCGCCTACATCGGCCTTGTCGCAGCGCTTGCCTTCCTGGTTCTCACCGTCGTGCTTCACTTTCTTCCCACCGGCGCTCACCCCCTGCGCGACGCGCTGGGAGACTACGCCGCGAGGAGGTTCGGCGGGCTCATGACCGCCGCCATCCTCGCGCTGGGGGTCGGGGCCCTGGCCATCGCCGTCGCCCTTGCAGGCGAGCTCGGGGCTCATGGCGGGGGAAAGAGGGTGGACGTCGGCGTCGCCTTCATGGTGATTTTCGCCGCAGGAATGATTATCGCCGCCCTCCTCCCTGCGGCCGAGGAGGGGGCGCAGCCCTCGACCGCCGGGAAGGTCCACACCGCGGCGGCAGTGATCGCCTTCATCGCCTTCGTGCTTGCGACGATCGCGATCTCCCCGGTCTTCAAGTACGTCGTGGCTTGGGTCAAGCTGGCCCCCCTCTTCCCGCGGCTCGAGCTCCTCGTCGTCGTCTTCGGGATCCTCATGCTCCTTGCGCGGGTCAAACCCCTTCGCGCAGTCTTCGGGCTCATCGAGAGGCTGTTCTTCGCCTCCTGTCTCGTCTGGCTCCTTCTGCTCGGAGTGCATCTCAGCCAGATCGCTCGTTAGAGCCCGGAAGGCTCCCGGCTCGCCGCTATCGGTCGCTCCTCCGATCGGAAGCGAGGTAGTGCCGGATCGCCTCGGCGACGGAGGCAAGGATCCAGGAGCGCTTTTCGTCGCTGCTTTCGAGGAGCGTCATCCGAAACCCCTGAAGGTCGCAGGCGAATCCGGTCAGGGGCACCACGCAGATGCCCGTCGCGGCGAGGAGCCAGTAGACGAAGCGCTTGTCGGGGGCGACCCCTTGCGTGCGCTCCTCGATGAAGCGGGCGAGCTCCGCCGACTTCACCTCCAGGCGCTGGCGATCGTTCAGGCGTCCCTCCTCGAACACGACGGTGAAATAGAAGGCGCCGCGGGGGCGGGAGATCTGCACCCCCGGCAGTCCTGCGAAGGCCCGGTACGCCTCGTTCGCCCGCCCCTCGAAGAGCCGGGCTCGCCGCGCAAGGTGGTCCGGGTAGCGGGGGTCGCCCATGATCGCGGGAATGGCGAGCTGCGGCAGGCTCGTCGAGCAGACCTCCAGGCGCTTTGCGTCGAGGATGCTCCTCACGTAGGCGCGGAAGTTCTCGTCCCTTTCCTGATTGAAGACCTCGATCCAGCCGCAGCGGGCCCCCGGCCACGGGAACTCCTTCGAGATCGAGCGCAGGGCGATCCCGGGCACCTCTCCGACGACCTCGCTCAAGGAGAGCGCTTCGGCCCCGTTGTAGACGATGTTCGCGTAGGTTTCGTCGCAGACGAGGAACAGGTCATAGGCGCGCGCAATGCGAACGAACTCCTCAAGGAGCTCGCGGGGGTAGACCGTCCCGGTCGGGTTGTCGGGGTTGATGAGGAGGAGCCCGGCGATGGAGTCATTGTAGCGCACCTTCATCTCGATGTCTCCCATGTCGGGCAGCCAGCCGCGGGCCGGGTCGAGGCGGTAGGTGAGATGCTCATAGCCGGAGTGCGCAGCCTCCGCCGAAGAGTGGGTCGAGTAGGCGGGCGAGGGACCGAGCACCCGCGCCTCGCGCCTAAGGAAGCCGAAGACCTTAGCGACGGCATCCCCGAGGCCGTTGAAAAAGATGATGTCGTCGCGCCCGATGTGGGCGCCGCCCCGGGAGTTGACCTCGGAGGCGAGGAACTCGCGGGTCTCGATGACCCCCTGGGTGTCGACGTAGCCGTAGCTGCGGTCGCGTCCCGCGAGGCCGGCTACGATCTCCTTCATCCAGTCGGGCAGCACCTCGCCCTTCTCGACCGGATCGCCGATGTTCTCCCAGGTGATCGGAACCTGGAAGCGCTCGAGCTCCCGCGCGAAGAGAACGATTTGCCTGATCTCGTATTTGAGCTGGCTGGCTCCGGCGTGCACGAGGTTCCTTCTCATGGTCTTTCCTCACGCCGTCGGTCCGGGTGGCTGCGCCGTGTGCCGCAAGGCAACAAAAAAGCCGCAGTCCACCGTTGGGGGGACCGCGGCTTTCCTTATCGTCGCTCGTGAAGCGACCGCGAGTCCCTCCTAGGGAGCTGCGGCCGCCGCGGCGAGAAGAATCTGTACGTCGCTTGAACGAACGATCATGCCGCGAGTCTATCGGCTCGGCAGGGAATAGTCAAGATGCTATGATGAGGCGCGGAGGGACTTCCCGTGGATGAGCTTCTATCGCGCCTACCCAAGACCGAGCTTCACGTGCACCTCGAGGGAACCATTTCGCCCGAGACCCTCTGGAAGATGGCGGAGGTGAATCACGTTGCCCTGCCGGTGGGGAGCCTTGCCGAGCTTCGCAGGCTCTACGACTTCAAGAGCTTCGACCACTTCATCGAGCTGTGGCTGCTGATGTGCAGCTGCCTGCGCAGCGACAGCGACTTCGACCGGATGGTCGACGGCTACCTCGCGGAGTGCGAGCGCCACGCGATCCGCTACGCCGAGCTGCACTTCACCCCCTACAACCACGAGCGCCTCGGCATCGGCGGGAGGCGATCCCTGGAGATCGTGACGCGGCGCTTCGAGGAGGCCGAGCGGGCGGGAGGGCCGGTGGCGCGCCTCATCGTGGACATCCCGAGCGAGGCGGCGGACGAGAGCGGACCCTACACCGTGAGGCTCCTGGAGGAGGAGGCCAACCCCCTCGTGGTGGCGCTGGGCCTGGGCGGGCCGGAGGCGGGCTTCCCGCGCAGCCGCTTCGCAGCCTGGTTCGCGCGGGCTCGGCAGGCCGGCTACCCGGTGGTAGCCCACGCCGGGGAGACCGGCGGGGCATCGCACGTGCGAGAGGCGGTCCTCGAGCTCGGGGCGCGCCGCATTCAGCACGGGGTGCGCGCCGCGGAGGATCCGGCTGTTCTCGCCCTCCTCGCCGAGCGCTCCATCTGCTGCGACGTGGCGGTCACGAGCAACCTGCGCCTGAAGGTGGTGCCCGAGCTCTCGGCCCATCCCCTGCGGCGGCTGCTCGACGCAGGGGTTCCGGTCACCCTCTCGACCGACGACCCGCCGTTCTTCGGCACCGATCTCACCGGTGAGTGGGAGCTGGCCCGCGATCGCCTCGGCCTCTCGCTCGCCGAGCTGTGGGAGCTCAACCTGAACGGGCTGCGCTACGGGCTCGCCGAGACCGGGGTGCGCCGAAGGCTTTTTCGGGAGCTCGAGCGCTCGGCCACGGCTGCGGGAATCAGGGTTGCCCGCGCCACCGAAGAGGCATAGACTCAGCGGAGCCAGAGGTTCGCCATGACAAAGACCGAACGAATCGATCGAACGCTTGAGGGAAGGGAGGTGGATCGGCCCCCAGTTTCCTTCTGGTACCATTTTGGGGTTCAGCACGAGAAGGGAAAGCGTATCGCCGAGCTTTCGCTTGAGTTCTTCCGCTACTACGATCTCGATTGGCTGAAGCTCATGAACGACTACTTCTATCCGATGCCGAAGGGGATGCTCGAGCTCGCGAGCGCCGACGACCTGCGCAAGATCGGGCGCTTCGATGTCCGCGACAGCGACTGGGCCGAGCAGCTTTCCGCGATCGAGATCGTCGCGCGCTCCCTTGCCGGAAACGCCTACTTCATCGACACCATCTTCGATCCGTGGCAGGTGCTCATGCGGAGCCTCGCAGGCGAGCACCTCGGCGAGCTCGTCGCGACGCACCCGCAAGGCGTGCTCGACGCCCTCGACGTGATCTCCGACAACATCATCGCCTACTGCCGCGAGGCGCTCCGCCTCGGCGCGAGCGGCGTTTTCATCTCCACCTTCGGGAGCAAGCAGCAGATGGAGCGCTCGCAGTACCTGAAGTTCGCGAAGCCCTTCGTAATGAAGATCTTCGCGGCGATCAAGGATGGCGGGAAGATGCATACTGCCCACGTCCACGACATCGGCATCTACGTCGAGGATGTCCTCGACTTTCCGGTGCCCATCATCTCCTACGAAGACCGCCATCCCTCCAATCCGAGCATCCCCGAGATGCGAAAGCGCTTTTCCGGCACGATCATGGGCGGGCTCGACAAGGACCGGGTCACCCGCGTGAGCCCTGCCGAGGCTGCCCGCAACGCCGAGGAGGGGATGCGCCTGGGCGGAAAGACGAAGCTCCTTCTGGCCCCGGGCTGCAGCTTTCCGACCTGGCTCTACCCGGGTGCGGCGAAGGCGCTCGTGGAGCGGGTGCGCTCGGCGGGCAGGGAGAGCCCCGCGCCGAATGAGCGGTAGGCTCGCCGCCGGGCGGGCTCGATGAGCGGCCGGTCGCGCCACACTGCATCCGTGGTCGGCTGCGGAAGCGGCGGGCGAGACGGGCGCGCCCAGCCCGAGCGCCGATCGGGCCGCGCATAGGCGAGCCGGCGCCCCGCGGATCGCACGGAAAGGGAGCCGAGGATCATGAGCAAGATTTCGTTTGCAATTGTCGGGGCCGGCTGGCGGGCGCAGTTCTATCTTCGCGTCGCCCGGGCGCTCCCCGAGCTGTTCTCGGTCGGCGGGATGGTCGTTCGCGACCGGTCGAAGGCCGAGGCGATCGAGCGGGAGTGGGACGTGCCCACCCACCGGGACATCGCGGCCCTCCTCAAGGGCGGACGCCCGCGGTTCTGCGTGAGCTCGGTCTCCTGGGCGGCGAATCCAGAGATCGTCCTGGAGCTGGTTGACCGCGGCGTGCCCGTCCTGAGCGAGACCCCGCCCGCGCCCGACATCCTCGGGCTGAAGGAGCTCGTCGAGCGGGTGCGAGCCTCGCTGGGCTTGGTCCAAGTCGCGGAGGAGTACCACCTGCGCCCCCTTCACCTGGCGCAGATGGAGGTCGTCCGGCGCGGACTGCTTGGCTCGGTGCGCCACCTGAACGTCTCGGTGGGTCACGGATACCACGGCATAAGCCTCATGCGCAGGCTTCTAGGGGTGAGCTTCGAAGGCGCGCGTATCCACGCCTTCGGCTTCACCTACTCGATCGTGCAGGGACCGGGCAGGGATGGCCCGCCGCCGCGGGAGCAGACGGTCGAGGAGAAGCAGGATCTCTTTGTCTTTCAGTTTCCCGGCCAGAGGGTGGGGATCGTGGACTTTGCCGGAAGCCAGTACTTCGGCTGGATTCGCTCGGATCGCCTCCTTGCCCGAGGCGAGCGCGGCGAGATGGAGTGGGACGAGGTCGTGCTGCTGAAGGATTTCGCGACGCCTCTGCATCTGAAGATCGAACGGGTCGAGTCGGGCCGCTACGGAAACCTGTCGGCCCCGCGGCTGGAGGGCTTCCGCTTCGGGGAGTCCTGGATTTGGAGGAACCCCTATCCCGCTCCGCTCATGGACGACGAGCTTGCCCTGTGCGAGGCCCTGTCGCGGATGGGCACCTACGTCGACGGGGGAGCCGAGCTCTATCCCCTGGCGGATGGGGTCCATGATCACTACCTCTACCTCAAGGCGCAGGAGTCGGCGGCTCTCGGCTCCGCGGAAGTGACGGCCACCCCCGCCGACTGGGGTGGACCGTGAGGGCGCTGGAAGACCGGCGGCATTCGCCTGCGCTCGGCGCCCGCGCGTGGGGCGCAGGCGTCTGACGACGATCACGGCCGAGACACCCAAGCTGTGTGCGCGGGGAACGGCGAGGGTTCCCGCGAGCGCCGCGAATATCGTGAAAGAAACATGATGTAGCTTGACAAAAGGGAAGCACTACAGGAGTATACGGCGAGTAAACGCTATCCTGCCCCCCGAGAGACGACAGGGGAACTCAGGGACCGTTGGTTCCTGCTCCTGCGCTTAAAGGAGGCTCAGACAAGGAAGAAAGCACTATTTGTGCTTTTGGCAGTGTTCTTCGTCGGTGCTTTCGTGTTCGCCGATGCACCAAAGGCGGGGTCCTTTCACGCCTGGAACCGGGGGATGTTCATCCCCTACATCCAGAACGGCAGCGCCGCTGCCTCGGCCGGTTGGGGTCCCGGGTGGGACACGAACCAGGGCATCGACCAGGAATGGACCTTTTCCTACGACGGGAACGACTACGGTTTCAGCGCCACAGTCGAGTGGGGAGGCGACAGTTTCTTCGGAGCTGGCAGCACTCATAGCACCGCCTTCAGCTGGTTCGATACGTACTACAACCTCGGCAAGTTCGCTCAGATCATGCTCGGCAAGCCCATGGTTACCCAGTTCTCTCAGGCGAGCCCGATCGAGGGCGTGGCCATCTACGAGTGGAACTACGTCCTTAACGCCGAGTTCGCGACCATGCTCCAGCTCTATCCGACGAGCGGCGCGATCCTCGCAGGCGGACTCTTCATGCCGTCGAACGGCGCTAGCGCCTTCGCGAACGCCCAGGCCGGCACCTCGCCGAACCTCGGCAACAACTGGTTCGTTGCCGCGCAGTATGCGGTTCCGAACCTAGCGACCGTCAATGCCTTCGTGAAGATGACGGGCAACATGGGCGCGACCACCGCGACCAACAAGGACTTCAACATCAACGCGGACATCAGCGCTGTCCCGAACCTCCCGATCGTGTTCTGGTATGCGGCTGATTTCACCGACTCCAACAACCTGGTCAACCACGGCATGCTCGGAGTCACCGACGCCATGGGACCTCTCACCGTCAAGCTCGAGGGCGCGCTCGCCATGGATACGAAGGTGACCTCCTTCGCTGCGCAGGGTGAGCTGCAGTACGCGCTCTCCAACCCCTACGCTGTCGGTATCCAGCTCGGCTACGACGACGGAAACGGCGTCAACTGGTTCGACTGGGGCTCCGGCGACTGGGCTGGTCTTGAGATCTATCCCTACCTCATCGCCAACTATGCGAACGGCAGCGACATCCGCCTTGGCTTTCTCTATGCTACGGGCGCGACCCCGGGGTCGGCGTCTTCTCCCGTCATCGTTCCGACTGCCCAGGAGAAGAACGCTACGATTGCGCTCATTCTGGACTACATCTGGGCCTTCTAGGGACCAACCTTCCTGCAATCACGAGGGCTCCGCAAGGAGCCCTTTTTTGTGACCCGGCGGCCCCATCCGTGTCGCAGGCGCCGCTTTCGGGGTCGCTCGCCCCGGCGCACGGATGAGCGATGTCCGCTTCTGCGCCGCGATCAGCGCGGCGCAGCGCGCCCGCCTCCACTTGACGGCTCAATATCTAGATGATATCATAATAATATCTACCGAATGGAGGTGCGTCACATGAGGGATATTCAAGAGACGAAGCTGTGGAGGATCAATGGATTCCTGGCGCTGCTCGTGGAAGCGGTGCTCCTGTTGGTTGTCTGGAGAACCATGAGACACCTGGGCGGAATCGGAACCGCAGGAGTCGTGGGCCTTGTCGTGCTGTTGATCGCGGCGCTCCTCGCCCTGCGAGGCTTCTTCGTCGTGCATCCGAATGAGGCAAAGGCGGTCGTTTTCTTCGGAAACTACGCCGGCAGCGGAAGAGAGGCCGGATTTCACTGGACCAATCCGCTCACCACGCGAAGGGCGGTATCCGTGCGGGTCCGCAACTTCAACAGCGAGACGATCAAGGTGAATGACGAGTCGGGAAATCCGATCGAGATCGGGGCGGTCGTCGTTTGGCACGTGACGGATTCCGCGAAGGCTCTCTTCAACGTCGAAGACTACGAGAGCTTCGTGAGCATCCAGGCGGAGACGGCCATCCGCAACCTCGCGAGTCACCATCCCTACGACGCGAGTGAGAACACGGTCGTCTCCCTGCGCGGCAACCCCGACTTGATCGCCGAAGAGCTCAAGGAGCATCTCACTGCCCGGCTCAGCACCGCCGGCGTGACGGTGGTCGAGGCGCGGATCTCCCATTTGGCGTATGCGCCTGAGATCGCCCAAACCATGCTGCGCAGGCAGCAGGCAGCGGCGGTCATCGCCGCGCGGAGGCTCATCGTCGACGGCGCGGTGGGGATGGTGAAGGATGCGCTCACGACGCTCGAGGAGTCCGGTGTGGTGAAGCTGGATGAGGAGCGACGGGCCGCGATGGTGAACAACCTTCTCGTCTCCCTCGTCTCCGAGAGCCAATCGCAGCCGGTCATCAACACCGGAACGCTCTATGCATGAACGAGAAGAAGCGATTTCTCCTTCGGCTGGAATCGGAGGTCTATGAGGCGCTGGAGCGGTGGGCCTCCGGCGAGCTGCGAAGCGTGAACAGCCAGATCGAGTATCTGCTTCGAGACGCGCTCGTTCGCGCCGGCCGCCTGGGTGCAGCCAAGAGGGCCCCGGCGGAGGGCCCGCCCGCTGCGCGCTCTCCGAGCGAAGGCGAGTAGGGGCCGCGCCCCGCAAGCGGGAAAGCGAGCTCATGCGCCGGGCGCCGCGCCCTCCGACTACGCTTCCGCGTCCTTGGAATCCGCCGTTCGCCGACGGCCCCAGGTTGCCTTTCCTGTCAGTTTGTGAGGTGAGCTTTGATGAGGTCCAAGGATTCCAACCCGAGCCGCGGGCCAATCGCCCGTGTGTTCAGATTAGCAGCGGATACCATGCTGGGAGTCATAGTCGGCTGTGTGCTGGCGATTATTGCAACGAATCTTCTTCTGTATGCTACGGCCAAGTCTGTGTTTACGACCGTCAACGGCTGGAGCATTACGATGCAGGCTGGAAAACCCGGACACTCTTTCCTCCTGCGGGCCCTCCTGGCCGACGAGCTTCCTGCCGCGAACGTTGCAGAGGAATCGGTGTACTGGATCACGGGCAAAGACGGCACGGGCCAGAAGCTCAACGGCCAGCACGACTATGTCCTCCACTTCCCGCGAGGCGGGCTCCCGCCGAACGATGCCTTCTGGTCGCTGACGATGACCGATGCAAAGAAAGTCTTGGTGGCCAACCCCATCAACCGCTACGACGTTGGGGATCATTCCGGACTCGTGGCGAACGCCGACGGTTCGATTGACATCTACATTCAGAATACGGCTCCGGCCCGCCACCAGACCAACTGGCTGCCCGCGCCGGCCGGCAACTTCATACTATGGCTTCGTGTATATCAGCCAGGCGAAGCGATATTGGACGGAAAATACCACGTACCGCCCGTCGTGGAGGTGAAATGAAAAACGAGAAGAATATCGGCAGCGGCAAGAAGCACCGCCACCTGCTTGTGTTCCTACTTTCGACAGCTGTCGCGTCTATCTTGGGCACCTGCGCCTACATCTCCATCATTCCGACAGCGATCTACAGCGGTTACGAGAAAGGAATAGTCGACAACGGACTCGGCATCGGACACGGCATCCCGGTAAACACGCTCTATACGGTGCCGAATCTCGCTTCACCGTACGCCACGTCCTATTTCCTCCGTACCGGAGCGGCCACCGACACCCTCTATAGCGTCGGCTGGCTCGACCTGAAAGACAAACCACTCGTGTTACACGTGCCCGACATGCATGGCCGCTACTACAGCATTCAGTTCACCGACCCGAAGGACG
>DAHVAK010000288.1 GCA_027314665.1 Spirochaetales bacterium
CGAATCCATCTTCTTCTTGCTGACGGCCCCATTCATGATCCCAGCGATGTTCCTCTTGCGAGAAGCGCAGAACTAGCGGTCGATCAGACACCCAACCTCGTCGGCGGGCGCCGGGGAGGGGACTATCAGGGTGCTGACAAACGCAAAGGTACCTGCCAAAACAGCGTTTTCTCGAACCAAATTGGGGCAATAGGCTCAACCGAAAACGCCGCCTTGGCAGCGGGTCAATCACTTTGTCAGCACCCTGCTAGAGGGCCTTCGCCATAACCCGGTTGAGCCGGCGAACGAACTCCGCCGGCTTCTTGAGCTGGGCTCCCTCCACGAGCAGGGCCTGCTCGAGCAGGAGGTGGCTCACGTCCTCGAAGAGCGCCTTGTCGCTCGAATCGGCCTGGAGCTTCTTTACGATCTCGTGGCCTGGATTCACCTCGAGGATAGGCTTGAAGTCCGGTATCTCCTTCTGCCCCAGGGCCTTCATCATCTGCTGGAGCTGCACGGTAGGATCGTTCTCGTCGGCGACGATGCAGGAGGGGGAGTCGGCGAGGCGGCTTGAGGCGCGCACCTCCTTCACCCGGTCGCCGAGGACCTCTTTGATCAGCTTGAGAAGAGGATCGAGCTCCTTCTCCTTTTTCTTGTCGTCCTCGGTCT
This sequence comes from Spirochaetales bacterium, assembly GCA_027314665.1. Classification (GTDB taxonomy): domain Bacteria; phylum Spirochaetota; class Spirochaetia; order DAHUYW01; family DAHUYW01; genus DAHUYW01. The sequence continues at coordinate 646 of DAHVAK010000288.1, forward strand.
TCAGGGCATCGTCGGCGCCGGTCCGGTTGATTGCCTTCAGATCCAGCTCGCCGTACTTGCCGAGCGAGGGGATCACGATCTCGTCGATCTCGTCGGCCATGAGGAGAACCTCGATCCCCTTCTGTTTGTAGGCCTCGAGGAGGGGGGACTCGCGCAGCCGCTCCTCGTTTTCCCCGGTGATGTAGTAGATTGCCTTCTGCTCCGGCGTCATCCGCGCCTTGTAGTCGGCAAAGCTCGTCCAACCCTCGACCGCGGTCGACTTGAAGCGCACGAGCTCAAGGAGCGCCTCGCGGCTGGCAAAATCGGAGTAGAGCCCTTCCTTGAGGGGACGGTTGTACTGTTCAATGAACTCCGCGTACAGCTCCTTGTTCCCGTCCGCGATCGACTTGAACTCAGCGAGCAGGCGCTTCACCGATGCGCTCTTGATGCTGGCGAGGACGCGATTCTGCTGAAGAATCTCCCGGCTCACGTTGAGGGGAAGATCCTCCGAGTCGATGACGCCGCGCACGAAGCGCAGGTAGACCGGCATGAGCTCCTTTTCGTCGTCGGTGATGAAGACCCGCTTGACGTAGAGCTTGATCCCGGGGCGGTAGTCGGCCTGGTAGAGATCGAAGGGAGCTTTCTTCGGAACGTAGAAGAGGGTGACGTACTCCTGGGCCCCCTCCGCCCGGGTGTGCACCCAGAACAGCGGCTCTCCGGCGTCATGGGAGATCGTCTCGTAGAACTCCTTGTAGTCCTTGTCGGTGAGCTCCGTCTTCGAGCGACGCCACAGGGCGGAGGCGCTGTTGATCTGGTCGACCTTCTCCTCCTGGCCCTTCTTCTCGTCGCCCGAGGTGTAGCGAAGATAGATCGGAAATGCAATGTGGTTCGAGTACTTCTTGACCAGGTCCTCTATCTGCCAGCGGTCGGCGTACTCCTTGCCCTCGTCGTTGAGATGGATCGTGATGGTCGTCCCATGCCCGTCGAGCTCGGCGGGCTCGATCTCGAAGTCGCCCTTTCCGTCGCTCGTCCATTTGTAGGCCTGCTGCTCCCCGGCCTTCTTCGTGACTACCTCCACCTTGTCCGCCACCATGAAGCTCGAGTAGAAGCCGACGCCGAACTGGCCGATGAGATTCGAATCCTTGCGCGCGTCGCCGGAGAGCCGGCTCAGGAACAGCCGGGTCCCCGAACGGGCGATGGTTCCGAGGTTTTCCACCAGATCGACCTCGTCCATGCCTATCCCCGTGTCCGAGATGACGAGGGTGCGCCGATCCTTGCCGTCAAAGCTGATCTCTATCCGAGGATCAAAGGCGATCGATTTGAATTTCTCGTCGGTTAGGGTAAGATAAGAAAGCTTGTCGAGGGCATCCGAGGCGTTGGAGATGAGCTCGCGGAGAAAAATCTCCTTATGCGAATAGAGAGAGTGAACGATGAGATGAAGCAGCTGCGACACTTCGGTCTGGAACTGATGTTTGGCCATTCCGTTTCTCCGGTGGCAAGTAGTGATGAAATTTGATGCAGAAAAATATACACAAAACTCGGGAAAGCGGCAAATCCCGGGCGCTTGCGCCGACGGCCTGTCGTCCGGCGCGCTCTCGCGCGCCTCGGCGGGCAAGCTCGCTCGTCCCGCGCTCCTGTGCCTAGCCGCTCTCCTCGCTCTCGCCGCCTGCTCCAAAGGCGCACGGAGCTCGCTCGGACCGCTCGGCCAGTCCGGCGCCCTTTCGACCCAGGCCGTTCAGCCTGCGCCGACCGGCGCGACCGAAGGGGGCCAGGTCGGCTTTTTCCTCGACCTCAGCGGCTCGATCACGGTTAGGCAGCTGGGCCCAAACGGATCCGCGGGCAACAGGCCGAGCGCCGGCGGCGCCGCACCCGCAGGCGGGCCGCAGAGCCTCCCCGGCGCGCAAGGCGCCCCCATTCCCCCGCGCATCGGTGATCCGATCTACGCCCCGGACTCGATCGAGACAGGGGTCGATTCAAGCTGCAGGATTCAGTTCGGAGAGAACGCCCTGGTGGAGCTCACCCCCCGATCCCACATCGAGATCCCCGCCTTTCCGAAGGTCCCCGTGGGAGGCACGCCGCCCCCGCCGGTGGTCATCGTCGAGGGAGGCACGGTCCTCTTCTCGGTGGCGCGGCAGGCTGCAGGCGACGCCCTCCTTGCGACGGCCGGGACCGCCGCGGTTGGCACCGCCGGGGCCGACTTCCTCATCGCCCGCCTCGGCTCCGCGACCGATATTGCCGTTGGCCGCGGCGCCGTGCGGGTGGGACGCGGCCTTTCTGCGGGAGCGGAGGCCGCTGCACCGAGCGCCGAAGCCATTCTCAAGTCGGGGCTCGGCCCGAGCCCCACCCTGCTTCGGGCCGGCTACCAGCTCTCGGTGCCCTCCGCCGGCAAGGGGGTCCCGTCCGGCGGAGCGGCCACCCCTGTTGCGCCGAGCGCCTCCGGAACCGCCCCGGCGGGCGAACCTGAGCTGGCCCCCCAGCCCCTTTCGAGCGCCTATCGAGCCCTTCTCTTTCGAAATGATCGCAGCGCGCTGCCGCCCGAGCCCCTCATGACGCCCCAGCCCCCGAGAGCGGGAGCCGGGTCGCCTGCCGCAGTGAGCCCGACGACCGGCGATTCCCCGGCTGCCACCGGCGCGAGCGCGCCTGCGGCGGGCGGAGGGTCAGCCGGTTCGGGGGCGTCGGTCGCTCCCGCCCCGTCGGGCGCAGCAGCGGGCGGAGGGTCGGCCGCCTCGAGAGCCTCAGGCGCCGCGAGCCCACAGTCGGCGGGCGCCTCCGCCTCATCGAGCGCCGCCCCAAGCGCGCCTCCTGCCGGCGCCGACCCGAGCGCCAGGGGCGCCGCACGCCCGGACGGCGGCCCCACCCCTCCGGCAGCGCCGGCGGCTCCCTCCCTTCCGACCCCTCCCTCGCTCCGCTCCGCCGACTGAAAGCCCGTGAGGCCGCGGCGGGGCGTTCGCGGGTCCCTCGCTACCGCGCCGGCACGAGCTCCACGTCGTCGAGCTTTCCCCAGTCGCCTGCGTTCATGTCGCCCTCGAGCCCGACCGTGCAGCTTCCCGACGGGCCCACGAGGATCTCGCCGATGGTATACTCCACCCACTTGCGCCATCCGGTGTTGGTCACCTCGGCGGTTCGCACGGCGCCGCCGCTCTCCGCGAAGAGGCGCAGGGCGGCGGGTAGGCTGCCCGGCTTCCCGCTCGCCCCCATGACCCAGGCGCGAAGGGTGTAGCGCCCGGGGGCAAGCCCGCGGATCGCCTGGAAGACCTTGAAGGTGTAGGGAGCGCCATACCAGTAGGAGCCGGTGTAGTCCCCCGAGTGCGAGTTGTTGGAGGAGGGGCTCTTCTCGACCGTGAAGGCGCTGACCGGCTGGCCGCCCGAGCTTGCCTCCGTCTGCCAGGGCGCAAGCGAGCCGCTTTCGAATCCGCCGTTCACGACCGCGTTCTGCGTCACGGTGACCTTCGCCCGCGCCGGAAGGGAGCTGCCCGCCACGCTTCCGACGACCGTGAAGCTCCCAACTTGCGCATACTCGCTCGGATCGACCGGCTGCCAAGTCACGGAAACCCTCGGAATCGAGCCGTCGCTGAAATAGGCCGGGATGCGATCAGGAAGCTCCGGGATTTGATGTACGGCGGTTCGGACGGTGATCTCGGGAACCGAGGCGACCGTCGGCGCCGCGCTCACGTCGGACTCGGAGACGAGGCGGTAGGTCCACATCGAGGCAAGCGGCTTGCCCGAGAAATCCCACCAGGCCTGGTTCTCCCAGCCGTCGCCCGCGCCGGTCATCCACCCGGCTCCCTTCACCGGAATCCAATCGGGCTCCCAGTAGAAGAGCCCGATCCCGCGCCCGTCGGGGACCGCCGCCAAGGCGGCCATGACGTCCCGGATCTCGGTGGCCTGCCCCTGGACGCTCACGGCGAAGCCTCCTGCAAGCGGGTCCTCCCCCGAGAAGGAGTTCGGGGTGCTGTCGGCGTTCTTGTCGGTGAACGGATAGGCGGTCTCTGCGATGACGATGGGCATTCCGTAGCGCGCGGCGACCGCATCGAGGGTAGCCCGCAGCTCCGCGATCGAACCGTGCCAGTAGGGGTAGTAGGAGAGGCCGATCACATCGAAGTCCACCTTCGGAGCCACCTGGTCGAAGAAGTCCTCGACCGCCTTGGTGCCGTTGTCGGCGATGTGGATCATCACCTTCGCCCCCGGATCCGCTTCGCGGACGGCATTGACCCCCGCGGAAAGGAGTCGAATCAGCTCGTCATAGGCGCCGGGACCCGACCCCACCCTGCCGACGGGCCACAGCATCCCATTGTTGATCTCATTGCCGATCTGCACCATGTCGGGGGCGGCCCCTTCGGCGCTCATGTCCCGCAAGACCTTCAGGGTGAAATCGTACACCGCGCGCTCGAGCGCGGGAGCCGATAGACCGGCCCACGCCGAGGGGGTCTGCTGGTTTCCCGGGTCGGCCCAGAAATCGCTGTAGTGGAAATCGAGGAGCACCTTCATCCCCTCGGCCTTCGCCTGCTTGGCGAGGGCGAGCACCACCTGCTCCTCATCGTTGCCGCCCCCCACCGGCGCCCCCGCGGGGTTCTGCACCCCCGAGATCGTCGTCTCCTTCGCGAAGAAGGGATGGTTCCACAGCCGCAGACGAACCCAGTTCACCCCGTGGTCCCGGAGAATAGCAAGGGGCTGTCCGACCGCCCCGTCGTCCCGATAGAACCTGCCGCCGCTCTTCTCGATCTGTGCAAGCATCGAGACGTCGGCGCCCCGGATGAAGTCCGCGCTCAGGTGATCGACCCTTCGGACGGTTATCCCGAGATCGCTCGGGATGGGCGGCAGCGGGCCGAGGGCTGCCTGCTTCGCCGAGGCGGCCAGACCTCCCGTCCGGACGGAGGCGGGACCGCCCGGTGCGGCGGTCGCGCAGGCGCTCAGCGTCAGGTAACCGGCGATCGCGGCTATGGTCATCAGCATCATTCTCCAACTTCTTGTCATGTGCTCGCTCCTCACGATGATGGTGGTCCACCGATCAGTTGTACTGCGTAGTGATAGGCGGCCACAAGGCTCTTCGTCGAGGCGATCCCGCGGTAGGCGATGTCGAAGGCGGTCCCGTGGTCGACCGAGGTGCGCACGATCGGAAGGCCCAGGGTGATGTTGACCCCTCCCTCGAAATCGAGGAGCTTCGCGGGGATGTGCCCCTGATCGTGGTACATGCAGACGACGGCGTCAAAGGCGCCCTTCACCGCCCGCACGAAGACCGTGTCGGGGGCCTCGGGCCCCGAGACCACGAGCCCGTCCTCCCGCGCGGCGGCAATGGCCGGTGAGATCTCCTCGATCTCCTCCCGCCCGAAGGAGCCGTGCTCGCCGGCGTGGGGGTTCACGCCCGCTACCGCGATCCGTGGCGCGGGAAGGAAGCGCGACAGCGCCCCATGCGTGAGGTGGATGACATCGAGGATGCGCTCCCTCTTGACCCTGCGAATCGCCTCGGCAAGCGAGACATGAGTCGAGACGTGGGTCACCGCGAGGCGCTCAGTTGCGAGCATCATGGCGACGCGCGTCGCCCCGCACAGCTCGGCGATCATCTCGGTGTGGCCGGTGAAGCCCGGATCGGTGAGGCGCACCGCCTCCTTGTTGACCGGGAGGGTGACCACCGCGTCGACTCTTCGTTCGAGGGCGAGGCGTACGGCCCGCTCGATGTAGGCTCGCGCCGCCCGTCCCGCCTCGGCGCTGAGCTCTCCGGGGGCAAGCTTGCGGGCGGCCATTGCACCGAGATCGATCACGTTGAGCGCCTCCGCATCGACCTCCCCCGGATCGGCGATCGCCCGCAGCGGAACCTCGTAGCCCAGGCGAGCGCTGCAGGATTCGAGCACCGCAAGATCGCCGATCACGACCGTTGCCGCTCGCGGCGGGAGCGCGGAAGCCTCGCTTCGATTCGACCTTTGGGCGACCCCGCCAGCCGCGCCGGCCCGCTCGGGCGCCCGGGCGAGGGCTTCGGTACCGACTTGCCTGCTCTCCCCCCGCTCGAAGGCCTCGGCTTCGTGCAGATCTCCCGCCCTCCATGCCTTCAGGACCAGCTCGGGGCCCACCCCGTTCGGATCGCCCATGGTGATTGCTATCATGCCTACCCCAATGCTCCTCTTTCCTGCTACTATGAAACAACGGGACCGAAGATGGAAGAGCGACTGGCGATCATCGCCGATGACTTCACCGGGGCCGCCGATGCGGGGGTTCAGTTTGCCGCTCGCGGTCGCTCCGTCGCCCTCCTGCCCTCCCTCGCCTCGCTCGCCGCCGCCGCGGCCTGGGCGGAGGTGGTCGCCTTCGACACGGAGAGTCGCTCCCTTCCGCCCGAGGAGGCCGTGGCGGCGCTGCGCGCGGCGCTTCCCGCCCTGCGCGCGGCGGGCTTCGACCGCTTCTACAAGAAGATCGACTCGACCCTGCGCGGAAACCTTGGCGCCGAGATCGACGCCCTCATGGACGAGGCCGGCTGCGCCCTTGCGCTCGTGGCGCCCTCGGCTCCCCGCAATCACCGCACGGTCCTCGAGGGCCGCTGCTACGTCTCGGGACGTCCCCTCGCGGAGACCGAGTACGCCCTCGACCGGCCCGAGGCCGAAAGGACCTCCTCGGTCGGGGATCTGATCGCCCACCAGTCGCGGCACTCGATCGCCTCGATCCCGCTCGCCGAGGTGGCGCGCGGCGAGGCCGCCTTCCTCGAGCACATCGCCTTCCTTCGCCTCCGAGGCGCGGAAATCCTCGTCGTTGACGCGGAGACGATCGGGGACCTCGCGAGCCTCGCCCGGGCAGCCCGCGCCCTTGACGCCCGAGCGCAGGCCGCCCCCGCGTCCTTCGGCGGGCGCCTCCTCTTGGTCGGCTCCTCGGGGCTGGCCGAGGCGCTTGCGGCGGAGGGGATGCCGCGCTCCAACCGGCCTTCGGTCGCCGGGGAGGAGGCCGGGCGCGCAGGGGCGCGCCCGGACCGGCACGAGCGGGCGGCTCACGGATCGGGCCCGATGCTCTTTCTCCTCGGGAGCCGGAGCACGGTGACGAAGCGGCAGGCCGACGAGCTCCTGCGAGCGGGAGGGGTCTTCCAAGCGCGCCTCAATCCGGGCCTCGCGCTTGCGGATCCCGCCCAGGAAATCGAGCGAATCGCCCGCGAGGCGGCGGCCCGTACCGGGGGGGGCCATCTTCTCGTGACGATCGAGGGAGAACATGACGACCCGGCAAGAGGGGGCGGGCTGGCCGTCTCCCCGCCTGAAGCCCCGCGAGAAAGCGAGCGGCGCGTCGCCGCCCTCCTCGGCGGCCTCACTCGCAGGCTTCTCGCCGCCGAGGAGCTTGACCCAGTGGTCGCGACCGGAGGAGACACGGCGCGGTCGGTTGCCGCCGCGATCGAGATCTCGGCCTTGCGCCTCGAAGTCGAGATCCTCCCGGGGATCGTCGTCGCCACGGCGGAGAGCGGCGCCCTTGCGCGCACGCTCACCCTCGTGACAAAGGCGGGGGGATTCGGTGAGGCGGATGCCCTCAGCCGCCTCGCCGCGGCTCGGGCGGCCGGAGAGCTATGAGCCTTCCGCTTCAAACCCCTTGGTCGTGCGAGGCCGACGAGATCGTTTCGGCCCTCGCAAGCGACGCGCAGCGCGGGCTCTCCTCCGAGGAGGCCCGTGAGCGACTGCGTGCTCTCGGCGAAAACCGAATCCGGCCCGCTCGCCGGCTTCGCTTCGTCGATGTTCTCTGGGAGGAGGTGCGCGAGCCGCTTATCCTGCTCCTCATCGCGATCGGGATCCTCTACGGCCTCACGGGAAACCTGGGCGATGCGCTCACGATCCTCGCTATCATCCTCCTCCTCGCTTGCGTCGAGGTGTTGACCGAGCTTCGCGCGAAGCGGAGCCTCGAAGCGCTCAAGAGGCTCACTGAGCCGACCGCACTCGTCGTCCGCAACGCCCTGCCGAGCGAGGCTCCGGTGCGAGAGATCGTCGCAGGCGACCTTCTGCCCCTCTCGCCCGGACGCCGCGTAGCCGCCGACGCGCGAGTGGCCTCGTCGCGGGGGCTTGCCGTCGACGAGTCGCAGCTCACCGGAGAGTCGGTCGCAGTCGAGAAGGGCGTCGCGCCGCTTGCGCGCGCGACGCCCCCGGCGGAGCGCACGAACATGGTCCACCTCGGCAGCCTCGTAGTGCGGGGATCGGGCAGCGCCGTCGTCACCGCGACGGGCATGGAGAGCGAGGTCGGACGGATCGCGCGGCTCACCGCCGAGGTGCGCGAGTCGAAGACACCCCTCCAGCTTGATATGAAGCGCCTCTCGGCCCTCCTGGTGTGGGTCGCGCTCGGCTTCAGTCTTCTCATCCCGATTGCCGGGATCCTCCGCGGGATGGCCCCGAGGCAGATGGTCCTCACCGGACTTTCGCTCGCCTTCGCCACGATCCCTGAAGAGCTTCCCGTCATCATCACAATGGTCCTCGGCGCGGGGGGCCTCGCTCTTGCACGCCAGGGCATTCTCCTCCGCAGGCTGCGCGCAGCCGAGACCCTCGGGAGCGTCACGGTCATTGCGACCGACAAGACCGGCACCCTCACCTCCCACGCGATGGAGCTGCGCGCAATCGGCGGACCCGACGAGGAGGCTCTCCTCGAGGCGGCCTGCGTCATGGCCGCCCCCGGCCTCACAGCGGCGAGCACCGAGTCCCCTTCCGCGAGCGCGGGCACGACCGGCACGGCCGCGGGCGGGCGGATGCCTTCGGCGCTCGGCGACCCCATCGATCGCGCGCTTCTCGCGGAGGCCGCCAGGCGCGGAGTCACACGCGAGGCCCTTCAGGGGCGCTACGAGCTCCTTGACGAGGATGGCTTCGACCCGGTGCGCAAGCTCTATTCCCAGCGCTGTCGCCTGCGGGGGGACCTTGAGTCGGTTCTCCGCGCGCCCGATCTCCCGGAGCGGGCTTTTCCCGCGGCGGATCTCCCCGAGTCGATCCGCCCCGCCCCGAGCGATCCGATCCTTTTCGTGAAGGGTGCCCCGGAGGCGGTCTGCGAGATGGCGGGACTCCCGGCTCCGCCGGAGGAGGCGAGGCGCCGGGCGGAGGCGGGCGAGCGGGTCGTCGCCTTCGCAAGGGCGAGGGGGGATGAGAGCCTGCGGCTGCTCGGCTTCGCCTCCTTCGCCAATCCCCTCCGGCCCGGGGTCGGCGAATCGATCGCGGCGGCGACCGAAGCCGGGATTCGGGTGCTGATGCTCACCGGCGACCACCCCGGCACGGCACGCGCCGTCGCGCGGGAGGCGGGTCTTCGCGCCGAGCGGCTCCTCGAGGGGAAGGCGATCGCCTCGCTCGACTCCCGCGGGCTCTCCGCCGCGGTGAAGCAAACCGACCTCTTCGCTCGGATCGCTCCTGAGCAGAAACTGGCTGTCGTCCATGCCCTGCGCGCTCGCGGAGAGGTCGTCGCGGTGACCGGCGACGGGGTCAATGACGCCCCGGCCCTGAAGGCGGCCGACGTCGGCGTCGCGATGGGCGCAAGCGGGAGCGATGTAGCGCGGGAGGCCGCGGACCTCATTCTCACCGACGACAGCTTCCCCTCGATCGTTGCCGCAATCCACGAAGGCCGAAGGCTCTTCGACAATCTCTCCAAGTGCATCACCTACTACCTTGCCTGCAAGATCGCCCTCGTCCTCTCCTTCGCCGTTCCCCTCGCGCTCGGCATCCCCTTCCCCTTCGCCCCGGTGCAGATCATCCTCCTCGAGCTCTTCATGGATCTCGCGGCCGCGACCACCTTCGTGATCGAGCCCGCCGAGGGCGACCTCCTGCGGCAGGCGCCCCGCCCCGCTGCGGGGCGACGTCGACGGGAGCAGGTCGGAGGCGGCCGACCCAGGAGCGAGCCGCTTCTCGGCCGCCCCGCGCTCCTTCAGATCGGCTTCGCGGCGGTGACGCTTGCGGCGGTAGTGCTTCCGGTCTTCCTCGCGGCCTGGTACGCGACCGGCGATCTCCCCCTCGCCCGCACCCTTGCCTTCGCCTCCTGGCTCGTCGGCCATCTCTTCCTGGCCGCGACCATGCGAAGCGCCCGACGCCCCTTCTTTCGGATCGCCCTCCGTTCGAATCCGGCCTTCCTGCTCTGGGCGCTGGGCGTAGGGCTCTTTCTCGCCCTCGTGCTCTCGATCAAGGCCATCCAGGATCGGATCGCTTTGGCTCCGGCGCCGGGATGGATGATCGCTGCGGTGATCGGCTGGGCCCTTGTTGCCGTCGCCTGGCTTGAGGTCCGCAAGCTCGCACCCTCGCGATAGGGCGAGCCGGGCAGCCGGGCTCCGATCCGACGCCCTCCAGCGTCGCCGCCTCGGGGATCGTGGGCTCCTTGCGGGAGTCAGCGAAAAATGACATCCTGGAGATCTCAAGGGATGACCTGATTGGGTAGGCTTCACGAAATCCTCAGGCGGCGGATTCCCGAGCCGACGCTCATGCTGATCTACGCGGCCCTCATCGGGGTGGGAGCCGGGTACGGCGCGGTCGGGTTCCGGGCGCTCATCGTTTTTCTTAACCATCTCGCCTTCGGGGTCAGTCAGCAGCAGCTCGCCGCCTATCACGGCTACCGAGTCCTGTACGTGCCGATCATCGGCGGGCTGCTGGTCGGTCTGATCGTCCATTTCTTCGCTCGAGAGGCGAAGGGTCACGGGGTTCCCGAGGTGATGTACGCGGTCACGGAGAAGCACGGCGTCCTGCGGCCCCGCGTCGTGCTCGCGAAGGCCCTCGCCTCCTCGATCTGCATCGGTACGGGCGGCTCGGTCGGACGGGAGGGCCCCATCGTCCAGATCGGCTCGGCCTGGGGCTCGGCCTGGGGCTCCACCTTCGGACAGTTCCTTGGGGTCGGCGAGAATCAGCTGAAAACCCTCGTGGCCTGCGGTGCCGCGGGTGGGATCGCGGCGACCTTCAACGCTCCCATCGGCGGCGTGCTCTTCGGGGCGGAGATCATCCTCGGCAGCTTCGTCGTGTCCAATCTGGGGGCGATGGTCGTTACCTCGGTCGTCGCGGCGGCGATCGGGCGCGCCTACTTCGGCAACTTCGCCTCCTTCACGATGCCTCCCTACGCGGTCTCGGGGATTCCCATTCTTTCCGCCTTCGTCATCCTGGGGATCATCGGGGGGCTGTTCGGCGTGCTCTCCTCCCGCGTTCTCTACCTCTTCGAGGACTTCTGGGAGGGCCTTCGGCGCCTTCCCGAATGGGTGAAGCCTGCCACAGGCGGGATCGTCATCGCTGCCACCGGCTACTTCCTGCCCCAGGTGATGGGGGTAGGCTATCCGAGCGTCGACGCGGCTCTCGCGCCACCAGCTTTTCGAGGAGCTTTCGCGGTGGAGGGGCGGGAACCGGAGGCTGCGGAGCGTCACTCCCCTGAAAACCGGATCGGTTCTCGCGAAGTCGCCCCTTGCCGAAGCAAGCAAGATCATGAGCGAGCTCCACGTCCCCTTCCTCGTGGTCCTCGGCGAGGAAGGCGATCCAATCGGCATCATCGGCACCGACGACATCGTGCAGGCCTACAGCCGATTCGCTGGGGGTTGACCGGGGGCGCCGCTCGCCATGGCCTTCGCGGCACACAGGAACCGTTTGCCGCCCTCCTCCGTCCAATACGTAAACGAAAGGTGAGGTTCGAACGTGCCAAGAAGGACCGAGAAGACGCAACCGATTCGCGAGACCGCCCTCTCGCTCCTCCTCGGAAACGAGCTGAGGCCGCCGATGACCAAAGAGGAGCTTCTCCGCCGCGCGGGCGCGCCCGAGCGCGCCCGCATGGCGACCGATGCCTTCGGAGTCCACGAGGAGCTCGTCTATCCCGGCGAGCATTTCGGGCGCTACATCCGCATCCGCGTCTCGATCGACAACGGCAGGATCACCAGCGTTCGCTATTGAAGCGCGCGTTAGAACTTGATCTGGGCGCCGATCTCGAAGACGCGATCCGCAGGGAGATTGAAGTAGTCGATGGCGCGCTGCGAATTGCGCGAAAGAAACAGATAGAGGAAATCCCTCCAGATGCTCATCCCGACGCGCCGGGAGGGAACAAGACGCTCGCTGCCAACGAAGAAGGTTGTCTCCTCGAGATCAAGATCGAGATACTTGTTCTGCACGATCCGCAGCGCCGCGCGGATATTCGGCCGGTCCATGAAGCCGTACTGTACGAGGAGCCGATAGAAGCCGCCCGGAAGAGGCAGGAGCTCCAAGCGATCCTCCGAGCGAACGTAGGGTACCTGACGAAAGGCGACCGACAAAAAGATGACTCGCTCGTGGACGATCTTGTTGTGCGTGACGTTGTGCACGAAGGCGAGGGGCGCCGAGGTGAGACCCCGGGATAGGTAGATTGCCGTGCCGGAAACACGCCCCACCTTCGAGCTGTCGAGCTTGGCGATGTAGCTCGTGAGGGGCTCAACTTTGCCCTCGATCTGGCGGCCGATCACCTCCTGGCCCTTGGCCCAGGTCGACATGCAGGCATAGAGGACTATGCCGACCAGGATCGGATACCAGCCGCCGCTCTCCAGCTTCAACAGGTTGGCGCCGAGGAACGAGAGATCGATGATGAGAAAAAAGCCGGCCACGAGCAAGGCGACGGACAGACGCCATTTCCAGAGCCTTCGAAATGCGAAATAGGCAAGAAGGGTCGTGATGACCATCGTCCCCGAGACCGCAAGCCCGTAGGCGGAGGAGAGGTTCTCGGAGCTCCCAAAGCCGATCATTACGATTGCGGTAGCGACGAAGAGCAGCCAGTTGACCTGCGGCAGGTAGATTTGGCCCGGCTCATCCTCCGAGGTGTGGCGCACCCGCATGCGCGGCAGGTAGCCCAGCTGTTGGGCCTGGAAGGTGAGGGAAAAAACCCCCGAGATGATCGCCTGCGAGGCGATGACCGTCGCCACCATCGCGATGAGGAGAAGCGGGACGAGAGCCCACTGCGGTGCGAGGAGATAGAAGGGATTCGCAAGCGCCTTCGGATCGCCGAGGAGCAGCGCCCCCTGACCGAAGTAGTTCAGGAGCAGGCAGGGGAGCACGAGGACAAACCACCCTTGACGAATCGGCCGCCGTCCGAAATGACCGAGATCTGCGTAGAGCGCCTCCCCGCCGGTGACCGCGAGAAAGACCCCGCCGAGGATGAGAAAGCTCTCGATGCCGTGCGCGGCGATGAAACGCACCGCGGCGAGGGGGCTCACGGCCGTAAGGACGACCGGCTCCCGGACGATTGTGCCGAGACCGAGCAGCCCGATGGCGAGGAACCAGACGACCATCACGGGACCGAAGAGGTGTCCGATGCGCGAGCTCCCCGACTGCTGAAACAGAAAGAGCAGGACGAGAATGACAAGGGCTATGGGAACCACGAGGGCGGAAAGGCCCGGCGCCGCGGTCTGCACTCCCTCGACGGCGCTCAAGACCGAGATCGCCGGGGTGATCGTCCCGTCGCCGTAGAGAAGGGCTGCACCGAAGAGGCCGAGCACCACGAACGCCCCCCTGCGGCTCTTCTTCTCGGGCAGGACAAGCTCCATGAGCGCGAGGATTCCGCCCTCGCCCTGGTTGTCCGCCCGGAGGACGAGCCCGAGATACTTGATGGAGACTGTGATGATGAGCGCCCAGAAGATCAGCGAGAGGATGCCAAGGATGTCGGAGGAGCTTGCCGCGGAAGCGTGGCCAAGCTCGAAAGAGGCGCGAAAGGCATAGAGAGGGCTCGTGCCGATGTCGCCGAAGACCACCCCCAGGGCACCGAGGGCCACCGAGAGTGACCGATTCTTGTCCAACACTGCAAGCGCCTCCTGCACTCTCCGATGCGAGGCACCAAGAGTAGCTCCTACGCTCGCCCGGCTCAAGGGGGGGGGGGTGAATTGACGTCGCC
>DAHVAK010000289.1 GCA_027314665.1 Spirochaetales bacterium
AAGGCACGGCTCGCGGCGCAGGTGCCAGACAAAGCGGCGATCAATGGGAGACTCAAACTCCCCGGTCTGGAAGTAGTAGGCGTAGACCCGCGCCACGGCGTCGAAGCGAGCGTGGAAGGCGTCGCTCGCTCGGCGGCACGCGAGGACGCGAACGTCCTTCGGGAGCAGGGAGTTCAGGGCCTAGGGACAGCGCTCGTCGGGAACCGAGGCCTCGGGTCGGAAATTGATCACCTGGCCTAGGGCATGAACCCCAGAGTCGGTCCGCCCCGCGACGCTCACGTCCACCGGATGGTCGTGCAGCTCGGCGAGGGCCGCCTCGACTACGCCCTGGACAGTTCGCCCTTCGGCCTGCCGCTCCCAACCGAGAAAGTCGGTGCCGTCGTAGGAGAGCGTCATGCGAAGGTTACGTCTCTCCATGGACTCCCATCCGGGTGAGCTCGACGCCGAGGGTCTCGTAGAGGCTGCGGGCGAGATCGAGAAGGGCAGCAGGTTTGTCGCGGGTCGCCCTGCCCAGACCAAACAGACGCGCCACGGTTCGACGGGCGTACTTCAGGGAGGCGATCCGTTTTGCCTCGTCCTCGCGGGGGCCGTACTGCAGCTCGAGATAGGCCGCGAGATAGAGGACTCCGTCGTAGCCGTAGTTCTTGTCGAGGTCCGGTCCGAGGTGCGCCACCGCTCCGATCGACTCCGTGCCGTTCTGGTCGTTTTCGATCGCGGAGGCATAGAAGAAGCGCGCCTTGCGATAGAAAAGCTGCGCGAGATAGCCCCAGTTCTCTCCGGGTCGCTCGATCTCCAAGTCCGAGGAGACCCATGCTGCCCGCAGGGCCGCGAGCCCCTGCTTGATGGTCGGGCAGGCCTCGTCGGGGAAATGGTCATAGCACATCATCGCGAAGAGATAGCCGGCGACGCCCTCCTTCAGTCCCCGCGGCTCCCGGAAATCCACCTCATCGAAGAGGAGAAAGACCTCCTCTGCCCGGCGCTCCGCATCGAGCTCCACGGCACGCCGGCTCTTGTCACCGAGCTCGTGAAAATCGGGCCCCAAGGTGGCGTAGTAGCAGCTCGGGCAGACCACCACCGGATAGATCAGGGGATAGACCTTGCCGAACCTCTGAGAGGGATCGTAGAGCCTGCGGAGATCCTTGGTGAGGCTCCCCGCTATGAGCCGACCGCGCCCCGTGAGCAGCTCCTCCCGATAGAAAGAGGCCTTGCAGACCGGGCAGGCGACCTTGCTCTTCGAAAAGAAGGTTACCCTTCCCTCCTCGCCCATCACTCCCCCTCGATCACGACCATCGCGATGGCATTGTCCTTTTCATGCGTCAGCGAGATGAAGACCCTCTTGCCCCCGATCCGCTCCAGGGCCGCCGCGGCCTTCCCGAAAAGACGGATCTCCGGCTTGCCGTTGTGGTTGTTGCGAATGAGAATCTCCTTCAGGGCAAATCCGCGCAGACCGGTGCCGAGCGACTTCCCGAAGGCCTCCTTGGCGGCGAAGCGCGCCGCGAGGGAGAGCACCTCCGAGCTCTTGCGCCGCTGCGCGTCCTCGAGCTCCGCCGGATTGAAGAAGCGCTCGAAGAGCCCTGGGACGTCGCGCCAGCGCTTCATCCGGTTGACGTGCACCACATCGATTCCTATTCCCAGGATCATAGCCCGAACCCGCCCCTTGTTATGTTGATGGTGACGCTCTGCGGGCTGTAGCCGAGGACGGTGATGCCCGAAGGAACCGACGGCCTCGTCGGCAGGATGTGCGCCCCGGGTCCGCGGATCTGCGCGCAGTCGACCGTGAGGGTGATGTCGCCCGGCTTGATCTTCTCGACGGCGAGCTGGTCACCCTGAATGCGGATGGAGCCGGTGGTGACGTCCGCCCTGAGCCTGAGATCGGGGGCGAGGTCCATCGGAATGATGTCGACCGGCTCGATGGTCTTGATGATGATGATGGGCTGAATGACTCCATGGAACTCCACGGAATCGTTGCCGATGATGCGTATCGTCGGATCTGAGACATTGAGATCGACGCGGCTCGTGAAGTCGGCGGTTCTCCCGGCCAGATCGACGGGATCGGTCGAAACGTCCGCGACCGCGTCCACGCGACTCTGAGGCCCCTCGACGGTGACACGGTCGGGAGTTAGCAGATACTGTCCGAGCTGATAGCCTCTCGCAGGAAAGCCCTTGATGTCTGCAAGGACTTGGACGGACTTCTGCACCGCGCGCTCGAGGGTTACCCCGACGTCGATCGGGTCGACCCGGAACTCCACGTCGGCATTCAGGGCGCTCCCCTTCTTGCGAATCTGGACGGGAACCCGGTAGATCCCCGCGCCGCGGTAGGTCGTCAGGTCGACATACGCCTCGATGTCCGACTCGCGAATCCCGAATATCGTGTCGGCCTTGCCGCGCAGCGTGACGCGAACAGTGGCCGGCAGCGGAGCGGTGGGGGCAAAGTAGCCGTTTGCCACGACGTCGAGCGGAACGGTGACGTAGCGCTGCTCGAGGGTGCTGATCCGGTAGAAGAAGAAGAGCAGCACCGCAGCCGCCACCGAAAGGATCTTCGCAGGCCAGTTGTTGGTGACTCGCTCGACGAGCCTACTGCTCTTCAACGATCGCTTCCTCCCTTTCCTCTTCACCTTCCTCCCTGAAGTTGAGGAGGGTTTTCAGCTGCCTTCGAATCTCATCGGTGCTGAGATCATAGAAGAGGTTGCCGTCGTAGGCAAGCGAAACCGCCCCGGTCTCTTCGGAAACGACCAGGACCACCGCATCGGTGTCCTCCGCCAGACCCAGGGCCGCGCGGTGTCGGGTCCCGAAGCTTCGGCGAATGTCGGCCTGCTCAGAAAGGGGCAGGAAGCACCCTGCGGCGAGGATCTTGCCCGACTGGATGAGGAGCGCGCCGTCGTGAAGCGGGGTGTCATGACCGAAGATCGTGAGAATGAGACTCGAGGAGAGCTCGGCCCCGAGCCTCGTCCCGGTATCGATGATGTTCTTCAGTCCAACGTTGCGCGCAAAAACGATGAGGCTTCCCCGCTTGCGCCCGGCGAGAACCTCGACGGCGTTCAGGACCGTGTCCAGCTGGTAGGGCTTCGCCCCGGAGTTGAAGCGGAACCATTCTCCCTGTCCGATTCGCGTGAAGATGTTGCGCAGCTCAGGCTGGAAGACGATAGCCACGATGACCACGAGCACGGTCGCGAGGCTGTTCATGATCCACAGCAGCGTCTTCAACTGGAGAAAGAAGGCAAGGGCGTAGATGAGGACGACGAGGAAGGTGCCCTTCACCAGCTGAATGGCGCGGGTCTGCACGAGGAGGAGGTAGATGTGATAGATGAGAAAGGAGAGGATTCCGATGTCCAGGATCGGAAGGATGACCGAATGGAGAATCCAGATGTTCGCAAACCAGTCCATCGCTATCGTTCCTGCGTGGCCGCAGCGATGGCCTGGAGAATCCGCTTCGCTGCCACCGCCTCCGCCACGTCATGGACCCGCAGGATGTCGGCCCCGGCGCAGGCCGCATAGGTGTCCGCTACGATCGTGCCGACGAGCCGCTCCTCGACCGGAAGCCCGCCGAGGATCTTTCCGATGAAGGCCTTGCGCGACAGCCCGATCAGGATCGGAAAGCCGAGTGCCTTCAGGCGGGGGATTCCCCGGAGAATCAGGAGATTATCGCACAGCCGCTTTCCGAATCCAATCCCGGGGTCGAGAATGATCCGCTCGCGCGGGATGCCCGCCGCGAGGGCCCGCGCGGCCGCCAGCCTGAGCTCCTCTTCGATCTCCCCGAGGGTGTCCTCGTAGCGGGGGTCGTCCTGCATGGTCTTTGGATCCCCGCGCCGATGCATCAGAACCACCGGCGCGCCGCGCTCGGCGACGAGTCGGGCGCTGTCCGGATCGTCAGAGAGGGCCGAAATGTCGTTCACGATGTCGGCCCCGGCGTCGAGCGCAGCGCGCGCAACCGAGGCCCTCCGCGTATCGACCGAGAGGGGAAGAGGGGATTCGCGCCGGATCGCTTCGATGAGCGCCGCCACCCGGTGCAGCTCCTCTTCGGGGTCGACGGGATCCGCGCCGGGACGAGTGGACTCGCCTCCGATGTCGAGGAGATCCGCCCCCTCGGCCATCATCCGACGGGCGATCCCAAGCGCCCCTTCGACGCCGAGCGCCCGGCTTGCGGGATGGAAGGAATCGGGGGTCGCGTTGATGATCCCCATCACCAGGGGTGAATCGGAAAGATCGAGCGAGCGTCCGCTGCCCCACTCGATGCGGCGCGGCGCGCTGCGCTCGGTTTGGCCGTTTGCAGCCAATTGGCGCTTGCCGGGGCCCTCGCCTATCCCCGCATCACGGCTCGACATCCGCGTCGTAGTCGACCCCGTCAACCCCGAAGCCGTGGATGTTCATGAAGTCCTTGCGGTAGCCCGCGACGTCCCCGAGGCGCTCGAAGTTGTCGCTGGCCACCTCCTGCCATCGGCGGGCGACCTCCTGCTGGACATCTTCCCGCAGCTCGAGGTCGTCGATGCGGATCCGTCCCTCGGCGTCGACCGCCGCCGGATGGCCCGTATAGAGGCGCTCGGCGAAGAGCCGGTACATCTGCTCGATGCACCCTTCGTGAATGCCCTTCTCTTTCATGACCTTGAAAAGAAGGGAAATATAGAGAGGCACGACCGGAATCACCGCGCTCGAGCGGGTGACGAGGGCCTTGTTGACCGAGACGAAGGCGCGTCCACCGAGGGGCGCAAGGCGCTTCGTGAGAAGCCCGGCGGTGCGCTCGAGGTCCTCCTTCGCGCGCCCGATCGTTCCCTCGCGGTAGATGGCGTAGGTCATCTTCGGCCCGAGGTAGGAGAAGGCGACCGTCGCGACCCCGGGGGCAAGGAGTTCCGCCTCGCCCAAGGCCTGTATCCACAGCTGCCAATCCTCGCCCCCCATGACCTTCACGGTCTGATCGATCTCCTCCTGCGAGGCTGCCTCGACCGAGAACTCCTTGATCTCGCCGGTCATCATGTCGACCGATTGGGAGGCGTAGGGCTTGCCGATCGGCTTCAAGACGGACTTGTACATCTGCCCCGTGGAGGGGTCGGTGCGGACCGGCGAGGCAAGGCTGTAGACCACGAGGTCGACCTTGCCGGGGCTCTCCGCGAGGCGCCGGACGGTCTCCGCCTTCACCTCGGTGGAGAAGGCGTCGGCGTTGAGGCTCACGCAGGGAAGCCCGGCCCCCTTCGCTTCG
>DAHVAK010000291.1 GCA_027314665.1 Spirochaetales bacterium
CGCGACGGCGGAGGGGGCCTCGCCTCCCCTCTTCGACTCGCTCCTGCTTCCCTTCGCCGGGAGCGGGACCCTTCTCTTCGAGAGTCTCATCGCCCTGTATGGGATCGCCCCCTGCCTTTTCGGTCGAACCTACGCCTTCGAGGGCTTCGCCTTCGGGGCCCCGCCCTCCGCCGCTTGGCTCAAGGAGCGGCTCTCCAAGGAGGCCGCGCTTCGCTTCGCTTCGATTCCGAGGCTTCGCGCGGTCCTCATCGATTCGCACCCGGGCGCGATCAGGTCCGCGCGGGAAAACCTTTCCTCCTTCCGCGCGCTCCTTCGCCCAATCGGAGCGCTCCCCCTCGACTGCGCCCTCCGCGAGGCCGACGCCCTCGCCGATTCGTGGGCCGAGCAGCTGCCGAGCTCGGCGTCGACGCTCTTGGTGCCCTTGAATCCCCCCTACGGGCATCGCCTGGCGGTCGCCTCGGCCGATCGGCTCTACCAGAGAATAGGAGAGAGCCTCGAGCGTCTTGCCGGCGAGATGGGTGTAGGGGGAACCCCTGCGGGGGTCGCGAAGGGCAGGATGGGCGCGGCAGGCGGGGGTGCGATCGAGAGCGAGGCGGCGAAGGCCCCTGCGAAGCGCATCGCCGGATTCGTGCTCTGTCCGAGCGAGGGGGCCTGGCGCCGCTTTCAGAATGCCACCCCCGCCTTTCGCAAGCGAACCACCCACTTCGGGCAGGGAGGGCTCGACATTCGTCTCTGTCTCTTTGCGGCGGGCGGGTAGATCCATGGGCGAAAGGGACGGCGTGGCGGCGCGCAGCTCCCCGTGGTAAGCTGGGGCGCAAACAAGGGAGAGCGGTATGGACAAGCTCAAGAGGGTCGCGCTGGTGGCCCACGACAACCGAAAGAAAGACCTGATGGAATGGGTCGGATGGAACTGGGAGGTCCTCTGCAAGCACCGAATTGTCTGCACCGGAACGACGGGAAGGCTGGTGGAGGAGACCCTCCAGGCGGCGATGGCGAAAGGGCACGCGCTTGCCCATCCGATCACGAAGCTCAAATCGGGGCCGCTCGGCGGCGACCAGCAGCTGGGGGCTCTCATCGCGGACGGCCAGATCGATCTCCTCATCTTCTTCTGGGATCCGATGCAGCCGCAGCCTCACGACGTGGACGTCAAGGCGCTCCTTCGGATCTCGGTGCTCTACAACATCCCGACTGCCTGCAACCGATCGACCGCGGATTTCCTCATCTCCTCGCCGCTCATGGCCGAGAGC
Source organism: Spirochaetales bacterium (assembly GCA_027314665.1). Taxonomy (GTDB): domain Bacteria; phylum Spirochaetota; class Spirochaetia; order DAHUYW01; family DAHUYW01; genus DAHUYW01. The sequence goes on from DAHVAK010000291.1 coordinate 1,248, forward strand.
TACGCCCCGATCCTGAAGGACTACTCCGCGTACATCGGGCGAACGGTGGAGAGCTAGCGGCGGGGAGCGGACCTACCCGATCGGTAGGCGCACGATGAACTCGGTGAGCTGGCCCGGGGCGCTCGTGAAGGTGATGATGCCGTTGTGGGCCTCGGCGATCTGCTGACAGATGGAGAGACCGAGCCCGGTGTTCTTCTTATTGACCTTAGTGGTATAGAACGGACTGAAAATCTTCGACTGGATATCGGCCGGAATGCCGTAGCCGTTGTCGGCGATCCGAACCTCGACCAGATGCTCGGAGGCGTGCCTCGCAAGCCCGATGCGGATGAAGCCGCCGTCGAGGACCGCGTCGATGCTGTTCAGGAGAAGGTTGAGAAAGAGCTGCTTGAGTCGATTCTCGTCCCCCACGATCTCCGCACGGTCCGAAGGGATGTGCTTCTCGAGACGGATCTTCTTCGTCGAGAGATTGTGCTGCAGGAGCAGGAGGGCATCATCGATCACCTCGACGAGGTCGACCCTGCTGCCCTCGAGCTCCTTGAAGCGGGAGAAGGAGAGCAGGCTGCCGATGATCTCCACGATCCGGTTGAGCTCCTTCTCGATCTTGCCCAGCTTTTCACTCCCGTCGGGGTCGAGCTCCTTTCCCTTCAGCAGCTCCACGTAGTTGCGGATGATGAAGAGGGGATTGTTGATTTCGTGCGCCACGCCCGCTGCAACCTCGGCCATGGTCGCCATCTTCTCCGCCCGAATGATGTAGTCCTTCAGGTAGCGGTCGATCGAGACGTCTTGGATGATGATCGCGGTCCCGATGAGCTCCTCGGCCTCGTCGTGCAGCGGGAAGACGTCGACCTTCACGAGCTTGTCGTCGCCGACTCGGATCTCGTCCCAGGAGAACTCCTCGCGCGAGGCGACCTTCCCGCGGATCTCCTCGGCGATGGGAAGATTGAGGCTCGCGAGGAGCTCAGCGAGGGAGCGGGCGTTCGAGTGGTCATTGGCAAGGCCGGTTACCTCGATGCCCGCGAAGTTGACCAGCTGGACCGTGTCGCTCACGTCGAGGATGGCGATCCCGATGGGCAGGTGGCGGATGAAGGCCTCGCTGTAGCGCTTCAGGAGATAGAAGCGCATGCGATTGGAATCTATCTCTTTCTTCCCGATGGCGTAGGAGTAGGTAAGCTGGAAGAGTCGATACTGATCGAGGTCGGAAACGCGCTCGGTACCCCGCCGGTAGCCGTCCTTGAGAATGGTAACGCGGTCGGCCAGCTTCAGCGTCTCCTCGATGTCGTGGGTGATGTAGATGATCCCCTTGCCCTGGCGGCGGTACTCGACGAGGATGTCGTAGATCGTAGCCATCTCCTCCGGGGTGAGCTTATTGGAAAGCTCATCGAGAATGATGACCTTCGGGTCGAGCAGGAGAATCCGCGCGAACTCCACCTTCAGCTGATCGCCCTGCGTCAAGCGATAGAGGGGAAGGTCCATGTCGACGTCAAGGTTGAGGCGATTGAATAGCTCCTTCGCCTTCGAGATCATGCGGAACTCGGCGAGCGCTCCGAAGCGGCGGCGGATCATCCGCCCCGCGAAGATATTCTCGACGGCGTTGAGGCTGGGCAGGACATTGAGGTCCTGGTAGACCATCGCAATTCCGGCTTCGATCGCGCTCTTGAGGGTGAAGCTCTTGACCTCTCGTCCGGCGTAGATGATCTCTCCGCCGCTTTTCTGCACCGCCCCCGAGAGGAGCTTGACGAGCGAGGACTTGCCGGCTCGGTGCTCGCCGACCAGGGCATGAACCTCCCCTTCGTAGAGATCGAAGTCGACCCCGCGCAGGGCATGGACCGTGCCGTAATCGACATGGATGTTCCGCATCTGGAGAACCGCGCGAGGCTCACTCCTCCCCGCCCTGAGCGAGCCTTGCGGGCTCGGAAAGGAATCGTTTCGGCTCATTTCAGGTTCAGACGCTTCATGCGGTTGTAGAGGGTCTTTCGCGTGATGTTCAGGAGGCGCGCCGCCTCACCCTTGACCCCTCCGCTCTGCTTCAGAGCCTCGAGGATGACCGCCCGCGCGCTCTCCGTCGCAAACTCCGTGAGCTCCTCGCTCGCGCTCGAAGTCGCGCGGTCGACGATTCGATACTGCTCGGGAAGATCGTCAAGATCGATCGTGTCTCCTTCGCAGAAGATGACTGCCCGCTCGATGATGTTCTTGAGCTCGCGCACGTTGCCGGGCCAGCCGTGGCGCTCGAGCATCGCCGCCGCACGATCCGATATCCCCGAGACTCGCTTGGAGTAGACCCAGTTGAACCGCTCGATGAACTGGTGGGCGAGGGGCACGATGTCGTCGCGCCGCTCGCGCAGCGGCGGAAGATGGAGGGTGATCACCGAAAGGCGATAGTAGAGATCTTCGCGGAAGGTTCCCTCCCGAATCATGAGCTCGAGGTCCCGATTCGTCGCGGCGATGACGCGGAAGTCCGCCTTGATCGGCTCGGAGCCCCCGAGGCGGTTGAAGCGCTTCTCCTGGAGGACTCGCAGCATCTTCGCCTGGGTCGAAAGGCTCATGTCCCCGATCTCGTCGAAGAAGATGGTCCCGCCGTCGGCAAGCTCGATCTTGCCCCGCTGCTGAACGAGGGCGTCGGTAAAGGCCCCCTTCTCATGGCCGAACATCTCGCTTTCAAGGAGGGAATCCGGAATCGCCGCGCAGTTTACCTTGATGTAGGCGCGACCCCTGCGCCGGCTGCCGTGGTGGAGCATGTCGGCGATGAGCTCTTTGCCGGTGCCGCTCTCGCCCGTGATGACGACCGAGGCCTCGGTCGGGGAGGCCTTCGCAACGAGGGTGAGGATCTCCTTCATGCGAGGGTCCTCGGTGACGATCTCCTGACCGTCGCTCGCCGCGAGCTTGTGTTGTGATGAGCGCTCCAAGTGGCGAATCTCGCGCATCAAGTCCGCTATTTGGATGGGTTTGGAATAGAAGTTCAGGGCGCCGTACTTCATTGACCGAACCGCATTCTCGATCGAGGCGTAGCCCGAGATCATAATGATCGGAAGGGAGGAGAATCGCTCGCGAACCGCCTTAAGGAGATCGATTCCGCCGATGGAAGGCATCCTCACATCCATGATGACGAGATCGACTTTCTCGCGCTCCAGGAGGGGCAGTACGTCCTGGGGGGCATCGACGTGGATTGCGCCGTATCCCTTTGAGCGAAGAAGCTCCCCGAGCGAGAGACAAACCTCCAGCTCATCGTCGACGATGAGGACCGTGAATGGCATGGGGGGATTATACACTAGCTCGCGCTGTCCTTCAAAACCGTGCGCGATCGGGTAATGGGTAGGCGGCGGGAAGGGGTGGTGAGTAAGACCTTTCCCGTGCTTACCCACCGAGCCGGGCGGGCCTCCGAAGGGCCGATGAGCAATTCGTTAAATGAGCGTAAGTTATCATTCGGTGACGAGCCTCCGAGGATGGCACGCATCCTGCATTACCCCTACTTGACGAGAGTCCAAGTTCAGATTCATCTCATATAGGAGGTTCTTATGAGGAAAGTCTCTCGAATTGTACTTGCAGCCACGGTGATGTTCGCTGTTGTCCTGTCGGCAGCGTTCGCGGGCGGTTCCAAGGAGGCGTCTTCGAGCGCTGGAGCCGGCAAAATCGCTCTCTTGCTTCCCGAGACCAAGACCACTCGATACGAGACCGCCGATCGTCCCGACTTCGAAGCAAAGCTGAAGGAGATTGCACCGAACGTGCAGATCATCTACAGCAACGCAAACCAGGACGCGAACCTTCAGCTCTCCCAGGCCGAGGCGGCCCTGACCAACGGCGCCCAGGTGCTCGTTCTCGATCCGGTCGATTCGGCCGCTGCCGCCGTCATTGCCGACAAGGCGAAGGCGCAGGGCGTTCCGGTCATCGCATATGACCGCCTCATCCTCAACTCGACTGGCGTGAGCTACTACATCTCCTTCGACAACGTGAAGGTCGGACAGCTTCAGGCCCAGAGCCTGGTGAACAAGCTTCAGTCGATGGGGATCGCGAAGCCGACGATCGTCATGATCAACGGCTCGCCGACCGACAACAACGCGAAGCTCTTCAAGCAGGGAGCCCACAGCGTCTTTGATCCGCTCGTTCAGGCTGGGAAGCTCGTCATTGCCAAGGAGTACGACACCCCAGACTGGAGCCCCGATCAGGCGCAGAACGAGATGCAGCAGGCGCTCACCGCCCTTGGCAACAAGGTCGACGGCGTCTATTGCGCGAACGACGGCACCGCGAGTGGCGCTATCGCAGCTATGAAGGCCGCCGGGCTCAATCCGATTCCCCCGGTGACCGGACAGGACGCGGAGCTCGCCGGAATCCAGCGCATCCTCGTTGGCGAGCAGTACATGACTGTCTACAAGGCGATCAGGCCCGAGGCTGATGCCGCTGCCGAGCTGGCCTACGACCTCCTGTCGAAGACCCCTGTGCCCGCGAGCATGACCGATGGTCAGACCGTGAACAACGGCAAGATGGACGTTCCGTCCGTCCTCCTGAAGCCGATCGCGGTCACCAAGGACAATATCAAGGACACGGTCGTGAAGGACGGTTTCTGGAAGGTGTCGCAGATCTGCACCAGCCAGTACGCCCAAGCATGCACGGCGGCCGGACTGCAGTAACTTCGTTGGGGTGGCGGGAGCGCGCGAGCGCTCCACCGCCCCTTATTCAGCCCATGCGCCAGTGGAATGAGGAGCCATGAACACTACGCAACGAGCGCCCATCTTGGAGCTTCACGGAATCAGCAAGCGATTCGGCGCGGTGGAGGCCCTGTCCAGCGTCGACTTTGAGGTCTATCCGAGCGAGGTCATCGGTCTGGTCGGTGACAACGGGGCCGGCAAGTCGACCCTGGTCAAGGTCATCTCGGGAACCTATCGCCCCGATGCGGGCGAATACGTCTTTGAGGGGAAGCGGGTGACGATCACCAGGCCGAACGACGCCGCCAACCTCGGAATCCAAACCGTCTACCAGGACCTCGCCCTGTGCGACAATCTCGACGTAGTTGCCAATCTCTACCTCGGGCGGGAGAAGCGGCGAACCTTTCTTCCCGGGGTCTTGAGCGTCATCGACGAGGTGGAGATGGAGCGTATGGCTCAAACCTTCGTGCAGGAGCTCCACGTCCGCATCCCGTCGCTGCGCTCCCGCATCGCGACTCTCTCGGGAGGGCAGCGACAGTCCGTCGCCGTCGCGAGGGCGGTGATGTGGAACTCGAAGGTCGTTCTTCTCGACGAGCCAACTGCCGCCCTCGGGGTCGAGCAGACGCAGCAGGTGAAGGAGCTGATCCACCGATTGCGCGAGAAGGGGCTCGGGGTGGTCGTCATCAGCCACAACCTTGCCGACGTTTTCGACGTGGCGGACCGAATCATCGTCTTGAGGCTTGGCAGGCGCGTAGCGACCTTTGATACCCACGTAACCAATCATGAGCAGGTCGTCTCCGCTATCACCGGGGCGGAGTTCGGAGACGGGGCGGCGACCGGCGCCTCTGCGACCTAGGAGAAGAGCATGGACGACAGAACGCAGAAGCAGCGGTCGGCAAGCAGCCAGACCTCAACGAGCGAGACATCGATCTGGAGTAGGGTGGTCGGCCGGCTCGGACACGGGGATATCGGCTCTCTCCCGGTGCTCCTCGGGCTGATCCTCATAGCGATCGTCTTTCAGATCGCCAATCCGAACTTTCTCACGCCGCTGAATCTCACCAATCTCATGGTGCAGATCTCCGCGGTCGGTACGATCGCCGTGGGCGTCGTGCTCATCCTTCTCCTCGGCGAGATCGACCTCTCGGTGGGCGCCGTGAGCGGCTTCAGCGCAGCCGTCATGGCGGTCCTCTCGGTCAAGGTAGGTCTTCCCGGATACCTGGCGATCCTCGCGGGAGTCGCGTCTGGGTCGCTCATCGGGCTGTTTCAGGGCTGGTGGATTACGAAGCTCCACGTTCCCTCCTTCGTCGTGACCCTGGCCGGCTCGCTCGGTTGGCAGGGAGCGCTCCTGTGGGTGCTCGGGAGCACCGGCACCATCAACCTAAACGACGGGCTGATCGTTGGGCTCGCAAACACCCGCCTGCCGGTCTGGGCAGGCTGGGGGGTCGGCGGGATCGTGGTGATCTTCTTCGTCGTGAGCAGCGTGCTGCAGCGCAGCCGAAGGGCACGAAGAGGGCTTCCGATTCAGCCGTCGACGAGCGTGCTGTTCCGGACGATCCTCATCTCCGCCGTGGTGCTCATCGCGGTGGGAATCATGAGCGTAAACCGCAATCCCCGCCAGGACATTCCGATCATGGGGGTGCCGACGGGGGTCATCCTCCTCCTCGCCATCATCATGCTCTTCAGCTTCATCACCGTCAGAACCCAGTTCGGGCGATCGGTATTTGCCGTCGGCGGCAGCGCCGAGGCCGCACGCCGCGCAGGAATAAGCGTCGACCGAATCCGGATCTGGGTCTTTGTCCTCGGATCCACCCTCGCCGCGATCGGCGGCATCCTCGCCGGATCGCGGCTCTTCGCTGTCAACCAGTCGTCGGGAGGCGGGGACGTCCTTTTGAATGCGATCGCCGCGGCAGTTATCGGCGGTACGAGTCTCTTCGGTGGTCGAGGCAGCACGTGGTCGGCCCTTCTCGGGGCGCTCGTCATCGGCTCGATCGCAAACGGGATGGACCTCCTGGCCTTTGCCTCCTCGGTGCGCTTCATGGTAACCGGGGCGGTGCTGCTTCTCGCCGTGACGCTCGACTCCTACACCCGGGCTCGGCGCGAGCAGCTCGGAAGCTAAAGTCGAGGGCTTTTCTTCTTTACAAAACAGGGCGAGTGGGCGAGTCTATTGGCATAGGGAGAGAATATGGCCATACGAATGAAGCTCCTCGCCCTGATCGCTCTTCTGGTCGCGGCATTTACGATTTCGGCAGTCACCTTCTTCGTCGCACGCTCTCCGATTGGACGGATTCAGGCGGAGCAGCAGACCCTTGCGGATCTGCGGACCGCCCTGCTCGACGAGCAGATTCAGGCGAACCAGCTCGTCTGGAGCCCCTTCCAGTCCGAGCTCGCGAAGTTCAACGCCGCCGTTCATCGCACGAGCGCCGCCTTCTTCGCAGTCCAAGGGCTCACGCTGCTTCCCAAGATGAGCCCCGCCATCCGCCAAGCGCTGAGCAACATCCAAACGCTTCAATCCCTCATCGACAGCAACACGGCCGCCTTCCTCGACAGTGCAATGACCATTGGAAAGGATGCGGAGCGCGCGAAGGTCGCCGCGAGCAACTACAATCTCTTCGACCTGTCCAACGATCCGAACGTCCACGGAAGCTCGTTCACCTACCAGGTGGTTTCCGATGCCGATCAGCTTCTCACCGAGCTTTACACCCTCTCCTCGCGCTTCCAGATCTCGGTGCAGGTGATCGAAGGCCAGTACGCGGCAATTGCCAAGGAGATTGCGCGAGTGGAGGCGCAGAGCACGATCATCGCCGTGGTGATCATCATCGTGCTCGTGGCCCTCACGCTCTTCGTG
>DAHVAK010000296.1 GCA_027314665.1 Spirochaetales bacterium
GGGTCGACCAGCCCCCCCCTTCCGCCACGACGCACCGGCGCTTGATCAATCCCGTCAAAAAGGCTTAGGGTGATTGTAGCATGGTAGAGCGCATTGTAGTAGGGATGATGAGCACCAACGCCTACCTCTACTCCGAATGGAAGAAAGAGTGCATCATCATCGACCCTGGCGCCGACGATGCCGAGCTCATTCAGCACATGAACATCAAGAATCTGCGCCCGCGGGGCATCATCTTCACCCACGGACACATCGATCACATCTCGGCCGCGACGGAGCTCAGGCGCTACTTCGAAAAGATGGACATTCGCGTTCCGGTTGCGGTCCATGAGGCGGATGCCACCTATCTCGGTCGGGCTGCCCTTCGCCTCCATCGCAAAAGCCTTGCGAAGGTTGCCACGGGCTCGGGCGACTACTACGAGCGCGCGATCGCTGAGCTTCCCAAGCCGGACATCCTCATGCGGGCAGGCGATCATCCCTTCGGCTCGAACCTCGTCGTGATTCACACCCCAGGGCACACCCCGGGAAGCATCTGCCTGTACAGCGAAAGCCAGGAATTGCTCTTTTCCGGAGATACCCTGTTCTTTGAAGGGATCGGCGACAGCGGCCTTACCGCGAAGGAAAAGCTGAGCCTCATCGAGAGCGTGCGCAGCAGGCTCTTCATTCTCCCGCACTCCACGCGGGTCTTCCCTGGTCACGGACCCTTTACGACCCTTGAGCGCGAGATCATGCACAATCCCCATTTCAATTGAAGGGTCGTCGGTAGTCAGGCAACAAGATTGAAGAGGAGCCCGGGACCGGGAGCCCTCCCCGCTTCGTAGACAGCGGAAGAAGAGCGCGGCGCAGCCTCGCGGAGAAGGCTCTGATAGTGCGAGATGAGGAGATTCAGCTCATGAGAGCTCAGCCCCGAAACCTCCCTGACGTAGGCACCGCTGCCCCGCGCTGCGATGAGCCGATCAATGAGGTAATCGAGCATTCGAAGTCGTTCGAGGGAGAAACCCTGGGAGCCTGCAGGAGCGGGGACAGCGTCGATATGCTTGAACTGCGCGTAGATGAACTGGCTCGGGTTGACGGGTAGCACAACGCTCATCCCCGGGCCGAACTGAGCCGTTACAAGATTGGCGACCGGAATGGTCTGCAGAGGGATCTCGCGGATTTCCATCGCTTCTTGTCCACCCTACTAGAGGATCGACAGCGCACAGATGGATGATGAGCGATTTTCACGCTGATCAGCGATTGCGGCGTTCGTCCGAGGTCTGGCATTCGATGCACATGAGGGCGTAGGGGATCGCTTCTAGCCGCTCTTTGGGTATCCGCTTGTTGCACTTTACGCAGAAACCGTACTTGCCGTTCTGAATTCGCGCAAGCGCGGAGTCGATGAGACGAAGCCGCTTGATGTCCTTTGCGCTCAGGGTATCCAGGGTCTTGCGGTCAATGTCGTCCGCGGCGAGGTCAACAAGATCCTTGGGGTCCATGTCATCGACCAGCGCCTTGAAGTCCGCGCTCTCTGAAACGAGGTTCTGGATTATCTCCTCTTTCATTGCGACGAGGGAGTCCTTCATGCTGTCGACAAAAGTCTTCTCCATTGGCATCTACCTTCCCAACCCGTGGATTTTGAGCATCAAACCATGAATGATCTCATTCAAAAAGTCAAGGCGAGGAGCCAAACGAAGCAGCGGGCGCCTTGGTTTCGGAAGACCGAAATCAACCGGGATTGCCATACGAGGGAGCGCACCGGTTGGTTTTCGCGGACTCAAAGCAACCGGAAAAACGGCGCGGGCATGCCGATAAGGTTGACAAAGGCTTTTTGTTTCCATAGTATCACCCGATATTAGCCCATCCATCGGGAGGCTTGAGTGGCAAAAGAGGAAGCGATCGAGGTTGAGGGCATTGTCAAAGAGTCTCTCCCCAACACCATGTTTCGCGTCGAGCTGAAGAACGGTCATGTCATCCTGGCTCATCTATCCGGCAAGATGAGAAAGCACTACATTCGAATCGTGCCCGGCGACAAGGTCCGCGTCGCGCTTTCGCCGTACGATCTCACCCGCGGAAGGATTATCTATCGCGAGCGATAGCCTCGCGAACGAAGGATAACCCACACCGCCCCCTCGCCTCCCTGCTCTCGTTGCGGGACGCCTGTCTCGCCGGCAAGAGGATGGGAGGCTAGGAAATCGCGAATCGAGCCTTTGAGCACTCCCTTTCCTCCCTCCGAATGGTTGCCCTTCCCGTGAATGATCAGCACCTTGCTGAGGCCCCTCGCGTGCGCGCTCCTCAGGAACTGATCCGCCCGCAGCGTCGCCTCCTCGACCGTGAGGCCGTGAAGGTCAAGGCGTCCCTGCGGCTGCATCCGATGCAGCTCGCGCCTTCGCTGCGCTGCACCCTGCCGCGGGTCCACCCCCTCCGCCGACTCTTCCTTTGGTTGCGGCGGATGTCGTCGCAGCCACTCCTCGAGCTGCCTCCTGTAATCCATATCGACTCACCGCAACCTGCCAGCCTTCCCTGTTTCGGCACACGCAATCGACACCGCGCTGTTTTTGTGCGAGCCAAAAGCTACTAGCGAGGCGGCCTTCGGTCAAGCACACTCTTTGCTCGACAGAAAGCGGGCTCACGGGAGGCCTTCCCGACCGCATCGGGTCCAGGATCGCTCGCCGTCCTCGGGAAGCCCTAGACCAATGAGACAGAAGTGTTGGATATTCAGAATCTTTTATTCTGTGATTGATTTTGTTGATTCCTGGCCTGGACATTGTTAATATTATTAAGGCATCGGTCCGGATGTAGGTTTCCCAGGAGGGCTACCATGAGCGAAGAGCGCGCAAAGATTCTCAAGCTCTTGAAAGAGGGCCGCATAAGCGTTGAGGAGGCGGGGCTGCTGCTCGACGCGCTCGACGAGGGGAGCGAGGCGACCTCGAGCGGCGCCGAGCGCAGCGGCGGCGAGCGGAGATCGAGCGGGGCCGAGCGCAGCGAGGAGAGCGCTCACGCATGTCACGAAGGGTGGGGCTCCTCCGATTGGGGCGAGAAGTGGCGCAAGGAGTGGCGCGGACCCTGGAGCAACTTCGATTTCTCCAAGTTTCCCGGCGGCTTTGAAAGCGCCTTTCGCGGCATGGAGCAGTCCCTGCGCGATGCCTTCAAGAACTTCTCCGGCATCAACCTTGACGTCCGATTGGGGCACCTCTTCGGTCGGGAGCGGGCCGAGGCCGAACGGCTGCTCGTCCTCCCCGCTGGCGGAATCACGGCGCTCTGCCTCAAGAACGCCTGGGGCGACGTGGAGGTCCTCTCCACCGACGCCCAGGAGATACGGATTACCGCGAAGATCCTTGCTTGGGGGTACGACTCGGCTTCCGCTTCCGCAAGCGCCTCCGGGATCGAGATCACCCAGCAGCGCGAGGGCGGTCGGCTCGTGATCCAGCATCATCCGACGCAGGGGGCGGGGCCGGTTCGCTACAAGGCCGACTTCGAGATCACGGTCCCGCGCGAGATAGAGATCGAGCTGAAAGGGATGAGCGGAAACCTCAAACTCGAGGGAACCCGCGGCAAGGCCCGGCTTGTCACCCTCTCGGGCGACATTCGACTCAAAGGAGTAAAGGGGGAGATTGTCGCCGAGTCCAAGAGCGGGGACGTAGAGGCGGAGCGCTGCAGCGGCGACCTGAACATCTCGACGATGAGCGGAGAGATCGCCGCGCTCGATCATCACGGGCGGGCCGTCGCTGGGAGAACCGTGAGCGGCGACATCCAGGCAAACCTCATCCTCGAGGACGGCGCGACGGTCGACCTTCGAACCGTTCGCGGGGACATCCGCCTCAAGCTTCCGGTGAGCGCCAATCTCGAGATCGCGGCGGAGAGCGCGACCGGCGACATCGACTGCGTCCTTCCCCTCGCGTACGAGGAGCAGAGTTCGAAACGGATTCTCGGGGTGCTCAATCGCAGGGAAGGCCGGGTGGGACTCTCCACGAAGTCGGGAAGCATCTCGATTCGGCCCCTCAACTGACGGGATGCCGGTGACGCAAGCGACGGGCCGCGAACGCCGGATGCTCTCTCGCCTGAGGCGCGAGCCTGGTTCGCGGGGGCTCCCTCGTTGCCGCCGCCATTGCGCGTGCCTGCAGCCTGCTACGCCTTCCGTGCGCCGGCGGCGAGATTGGCGATCATGATGCGTGAGTTGCGCGCTCGATCGTAGCTCCGCCGCTTTTCTTCGGGAAGCATCGCGAGCTCCCCGGGGACGAATCCGAGCTGAAGAAACCAGTCCGAGGCTCCCGTGGTAAGCAGGAAAAGCCTTTCCACCCCCTCGCTTTGCGCCTTCTCCATCAGGTAGGTAACGATCCGATTGCCTATGCCGAGCTGCACGAAGCCATGGTCGACCGCGACCGCCGCAATCTCGGCGAAGCCGTCCGGATAGCGATGGAGGGCTCCGCAGCCGTGGGTGACCCCGTCGACCCCATAGACGACGTAGTCGCGGCTCTGCCGCTCGAGGGTATGCTCGTCGCGAGGGACGAGGGCCCCGCTTCGAATGAAGGGCTGCATGATGCGAAGGACGTCGGGGATGTCCTCGCTTCGCATCGGGCGAATCCGCTCGAACTCGTTCGCGTAGACCATCGTTCCCGAGCCGAGGCTCGTGAAGACCTCCTTCAGGATCACCCCCTCGATCCTCCCGTCGACCACGTGCACCCGCTTCACCCCTCCGCGGCACGTGGCATAGGCGTGCGAGAGAAGCTCATACCACGGAGCCCCCGCCCCCCCGATTCGATTCAGCTCGAGGAAGGCGGAGGCCTGCGCGAGATCGAGACGGGAGATGCGACCCGATGTATCCCGGGTAACGGTTTCGGGCAAGAGGTAGCCGGTCTCCTCGATCCTGCCGGAATCCGTGACGAAGAAGAGCTTTTCGGCCTTGAGCTCGACGCTCAAGGAGCTTGCAAGCTCGCTCGAGGAGAGGTTATAGGGGTCACCGAGGGCATTCCAGCCGATACAGGGGAAGATCGGGACGAGCTCCTCCGAAAGGGCGCGCTCGACGAGATCGACCCTGATCTTGTCCACCGTGCCGCTGCTCTGATAGTCGACGCCTCCGACCACGCCGAGGCTTCGCGCGCGGACCCAGTTTCCGATCACCGCGTTGACGCTCGAGCCCGCGAGAAGGGTCATCACCCGCGTTGCGGCATCGAAGGCGGCCATCTTGATGAACGGCATCGCCTCAGGGCTCGAGATGCGCACCGACCCCACCGAGCTGCTCGTGATGCCGTAGACCGCGAGGATATCATCGATTCGCTGCCGCGCGCCGGCGACCAGGAGAATCCGTATCCCGAGGCGATGGAGACGGACC
>DAHVAK010000297.1 GCA_027314665.1 Spirochaetales bacterium
AGTCCGGTCGCGGGTATCTCATCCAGGGGATCTGGATGGACGCCGACCTCACGAAGTTCTTCAGCAAGCTCCTCCTGCCGAAGGGCCTGCGCTCCTATCCCTATTATCCCTTCGTCTGCCGCTATCGCACGGTCTGCCACATCCCGGTGCGTCTTTCCCTCGAAGGGCGCCGCAGGCACCTCCCCTACCTTCACAAGGCCTTTCAGTTCCTGAAGCCGGAGATGCGCAACATCGAGGCGGCGCTTCGCGGCTCGGGGTTTTCCGAGGCCCTCCCAACCTTTCAGGCCATCAAGCAGCGGGTGCCCGACTACTGGGGGGAGCTGTGGGCTACCTTGAAGGTTACCCCCTACCTCAGCGAGAATGACATGAAGGAGTACAAGATTGAGCTTTGACCTCACGAAGCTCCCCGGAATGCGGGTCACGGTCATGGGACTTGGCCTGCACGGCGGGGGCGCGGCATCGGCCGCCTTCTTTTCGCGCCACGGGGCGCAAGTGACCGTCACCGACCTGCGCGGCGAAGCGGAGCTCGCCGAATCGATCGAGGCGCTCTCGCCCTACCCGCTTCGCTACGTCCTCGGGCGCCACGACGAGCGCGATTTTCGCGAGGCGGACATCGTAATCAAGAATCCCGCCGTCCCCCTCTCCTCCCCCTACCTCGCTGCGGCGCGCCTGGTCGAGACCGACATCTCGATCTTTCTGCGCTTGAGCTCCCGGGCGATCGTCGCGATCACCGGAAGCAAGGGGAAATCAACCGTCTCCTCCGCCCTCCATCACGCGCTTGTGGAGACCTACCCTGAGGCACGTCTCGGCGGAAACATCACGGTCTCGCCCTTGAGCTTCATCGACGAGCTCGCCGCCGCCCCTCCCGATACCCCGGTCGTGCTCGAGCTCTCCTCCTGGCAGCTCGCCGATCTGCGGGGAAAAGGGGTCTTGCGGCCCCGGATCGCCGCAATCACCAACATTCTCCCTGACCACCAGAATCGCTATCGGAGCATGGAGGAATACGTAGCAGACAAGCGCCTCATCTACGCCGACCAGACGGGCGAGGACTTCACCCTCTGCAGCCTCGATGATCCCTACGGACCCGGTTTTGCGCGGGAGACCGCGGGGCGGGTGCGCCTCTTCTCTCGGTCGCGCCTTCCCGAGGGCGTCGAGGGGGGATGGCTCGAGGGAGCGGTCGGCTCCCTTCGGCAGGCAGACCGGGAGGAGATCGTGGTCCCCGAGAGGGTAAGCCTTCCCGGGGCGCACAACCGGCTCAACCTGCTCGTGGCCGGGCTCGCCGCCCGTCTCATGGGGGTCCCCGCCCCGACGATTCGCACGAGGCTTGCCGCTTTCGCGGGCATTCCGCACCGCCTGTCGCTCGTCCGCGAGCGGCGCGGGGTCCGCTTCTACAACGATTCGGCGGCGACGATTCCGGAGGCGACGGTCGCGGCCCTTGCGAGCTTCGACGGGCCGGTCATCCTCATCGCCGGCGGCACCGACAAGAGACTTGACTTTGCAGTCTTGCGCCCGGTCGCCGCGCGGGCGAAGGAGATCGTGCTCCTCGCGGGATCGGCGACCGCCAAGGCGATTGCGGTTCTCGAGCAGGCCGGACGCGCCTATCGGGGGCCCTTCCCTTCGCTGGAGGCCGCCCTCGCCTCCGCCCTCGAGCGCGCCGAGCCCGGCGACACCGTGCTGTTTTCGCCCGGATGCGCCTCCTTCGAGATGTTTCGCAACGAGTTCGATCGAGGCATGTCCTTCGTGAATCTTGTGCAGGCTCTCGGAGAGTAGCGCTCCCTCCGACTAGGGGCGGGGCGGAAGCTCTCGGCGGCCCTTGCGGGTGCGCACGCTCACTCCCCCCATGATGGCGATTCCGCGCACCTTGAGGATCGGCGGGCGGTCGGTGACTATCCCGGTGCTTCCGTCATCGAAACCCCCGAGGAGGGGCACCCCGGTGCAGTCGACATTGAGCCCCTCGGGAACGAGGATGTCGACCCCGCCCAGCACCGTGACGACCGTGATCTCGGTGCCTTCGGGAGGCAATTCCGCCCGGGTGAAGTCGAGCTCGATCCCGCCCATGAAGGAGAACAGGCGGAGCCGTCGCGGAGGCCTCCACACCCCCTTGCGGGTCGCCCCGCCGAGGATCGCGACGAGCGCGCCCTCCTCTTTAACCGGACCGTGGTTGATGCGGACCGCTCGGAGCTCCTCCTCCTGCCCAGTGCGCCCCGCTTCCAAGGGGGTCCCGGGGAGGTCGTCCACGAGCGAGATGAGCTCTCCCCGCGAGATAGCCCCCGTGGCCCGCGAAATCCGCGACTCGAAGTCGCTCTCTTTGAGCCGATCGTGGGCGAAATTGAGGGTTAGCCTCTCGATGACCTCGTTTCGCAGGCGATCGAGCGGCTCTCGACGGCTTTCCGGCAGGTCGGACATCGGGTCCTCCTATCGGGAGGATGGGGTGAGCGAGCGACTCCAGCAGGGCGCTGACAGGGCAGTCGAACCGCTCCCGAAACGCCGTTTTCTCTGGACTACCACTCGAAGCTTGCTCATGAAAACGCCGTTTTGGCGGGTCCTACCGAGTCTTTCAGTCAGCAACCCGCTAGCTGCCCATCAGCTCTTTGAGCTCACGGAAGGCGAGATCCTTTTCCGTGACCTTGCTCTTGCGAATCGCCTTGCGAATAACGGTATCGCAGTCTTCCACGGAGAGCGCCTTCTTGATCTCCTCGAGCAGCTCGAGGATCTCGACCGAATGCTTCGTGTTGTAGATCCGCGTCTCGTCATGGAAGAAAAGCGAATGCAGTCGGTCGATATAGGCGCCAACAGACACCGAGTCCTTCTTATCCTCGTGGGAGGCAACTCGGAGCTCTTTCTTTCGAGCTTGGCGGAGCTCGCGCTCCTTCCTCAGCATGTCAGTGCGCTTCATACAATTCGGCCTCCAACTCCGCTGAAGAATATACAAGCAAAACGGTTTTGTAACAAGGGAACGAGGAGGTGGGACGGGTTTCCTCGGCGCAGGCCCGAGCGAGAAAAGATACGGAGCCGCACCCTCCACCCGTGGGCGAGCGTGCGGCTCCCCTTTCTCCGAATGAGCCCGAGTCGCTAGTATCGATTGCGACCCTGGCCGCCGCCGCTCTGCCTCGGCGCTCGGTCGTGTGCCTCGTTGACCTTGAGCTCGCGCCCGTCAACCTTCTGTCCGTTCAACGCGGCTATCGCCGCCTGCGCGGCGTCATCGGCCCCCATCTCCACGAAGCCGAACCCGCGCGCGCGCCCGGTGAACTTGTCCGTGATGATGCTGACAGACTCAACGTCTCCGTACGCTGCGAAGAGATCCCGCAGGGTATCCTCAGTCGTCGCGTAGCTCATGTTACCCACATAGATCTTCTTGGACATGTCGACGTTTCCTTCCTTTTTCCCAGAGCTTCACTCCGGAGAAATCAAAAATGCTCAACCTATCAACGATAGATTTGCTCTTACGTTGGTCACGCATTGGGCCTCTGTGGATATGTCGAAAGTAACGGGGGTAATGGACGAAGTGGGGATGAACGACCCCGCGCGGGAGGTTGTTCCTCTTCTCGGACGGTACCGCAAACTCGCTCTCACCTAAGAATCACCGAGCGCAACCCTTTCAAGCCTGAAAAAGAGAAGCACGATGCCTCGAATGAACCCAGTTCCCGCCGACCGAACAGTGCGCTTCTCGATCACAGCTCGTCCGAGAGGACTGTTGGGCTACTTATACCACGTTTCAGAGCCGCTGTCAACTTGAGGCTTGTACACGAGATACGATGCGCTTTAGAATGACGGTATGAGAGAGCCGACCATCACGAAGCGCGTGCGGGACGACGCCGCCTATTTCACCGTAAGCTGGTCGCCTCTCAAGAAAGCCGACAAGTACGACATCGTCCGCTCGGTGCCCTCCGTCGGCGGGGTCTATGAGCTGTACTACATGGACGAGAAAAAGAAGCTCAATCTTGCCTTCTTCGCGCACGCCTGGTACGGGGGGCTGCGTTCGACCATCCGCAAGCTCATCGACGCCGAGCTTGCGGTGGACGCGAAGGTGCGAGAGATCCTCGAAAATCACGATATCTACTATCGATATTCGTGCACCGATTCCAATCAGGACATGCTCGACGTCATCTTCTTTTTCGAAAGCGTCTGCTTTCCTGGCAGCCGCCACCACGAGGACTCGGGTCGCTATGCCTTCATCTACGTCAACGAGATTTCCGCCGACAAGCTCGTGACGATCTAGGGCCATGGATCGAGAGCCCCTTCCCCGCCTGGACACCGCCCCTGAGCTCGCAGCCCGCCTCCAGGCCTACTGCAGGCTCGCTCGGGGCGAGGTCTGGGAGGACAGCCTTCGTGGGCATCGCGTCGGGGTCCTCGACGCGGCCTCCTGGCCCGAGGTAGAGCGCCTGGTCGGAGGGCGGCGGGCGCGCCTCATCGTGAGCGATCCGCCCTACAACCTCGCCGTCGGAGGCCGCAGCTCCGGGCGGCTCTTCCGGACCGAGCTGTCCGACTACCTCGAGTTCTCGCGGGCCTGGGTGGAGAACGCCCTGCGAGTGCTCGATGCGAACAGCCATCTCTACGTCTGGCTCGGCGCCGATCAGAACCGGCACTTTCAGCCGCTTCCCGACTTCATGCTCCTGATGCGCGCCTATCCCGAGCTTCGCTCGCGGAGCTTCCTCAGCCTGCGCAACCAGCGGGGCTACGGAACACAGGCCAACTGGATGAGCGTCCGCCAGGAGCTGCTCTGCTACGCGAAGGGCGCCCCCCCCTTCCACGTCGTCTACACCGGGATCCCCAAAATCCTGCGGGGATACTACAAGACCGTCGCCGGGCGGCGCACCGAAAACCTCGAGCGGAGCCGCTCCGAGACCCTGCGGCCCGGAAACATCTGGGTCGACATCCAGCAGGTATTCTATCGAATGGAGGAGAATGTCCCCGGCGCCTACGCTCAAAAACCCCTTGCCGCCTTCGAGCGCATCCTCAGGTCGAGCAGTGAGGAGGGATCCCTGGTCGTAGACTTCTTCGCGCATTCCGGCACGGCCCTCATCGCGGCCGAGCGTCTCGGGCGCATCTGCTACACCTTCGACATCGATCCCCTCTTCGCCGAGCTCACCATCCGGCGCCTGGAGCGCTTTCGCAAGGAGGGCAAGACCGGCTTTCAGACAGCCAATCCCTTCCCTGAGCTCCTGCCGCCTGGGTAGGGTGCCTTCGGCGCGGCGCGATTCGGGCGTGCCCGCCGCGCCCGTCAGTCGGGAAGACTATCCGAGGATCCGGCGCAGAACCGTGTCGCAGATGAGCCCTGCCACGTAGAGCAGCCCGAAGCGCCGGGTGTAGACGAAGGCGGAGCCGACGAACCAGAGGGGCCAGGCGTCGGCGGGATAGTCGACCGGGCGCTCCGCGGGCTTCGGCTTGCGGTACATCGGGAGCATGCTCTTGAAGAACAGCGGGAGCGAAAGCACCACGATGAGCACGATCGGCGTGAAGTAGCCGACGATCACGAGGTAGAGCGTCACCAGGTACTGCAGCGCAACCAGGGCGATGGCCACGAGGCGCGACGGACCCTCGCCAATCGCCACCGGAAGGGTACGCACTCCCCGCTCGCGGTCCATCTCGTACTTGTCGATATGCTTGCCGAAGATGACCATCGTCGCGCCTAGCCCGAAGGGCAGGCTCGCAAGCACGACGTTCCAGTCCCAGCTCCCGGCGAGGACGTAGTATCCCCCCGCGATCATCAAGGGTCCCCAGACCAGCAGCACCGAAAGCTCGCCCAGGGCGAGGTACTTAAGCGGAAAGGTGTAGAAGATGATGAAGAAGACCCCGACCGCCACGAGCGGGAGGGTGAGCCCGCCGCGATACCACACCAGAACGGCGCCGCAGGCGAGGGCGACCGCGAGATTCGCGGCTGCGTAGAGGGTAAGTCCGCGGGAGGTCATGAAGCCGCGCTCGAGGGGCTGCGGACCGTACTGCGCCCGGTAGTAGTTGTCCCGATCGATCCCCTTGCGGTGATCGATGAGGTCGTTTACGAGGTTGTTGGTCGCGTGCGCAAAGATAAGGGCGACCACCAGAAGGAGCCAGGCCCCGACGTTCACGTCGACCGCGCGATAGGAGAGAATCCCGGCGACTATGCCGGAGATGATCGACAGGATGACGACCGCAAAGCGGGTGGAGATGAGCCATCTCGAAACAAAATCGAGGGAGCGCCACTCCTCGTCCTCGATCCGGGGAATGACGGTCACAGCCTTCCCCCACATCCTCACGTTCAGGCCCATGGTGAGCTCTCCTTCCCGCATGCCCCGGATTGACGGCGGATAGGTCGGAGCCTACCTTAGCACAAAGGGATGAAGCTCGAAAAGTGGGCGCGCGCGCGCCAAAGGTGCTACTTGCGGTGCTCCGCCCGAAGGGGAAAGGTGAGCATGGCCCCGTGCCAGGCGATGACGAGGATCATCGGAAGCAGCAGGAAGATGAGGATGAAATAGAGGATGCTCGCGCCGGTCCTTCCGCTCGCAATGCTGGGATCGGCGAGGCGCCAGATGAAGGCGGTGAGACCGACGAGAAACATCGTGATCGAGGTGTAGATCTTGATGAGCACCGGCCTGAGCGGGCGATGCAGGTAGTTCACCCACCAGGTGAAAAAGCCGGTCGGAATGACGACCAGCGAGAACAGCAGGCCTCCACCGAGGCAGTTGAGCGCAGTTATTTCGAACCCCTTCGACCCCGTCAGCAGGTAGAGGAAGGTAAAGAAAGGGGAACCGATCAGCAGGACGATGGGGAAATGGACGGTCATCGGGTGGGGATGGCGCTTGAAAAAGGGGTAACGGTCGAGCACCGACTCAAGCCACCTCGGCGAGGCGCCGGCGTCCGGCTCCGCCTCTCCCTCGCGGACGAGGACCCCGACCTGAGGAAATCGGCTCAACACCTCGTCGCTGTGCGGAGCCTCGGCCATCGCCTCGGTGAGATCGTCGCCCGCCTGGTGGCGCTTCATGTGCGTGCCGCCCCGCCACAGCCTGCTCGCCGTGACATCGATGACCCTCTCCCCGTAGGCGACATAGATGGGTTTGCCGTTTTCACCGTTGAACTGCTTCAGCTCTTCGAGGGTGAATCTCCGCAGGCTGTCGGCCAAGGCGCTTCTCCTATGGAAGCTTCACGGTCGCGGACATGTCCTTCTGAACGGCCATCTCGATGAACAGATCGACGATATCGAGCAGCTTGTCCTTGTAGATCGACGGGGAAAGCACCTTCAGCGATTCGCGGGCGCTCTCGGCCGCCTTGAAGGCGTAGTCGAGGGAGAACCCCTCGATTGAGCCGGTCTCGTCATCGACGTAGTCGTCGACGATTTGGTAGGCCAGTCCGACGTTGCGCCCATACTCGCCGAGCGCGTCGACGACCACCTGTGGGGCCCCGAAGACCTTGGCCCCGGCCTGCGTGGCGCCCGACATGAGCCCCGCAGTCTTCAGGGTGATGACCGTGAGGTAAGTGCTGAAGTCCAGATTGTCTCCCGGGTACAGCTCGTTGATGAGCTCGCCCTGACACATTCCCGAGGTGATCTTCGTGATCGGCTCGATGATCTCCTGGCGCAGGTGGTGCGTCATGAGATAGAAGGCCTCGGTGAAGAGAACATCCCCCGCGAGGAGCGCGACATGGTTGTTGTAGATCTTGTTGAGCGTCGGGATCTCGCGCCGCAGGCCGGCGTCGTCGAGGATGTCGTCGTGGACGAGGCTGGCGTTGTGGATGAGCTCGATCGCGGTCGCGAGCTGCACCAAGGCCTCGTCGGTGGACTCATCTTCCAGCCCGGCGACCGCCTTGCCGGCGAAGATCGCAAGCGCCGGGCGCAGCAGCTTCCCTTTGGTCTGGAAGAGATAGTCAACGATCTTGCTGACGGTCTTGTTTTCGACCCGAATCTCTCGCCGGATGTTTCGCTGAACGCGGGTGAGATAGGGAAGAATAGGCTGGTAGATGGCATCGATGGAGTTCTTCTTCGGCATTCAGCTACTCTCTCTCGCCGCCCTTTATATCACAGAGTGGCGCCTAACACAAGCGAATCGTTCGCGGCGCCAAGTTGATCGCCCCGTCGGCCATGACCTATAATGCAGGGTCGGCAGGATGTGGGAGAAACCGTTCCAATCTCGTGGTCCTCTGCCGATAAGGAGCGGTTGGGTGCGACTTCTTCTCGTTGAGGACGAGCCGGGCGTTGCGCGCTTCGTGCGACAGGGGCTGCTCGAGGCCGGCTACACGGTTGACGTGGTTACGGAAGGCAAGGAGGGGCTTGCCCACGCCCTGTCGGATGCCTACGATGCCGTGATCCTCGATATCATGCTTCCAGGGCTCTCCGGGATCGAAATCGTGAAGCGGATCCGCAACCGGGGAATGAAGACCCCGGTCATCCTGCTCACCGCGCGCGACACCGTCTCCGACCGCGTGGCCGGGCTCGACGCCGGGGCCGATGACTATCTCATCAAGCCCTTCGCCTTCCCGGAGCTCCTCGCCCGCATCCGAGCGCTTCTGCGGCGGCCTCCCGTCCAGACCAACACGATTCTCACGTTCGACGAGCTCGAGCTGGACACTGCCCGCCACGAGGTGCGCCGCGCGGGGAGGAGCATCGAGCTCTCCCCGCGGGAGTTTGCCCTGCTTGAGGTCTTCATGCGCCATCCGCACCAGGCGCTCACCCGGGCCCAGATCATCGAGCACGTGTGGAGCTTCGATCTGTACAGCGAGACCAACGTCATCGATGTCTACGTCGGCTATCTCAGGCGAAAGATCGATCGCGGATTCAACCGAACCCTCATTCAGACCGTTCGGGGCGTCGGCTACAGAATGGAAGTCAATGAAGCCTAAGCCGCGCGCCTCCTACCTGCCTCTTCGCATCCGTCTCACCCTATGGTATCTGCTCATCATCGGCGCAAGCGGGGCGCTCTTCGGCGCGTTTCTCTACCTGGAGCTTTCGCGCAACCTCATCGACTCGGTCGACATGTCGCTGCGGGCCGCGATTGCCGAGGCCGCCACCAGCGTGGAGCAGGAGCGCGACCAAACCCGCTTTCACGATCGCGACGAGATGCGCGTCGCGATAGGCGGGCGGGGCGCCTCGGGATTCGCCGTTCGCCTCCTCAACGCGGATGGGAAGCTCGAAGATGGGATGGGCGCCTACGCCACCGGGCCCGAATGGCCGGCGCTCGTTGAGGGGGCCACCACCACCGGCGGTGGGAGCAACCCCTGGCGCATCATGACCGAGCCCATGCGCATCGGGGCGGGAACCATCATCGGCTGGCTCCAGGCTGCCGAGGATCTGCGCTTCGTGCGCGACACCCTGCAGCGCCTGAAGGAGGTGCTCTTCCTCGCAATCCCGCTCATGCTCGTGGTGGCCGCGGGGGGCGGCATCTTCCTCGTGAACGAAGCCCTCAAGCCGATGGTTCGCATGAGCGCGACCGCCCGCGGGATCAGCGCCACGGACCTCACGCGACGCATCGGCTACAAAGGAGCCCGCGATGAGATGAGCGAGCTTGCGGAGACCTTCGACCGCATGCTCGATCGCCTCCAAGTGGGCTTCGCGCAGGAGCGGCGCTTCAGCGCCGACGCCTCGCACGAGTTGCGCACCCCGCTCGCCGTCCTGCGAGGCCAGATCGACGTTGCCTTAAGCCGCCCCCGTGACAACGATCACTATCGCGCCACCCTCACCTCCATGGGCGAGCAGGTCGACCGCCTCATCCGCCTGGCAAACGATCTGCTCTACCTCACCCGCCTCGACGTCGGTCACGGCATGCTGCGCACCGCCCGCGTAAACCTGAGCGACCTCGTGGCGGCGACCGCCGCGCAGGTCGCCGGGCTCGCCGAGGCGCGCCACCAGCAGCTCGTCATTCAGATCGAGCCGGGGGGCAGCGTCACGGGAGACATCGATCATCTCGTCCGATTGCTGATGAACCTCCTCGACAATGCGGTGAAGTACACCCCGGAGCGCGGCACCATCGAGGTCTCCGTGCGCCCCGACCGCTCATCGACCTCCCCCGCGATCGCGGTGGCCGTCAGCAACAGCGGTCCCGGAATCCCGCAGGAGGACCTCCCAAGGGTATTCGATCGCTTCTACCGCGTCACGACGGATCGGGCTCGCGCGAGCGGGGGCTCGGGGCTCGGACTTGCGATTGCCCGCGAGATCGCGAAGGCACACGGAGGGAAGCTCTCGGTAACAAGCCTTCCCATCGAGCCGGCGAGCCGCGAGCAGCGCGACGGCGAAGCGCCCGCCGGAGGGAATCCGCGCGGCGGCGAAAAGCTGACCACCTTCACCCTGAGTCTCCCCGGCGCGGACTGAGCCTCTCTCGCAATTCAGAGAGGAAAAGCAGCACAGAGATCACATATTCCTCCGCTCGTGCGTCGTAGAGGGTGAAGACCATGAACGAAACGGACAATCGCGAACCAGATCGACAGCAACTCGAAAGACTCTATCGCGGGGAGAGGGGAAGCCTCATGCGCCAGGTCGCGCGTGCCGGGGTGCTCTTCGCCGAGGCGGAGGACATCGTGCAGGACGCTTTTCTCGGCGCCCTCGGCGCCGCGGGCTCCCTCGCGCCGGTGCAGAACCTCTCGGGATGGATTCGCGCGGCGATCAGGAACCGCATCATCGACCTGTGGCGCCGCGACCGGACCCGCAGGGAGGCGGGCCTCGTCCATGTGACCGAGGAGGTCTTCGAGGCGATCGTCTCGGAGGCCGGGCTCGATCCCCTCGACGACTTCGTCCGAGACGAGATGGCAGAGGCGGTCGTCGAGGCCATCCACGCCCTGCCCGAGCCTCAGCGGGAGGTCATCGTCGGACAGGTCTTTGAAGGTGTGACCTTCAAGGAGCTCTCCGAGCGCACCGGGATACCCGTCGAGACGCTTTCGGCGCGAAAGCGCGCGGCAATCCGCAGGCTCGGCGCGGCGCTTCGGCAGTGGATCGCAGAGAGCTGACAGGGAAGTGAGAGGAGGATTGTATGATACGAAATCATCGATCGGGACGGGCTCGTTTTCGGGAGTTTCACCCCGCAATCAAGGCGCTCGTCATCATCGCAGGGATCGCCTTTCTCGGGGGCATTTTCATTCTCATGGGATTCGTCGTCTCGTGGCTCTGGAATTGGCTGATGCCGGTCCTCTTCCGCCTGCCGACGATCGGGTTCTGGCAGGCGTGGGGGCTGCTGCTGCTCACGACGATCCTGTTCAATCGCCCGCACTCGGTGGGAGAGGCCTCGCGCGAGCGACGGAGGAAGCGCGACCTGCGCGACCGCCTTCGCGAGGCGAACGAGCACGACGAGGGGGCTGCCCCGCAGAGCCCGACGGAGGTGGGCTGATATGGAGGAGCACGTCTGTCCCTGGTGGCTCGGATACGCCCTCGCGAGTCCGCTCCGGCGCATCGGACAGGAACCGGCTTCCATTCTCGCGCCGTGGGTTTCGCAGGGAATGATCGTGCTCGAGCCGGGCTGCGGGATGGGGTTCTTCTCCATCCCGCTCGCCCGCCTCGTCGGCGCGAGCGGGCGCGTCGTGTGCGTCGACCTTCAGGCGAAGATGCTTGCCGGGATGGAAAGGCGGGCGCGGCGCGCGGGGCTCTCGAACCGCATCGAGGCGAGGCAATGCGCCGCGGACTCGCTGAAGGTCGAGGATCTCGATGGCACCGTGGATCTCGCCCTTGCGTTCGCCGTTGCGCACGAGGTCCCGAATCCCGACCGCTTTTTCGGCGAGCTGCACGCCGCGCTCAAGCCCGGCGGAAGGCTCATTCTTGCCGAGCCGACTCACGTATCGGCGGAGCAGTTCGACCGCACGCTCCAACGGGCGGCCGCGTGCGGGTTCGGACCTCCCGCTCCGGTCGCCATCCGCAGAAGCCGAGCGGTGGTGATGGAAAGGTAGCGCGGCGAGCGGGAAGCACCCGCTCGCCGCGCGAGCGCACGAAGCGAAGAATCCGGCGGCGCTGACCGCCGGGACTTCGCAGCTAGTTCTTGAAGACTGCGAGAATGTCGCTTCGCTGAACGATGCGGAAGTCCTTGCCGTCGAGTTGGATCTCCTCGCCGCCGTACTTGGCGAAGAGAATCTTGTCGCCGACCTTTACCTTCGTCTGCAGGTCCTCGTCGGTGCCCACGGCGACGACAACGCCCTCGCGGGGCTTCTCCTTCGCCGTGTCGGGGATTATCAGCCCTGAGCGCGTGCGCTCCTCTTTCTCGCCGCCAAACTCGACGAGAACCCTGTCGTCTAACGGTTGAAGCTTCATCGTTCCTCCTCTCTTAGCCTCGAATACCGAGCATCTGATTGATTTTCGGCCGATCGAAGCCGACGATCGGCCGATTGTTGATGAGAATGACCGGCACTCCCATCTGGCCGGTCCGCCTCATGACGTCTTCGGCCGCCCGCGGGTCGCGGGCAACGTCCACCTCGGTGTACCTCACCCCTTTTTCGTTGAAGTACTGCTTCGCCGACCTGCAGAAGCTGCACGTCGGGGTCGTGAAGATAACGACCTTCGGTTGCGGTGTGTTCATACCCTCTCCTGGCGTTGCCGCCTCTCGGTCGAGAGTCGGCCATCGACACAGTCTTTCTATATAGTATTATACGCATATACTTGCCCGACGGCAAGCGAAAAGTCATCCCAAGGCGCTCGAGGGGAAGAGCCGGAGAAACTCCGCCGGGAGGGGGCACTGAAGGGCAAGGAGCCGGCCATCCTGCGGATGGGGAAGGGTGATGCTCGCGGCGTGGAGGTAGAGCCGATCGCCCGACTCCTCCTGTCCGCTCTCCCCGTAGAGGCGATCCCCGAGGATGGGAAGCCCAAGGGCCGCGAGGTGCGCGCGAATCTGATGGCGAAACCCGATCGCGATTCGCGCGCGCACTAGCACGAGGGCTCCCTTCGCGTCGAGCCATTCGATCTCGGTAGCATAGCGGCGATCGCTCGCCCCCTTGGCGAGCCGGCGCGCCATCGAGCCGGTAGCCGGGTTTGCGGAGCCCTTCAGGGGCGGCTCCGCTCCGCGGACCGGCGAGCCGCACGCGCCGCTTCCCGCAAGCGACCGAGGCTCTCCGCCCTCCGCGCTCACTCCCGGCTCAACGAGGCGCACCCGGCGCCTGCCGGGCCCGTAGGCGGCGAAGCGGCTCTCGATGCGAAGGCGCCCGCCGGGCTCGCAGAGGGCCGTTCGGTCCGGCAGGCGCCGGCACACGGCGAGGTAGCTCTTCTCCACCGCCTCCCCCTCGAAGGAGGCCCGAAGCGAGGCAAAGGCCTCGGGGGTGCGGGCCACCAGCACGAGCCCGGAGGTCTCGCGGTCGAGGCGGTGCAGGAGCCCCGGCTCGACGGGCTTCATTCCGGGAAGGAGAGCCACCTCGGGGTAGCGCGCGATGACCTCCTCAAGGAGAGTACCTCCCTCCCCTGCTCGCAGGGGCGCGGTGTGCACGCCTGCAGGCTTCTCCACCGCGAGAAGCCACCGGTCCTCGTAGTGAACGATCAGCCGCATTTCAAGTCCTGCGCCTTTTGGGGGGCGAGCCGTCGGCCGGCAGGTACGGTGAGTCGTCGCCTTCAGGACTCCACCCTGCCGCTTTCGAGGCGCTCTCGAACCAGCCCGCGCATTCCCGGCGAGAGCTCTGCTGGGCGAAAAGCTCCCGCCAGAAGGAATAGTGATCGAAGGCGCAGTGGTGCGCCGCATCGAGCTGGACCATACCCCATCATATGGCGCTGGTCTGCGGCTGTCACCCCGCGCGAGCGGAGAAAGAGCGCGCGCCGCCTCTTGCGGAAGGGGGCCCGCCGCGCTACGCTATCGCTCCCATGGCATCCGAAGACCGCCCTCGTCCCCTCGTCGTTCAAAGCGACAGCTCCCTGCTTCTCGACGTCCACGCCCCCGGCTTCGAGGAGGCGCGGGCGAGCATAGCGGCCTTCGCCGAGCTTGAGAAAAGCCCGGAGCACTTTCACACCTACCGCATCAGCCCCCTCTCCCTCTGGAATGCCGCCTCCGCGGGGCTCACCGCCGAGGAGGTGATCCGGCGCCTCTCGAGCTGGTCGCGCTTCGCGGTGCCCGAGAACGTCCTTTTCACGATCCGCGACACGGTCTCGCGCTTCGGCAAGCTCGTCCTCCTACCGACCGACGACGGCGATCGCCTCTTCTTGAGCGTCACGGAGCAGGCGATCTATGCGGAGCTTGCGAGCCAGAAACGCCTCGCGTCGCTGCTCTTTCCGAGCTCCGGAGGCTTCTACTTGAGCCTCGTCGATCGGGGGACCGTGAAGCTCGAGCTCACGAGGCTTGGCTATCCGGTCAAGGACGAGGCGCCGCTTGCCCGAGGCGAGCCCGTCGAGCTCACCCTGCGCAGCCGAACCGCCGACGGCTTCGCCTTCGCGGTGCGCGACTATCAGCGCGAGGCGGCCTCGGCCTTCACCGGGGACGGCCAGGCCGGCAGCGGCTTCGGTACGATCGTCCTTCCCTGCGGCGCCGGCAAGACCGTCGTCGGGATGGCTATCATGGACCTGCTCAAGACGAGCACGCTCATCCTCTCGACGAATATCGCGGCGGTTCACCAATGGATCGACGAGCTGCTCGACAAGACCACCCTCACCCGCGAGGAGATCGGCGAGTACACCGGCGACAAGAAGGAGCTCAAGCCGGTCACGATCGGGACCTATCAAATCCTCACCTGGAGGCCGGCCAAAGAGGGTGATTTCCCGCATTTTCGGATCTTCCGCGAGCGGAATTGGGGGCTCATCATCTACGACGAGGTCCACCTCCTGCCCGCCCCGGTCTTCCGCGTGACCGCCGAGATTCAGGCCGTGCGCCGCGTGGGGCTCACCGCCACCCTCGTGCGGGAGGACGGACGGGAGGAGGATGTCTTCTCGCTCGTAGGCCCCAAGCGCTACGACGTACCCTGGAAGGAGATGGAGGCAAAGGGCTGGATCGCGGAGGCGAAGTGCTACGAGATCAGGGTCGACCTTCCCGATGCCCTGCGCGTCCCCTACGCAACCGCCGACAAGCGGCAGAAGTTCCGCATCGCCTCGGAGAACCCGGCTAAGATAGAGATCACCCGGCAGCTCATCGAAAACCACCCCGAGGACTCGATCATCGTGATCGGACAGTATCTCGCTCAGCTCGCCGAGATTGCGCGGGCGACCGGAGCGCCGATCATCACGGGCCAGACCCCCAACTCCAAGCGCGAAGAGATCTACAACGATTTTCGCGCCGGGAGGGTGCGGGTGATCATCGTATCGAAGGTGGCCAACTTCGCGATCGATCTTCCGGACGCCTCCCTTGCCATTCAGGTCTCAGGCACCTTCGGCTCCCGCCAAGAGGAGGCCCAGAGGCTCGGGCGGATTCTTCGGCCCAAGGAGCGCAACTCCTTCTTCTATTCGATCGTATCCCGCTACACCACCGAGGAGGAGTTTTCCGGCAACCGCCAGAAGTTCCTCACCGAGCAGGGCTACAAGTACCACATCGAGCTCTGGGACGAGTAACGCATCGCGCAGGCTCACGGCGTTGACTGCTCGCCGCCCTCCCGCTGAAAGCTCGACCAACTCCGGGCGAAGGGCGTCATGAGCCGGCTCAGCTCCCGGAACTTCTCGTAGAGCTCCCGATAGCGCAGGGCGGCCTTCGGGTCGGGCTCGAAGCGCCGCTCGACGCGCACGAGCTGCCGCACCGCAGCCTCGGCAGAGGGGTAGACCCCGCTCGCAACCCCGGCGAGGATGGCGGCGCCCAAGGCCCCCGCCTCGGTGACGTTCGGTCGCGTGAAGGGACGATCGAAGATGTCCGCGCAGAGCTGAACCGCGGCCTCTGAGCGGCTCCCGCCGCCGACGGCCGCAAAGCCTTCGAGGGCGACCCCGACCGACGCAAGGTTGTCGACCGAGATCTTGAGCGCGAAGGCGTTCGCCTCGAGAATCGCCTTGAGAATCGCGCCCCGCTGCGTGTGGCTCTTCAGCCCGACGATGACGCCGGAGGAGTCCGAGAGAAAATCAGGCGGGCCCATCGGCGAAAAGTGGGGGAGCACCATGAGGGGCCCGGGCTCCGCGGGGAGCTCCGAGAAGAGCTGCTCGTAGACGTCGCCTCCCCGCTCTCGCGCCGCGCGGTGCTCGGAGGCGGCGAAGGTGTCGCGGTACCACTTAATCGTGGCCCCGCCCATGTGATAGAGGAAGCTCACGAAGCGCCCGGCAATGGCGTGGTGCTCGGTGTTGAGCCCGAAGCGGACCATCCTGCTCGGGTCGGGCAGCTCGGAGTAGACGGGCACGATGGTGGGGAAGGTGCCCATGCCGTACATGGCCTGTCCGGGCGAGATGACGCCGCAGCCGAGGGCGTTTGCGCATTGATCGTGCGTCCCCGCCACGATCATCGTCGAGGGGGGGAGCCCCAACTCCGAGGCGGTTGCGGGCGCGATGGCGCCGAGTGCCGCACCGGGAGCGACGCAGTCCGGGAGCTTGTCTCGGTCGATGCCGGACGCCGACAAGAGCTTCGGCGACCAGTCCGCACTCCGGATGTCGAACAGAAGATCTCGGTTTGCAAGGGTGTAGTCCACCCTGGGACCGGCGCCGAGCATGTAGGCAACGAAGCCCGCCCAATTCAGGAACTTGTACGTATCTCGGTACAGATCGGGCTGGTGCTCCTTGATCCACATGAGCTTCGGAAGGCCGTACTGCGCGCCCACGGGATTGCCGCTGATGCGATAGCACTCCTCGTCCGAAAGGGAACGATGAAGCCCGTCCACGTACTCGGCTCCTCGCCGATCCGACAGGAGGATCGAGGCGCCGAGAATCTGCCGCCCCGCGGAGACCGGAACGAAGGCCTCGCCCATCGAGGCCACCGAGAGCGCGCGGCAGGGCTCGCGACCGGCGGAGGAGAACGCCTTTCGAAGGGTCGCCTTCACCGCCTCCCAGACTCGTTGCGCATCGAGCTCCATGTAGCCGGGCTGCGGTCGTTTTATGTCGTACTCGGCGTAGGCCGAGCCGAGGATCGGGCCTTCGTCCGAAAAGAGAACAGCCTTGCAGCCGGTTGTGCCGACATCGATGCCAAGAAGGCTCATCGGTAGGAGACCCCTCTCGTTTTGGAGGCTTGCTGGGGAGACGACAAATCCTACAACAGGGGCAGCACGGGGTCAAGGAAGCACCTTCCGCCCTCACGAGGAGCATGAAAGCGGATTGGACATCGGGGAGGGCGGGAGGGGAAAGCCCTTGCACCCGCGAGCGATTGGGAGTACGCTAGCAGGGTGCTGACAACGTGATTGACCCGCCGCCAAACCGGCGTTTTTTGTGGCCTCTTGCCCCAATTCGGCTCGAGAAAACGCCGTTTTGGCAGGCACCTTTGAGTTTGTCAGCACCCTGCTGGTTCTTCTTGCACGGAACGCGGATGGACGACATCGAGCACTGGAAGAAACGGATGCTCACCCTGCCCGACGCGGATTTCTTCGAAATCATGCGCAACTACCTGGGTGAGCTCAAAACTCCCTTCAACAAGCACTCGCTCATCGAGGAGCTGATTGTCTTTCTCCGCAGACCCTCGACGCGGGAGCGCATTCTCGATCGAATCGACTCACTCGACGCCGAGATCCTCTCCGCGATCGCCCTTCTCGGCGAGCCTCAGCCGGAGCGAATCCACGCCTTCTTCGCGGCGGACCGGGGCTACATCGACCTTCACAACCACCTGATCAACCTCGAGGAGCGCCTCCTCGTCTACCGCGATGGCGCCCCGAAGAGCCCTCGCGTGCGGATCAACCCCCTGCTCCAGCCCGCCTTGACCGGCATCGCCATCCACCCGGAGATCCTCTTCCCCTCCCGTCCGGCAAGCGGCAGCGAGCCGTCGCCGCCCTGGCTGCGCGATCAGCTCGTGCTCGCCTTCATCTCCTATCTCGCCCACCACGAGAGTCTGCTGAAGGCGGACGGCAGGTTCAAGAAGCGCGCCGAGGACGAGCTCCTGCGCCTCTTTCCCTCCCTCGTTGTGAAAACCGAGCGTGGCCCGCGACTCGATCTCCTCGCGCAGGCCCTCGCCCGGCTGCGCATCCTCCAACCCGCCGACGGGGCCTTCGAGATCGACCTTGCTCGCCTGCGGGCGCTCGGGTCGCTGGATGAGGCGAGCCGAAGCCTCATCCTCTCGAGCGCTTCCCTCGATCGCGCACCGATCGAGGGTCCCATGAATCCCGGCGAGGAAGAGGCCCTCCAGGCCCGGATCGAGCAGCGGGCGCAGCTTCTGTGCGATCTGCTTGCGAGCCTCGATGCCAAGCGCTGCTATCCGCTCCTGTCGATAGAGCGCATCCTCGCGGCGGTGTGCGGCGAAGCGAAGGAGGGAAGGCAAGAGCTGGACGGCTCGGAGCTCGCCCGGCTCTTGAGCGGCCTCATCGAGCTCGAGATGCTTACCCCCTCGGGCAAGAGCGGCTATCGCAAGAACGCCCTCCCCTGCGAGCCAGCTCGGACGCGCGGGCCGAAGGAGGAAGGCGGGCTGGTGGTGCAGCCCAACTTCGTGCTCACGGTGATGCCTCAGGCGACCTTCGCCGAGGGCATCGAGATCGCTCTCGCCGCGGAGATCGCCACCTTCGACATCTATCCCCAATACGAGCTCACCAAGCGCTCCTTTCTCCGCGGCCTGGACCGAGCCCTTTCCGGGGTTGATTTTCAAGCGCTTGTCGAGTCGGCAAGTGGGAGGGAGCTCCCCCAGAATGTCCGCTTCTCCCTCGAGAGCTGGGAGGCAGAGTACCGGGGCATCGGGCTTTACGCGGGGATCGTCCTCACCGCCGACGAGAAGCGAAGGCACCTCATCGACCACTCGGAGATCATGAAGCCCTGGATCCGCAAGACCCTTGCCCCGGGGGTCTATCTCCTCGACCCCCGCGAGAGCGAGGAGTGGCAGCGCGCCCTCGATCGCGCCGGGGTCGGCCCCCTGCCGCAAATCCAGATCGCGGGCAGGCCCTCGATCCGAAAGGGGAGCGGACGCGGCTTCGGCGCGATCGGCGTCGCGAGGCCCCTCTCCGCCGCGACGGATATCCCCGGACGCCCCGCGCCCTCCAACGACGGCAAGCGCCGGGAGGCGATCAACCGTGAGCTGGTTCGCACCCTCGACGGCCTGAAGCTCACCGACGAGCTGAAGGGCGAGCTTTCGGCGCGAATCAAGAAGAAGCTGATTCTCTTCCCCGATCAGATCGCGCAGGCGACCTCCCGCCCCGAGAAGAGCGAGGCCAAGGGGCTCGACTACCTTGGGAAGGTCCGACTGATCGAGCAGGCCATGAAAACGGGCTCCGAGCTGCTCGAGATCATCGAGCGCTCGCCTGCAGGCTCCACGCGGCGGGTGCTCCTGCGCCCGAGTGAGCTGCGAAAGGCAGGCGACGATCTGATTCTCCTCGGCAGCGAGATTCCGCGGGAGGATCCTATCCAGATCAAGGTGCGGAAGATCGTCCTCGTGCGCAAGCTGAAGAGCTCTCTCTACGCGCCGTAGCGCGCCGTCCGGTTCAGACGGCTGAGAAGGGGGCGTGCTTCCCACGGCACGGTCCTGCGTTCGCACGACAGGAGGTGACCGTGCAGGCCCAAATTCTTCTCTTCGACGGCTTCGATGAGCTCGACGCCCTGGCGCCCTTCGAGGTCCTGCGCTCGGCATCGGCCATCCGCCCGGACTTCGTGGTGGAGCTCGCCACCCTCGAGCCTCGCGAGGAGGTGACCACCGCTCGTGGGCTGCGGCTTCGCACCGAGTCCCTTCTCTCGACGGCGAACGCACCCGACCTCCTCGTCGTCCCCGGCGGGGGGTGGGTGGGGCGGACCTCGCAGAGCGTGCGCGCAGAGGTGGAGCGCGGCGCAATCCCCGCCGCGGTCGCCGAGCTTCATCGCGGCGGACGGACCCTCATCGCCTCGGTCTGCACCGGCGCCATGCTCCTCGCCTCCGCCGGGATCCTGCGCGGACGGAATGCCACGACTCATCACGCCGCCGCCGCGGATCTTGCGGCCGCGGGCGCTGTCATCGTTCGGGCGCGGGTGGTCGACGACGGAGAGATCGTCACCTCGGCGGGGGTGACCTCGGGCCTCGACCTTGCCCTCTGGCTTGCGGAGCGGCTCCTGGGTGCGCAGGTCGCCCATGCGGTGGAAGAACGCCTCGAATACGAGCGGCGCGGGACCGTTTGGCGCCGCCCCCCGGAAGGAGAGCGCCGCCAGGGGCAGGTTGCAGTCGTGTAGAAGCTCCCGATCGCCCCGAAAGCGGCTCTCGCAGGGCGGCGGCGTCTACTCCCTCCCCAACGAGACGGTGCGCCGGCGGTCGATTTTCACGGCGGTGAGCAAAACGACCAGACCCACGATCGCCGCAAAGAAGACGAGATTCACGGAACCCTTGCCGAATCCCAGACCGCCCGGCGAGCCGAGACCAAAGCCGAGGCCGCTGCGCGGCTGCGTGAGAAGGTCGCCGAACGACGCCCCAAGGGGACGGGTGAGGATGTAGGCGATCCAAAACGAAAGGATCCCGTTCAGCCGGAAGAACCGGTAGGCCACGCTCACGGCAACAATCGCACCGGCGAAGATGAGGAGCGACACCAGGTAGCCGAGCTGGAGCCGCTCCCCCATGAGATCACCCCCCGCCGTGCCCAGGGCAAAGGTGCAGAGGATGACCGCCCAGTAAAACAGCTCGCGCTTCGTGGTGTGGATCGAGTGTATCGAAAGGGTCCTCTCGTTGGTGTACCAGATGTAAAACGTGACTCCCAAAAGAAGGCTGAAGACAATGGTGGAAAGCTCAAGGGGAACATGCAGCCCATCGGACAGGTTGTCGGTGATGAGCGTTCCGACAATGCTGATGAGGATGACAGTGAGCCAGTAGATCCACGGGACGTACCTTCGGTAGCGGAGCTGCAACAAGAGAGAGACCGCCAAGAGCGAACCCATGACCAGGCTTGCCCCCTGCAATCCGAGTCCCAGGGAGAGATTCAAATAGTCGGCGGCGGTCTCGCCGACGGTTGTCCCCAGGACCTTGATGATCCAGAAGAATGCCGTCACCTCCGGCACCTTGCTCAACATCGATCTCGAATCGTCGCTCACCACGTGAGCCTCCTTGATGAAGATCTTCGCGACAGACGCAGATGCCGTTCCTGTCCCGTGGACCGAATCTACGTCGCGCACGTTAAGGAGGGATGAAGGGAAGCGGAATACCCTGCCGCGCGCCGCAGGGCGAGCGGATCACCTCGGACCCGAGCTCACGTCGCGGGAAGGCGGATCGTGAAGCGGCTGCCGTGATGGAGGACGCTCGTCACCTCGATGGCGCCGCCCATCGAAACGGCAATCTGCTTCGCGATGGCCAAGCCAAGCCCGGAGCCGGCAACGCTTCGCCCGCCGTCGATGCGATAGAGGCGATCGAAGATGCGCCCGAGGTGTTCGTTCGCCATGCCGCATCCCGTGTCGGCCACCGAGATGAGCAGGACCGAGCCCGGGCCGCGAGCCGCTTCGATGCGGACCTCTCCGACTTCGGTGAACTTGATCGCGTTATCTACGATGTTCACCAACAGCCGGATGAGGCGGTCGGCGTCCGCGCGCAACCTAA
>DAHVAK010000001.1 GCA_027314665.1 Spirochaetales bacterium
AGATTCTCATCTCACGCTCCCGGTCGTCAACGCGAGCTTCGACCGGATTTGGAGCCGCGACCTCCTTCCCTTTCGAATGCTCATCGCCGACGGCCTGCCTGCGATCATGGCGGGTCACCTCGCCTACCCCCAAGTCACCGGCGACCGCCTGCCGGCGACCCTGTCGAAGGTCTTCGAGAGCGAGATCCTTCGCAAGCGCCTCGCCTTCCGAGGGCTCGTGGTGACCGACGACATGCTTATGGCCGGTGTCGAGGAGACCGGCCTGCCTCTGTCGCAGCTGTGCGCCGCCGCCTTCGAGGCCGGAGACGACGTGGTGATGATCTCGCAGACCCCCTCCCTCGATTCCGCCGTATGGACAGTCATCCTCCGCCGGATGCGGGAGGATCCCGCCTTCCGCCGCCTGATCGCGAACGCGGCCGAGCATGTCCTGCGCGTCAAGCTCGACTACCTCCGCGGTCCTCGCGCGATCCCCCTCCAGCCGGACCCCGCGCGGGCGCTGGCCTCCCTGCCCGACCGCACGGGGGAGAGCTTCTTCTTCGAGCAGGCCTGCCGGAGCGTGACCCTCATCAAGGGAGGGGCGATTCCCATTCGAGGCGTCGCAGGGAAGCGCATTCTCCTCGCAGGCCAGTACCACGAGTTTCTCGATGAGGGCCTGCTTCGCTATCCGCGGGCCGCAACCTACTACTTCTCCTACAGTCCCTTCTACTGGGCCCGCAGCGACGAGATAGCCCAGCTTCGCGCCATGGCGAGTCGCTTCGATCTCATTGTCTTCTGCCTCGCGAATCCCCACAGCATGCAGGTCCTCCAAGCCTTGAAAGGGATCAAGGCGAGGGTGATCGTGATGTCGGCCCTCTCTCCGGTCTACCTGCGCGGCGTGCCCTGGATCTCTTCGGCTATCGCCGTCTACGGCTTCGGAGCCGATTCCTTCGCCGCGGGCTTCGCGGTGCTCGCGGGAGACTTCCGTCCCGTGGGGACGCTCCCGATTGCTCTGCTCAAGGGAGAGTTCTAAAGAAATCGATGGCCTGGCAGCCCGCTACCCGCCGCGACATGGACGACCTTCTCACCTTCCTGAAACCGAGGGAGTGGTCGTGCGTCGCGTTCACCTCCCGGCTCATCGCCCGTGAGACGAACATCGACCACGTCCTCGTGAACCGTGCCGCCGGGAGCGAGCGCTCCTGCATCGTGGAGAGTCTTCTGGTCACCGATCAAGGCCTCATCGTCCCGGTCCTCGAGCCCAGGAAGCACGGCTCGGAGGCGCAGCGCAAGCTGCTGAAGGAGCTCATCGCCTCGCGGGCGCGCCACGTCTACTCCGTCATGGGGCTGCGCTCCCAGGTCGGCGTTGTCGAGTCGCTCCTTGCCCCCCGCTCGGCCGAGCAGATCGACTACCACCTGATGACGCGGGAGTATGACTCCGTCGCGCCGCCCGTCAAAGAGCGACCGGGGATGGTCATCCGTCGTGCCGGGATCGTGGATCTGACCACGATCTTTCCCCTCCAGCGCAGCTACGAGAAGGAGGAGGTCCTCCTCGAGCCGGATTCGTTCAACGCAACCTCCTGCCTGCTCCACCTCCAGCGCTCCCTGCGAAGGGAGATCACCCTCGTCGCCGAGCTCGACGGCAAGATCGTGGCAAAGGCCGGAACAAACGCCCAGGGGCTGGACTACTATCAGATCGGAGGCGTCTTCACGGAGCCCGAGCATCGCAACCAGGGCATCGCGCGGATGCTGCTCCGGGGGCTTCTCGGGGAGATCACGGCCCTTCAGAAGCACGCGTGCCTCTTCGTGAAGAAGCACAACGAGGCAGCCATTCACCTCTATCGGAGCCTCGGCTTTCAGATTCGCGACGACTTTGCCATCAGCTACCACCGCTTGTAGCGAAGGGAAGGAGAGAGCGTGGCCGGAACAAGCCTGAAGGTGCTTCTCGTCTCAAGCGAGGCGGTCCCCTTTGCGAAAACGGGGGGCCTTTCCGACGTGGTCAGCGCGCTCGCGGTGAGCCTCAAGCAGGCGGGGGTCGACGTCCGCCTGCTCATGCCCCTGTACAGCTCGATCCAGACCTCCGGATTGACCGCGCTCGCAAACAAGCTCGCCATCCCCCTCGGGGTGCTCGAAGAGCCGGCCCGCCTCTACGAGGGTCGCCTCCCGGAGAGCTCCGTGCCGGTGTACTTCCTCGCCAACGACTCGCTCTACCGCCGCGGGGGGATCTACGGCGATCGCAACAATGTCCCCTTCGCCGACAACGCGCGGCGTTTTACCCTGCTGAATCGGGGCGCTTTCGCCGCATGCCGCGCCCTCAAGTGGCGCCCTGACGTCATTCACGTCCACGACTGGCCGACCGGGCTCGTCCCCCTCTATCTCAGGCGCCAGGAGAGCGAGGGCTTCTTCGAACGAACCGCAAGTGTTCTCACGATCCACAACATCGGTTATCAGGGCACCTTCCCGAAACAGGACCTCTTCGTCACCCAGCTCGCGTGGGAGGAGCTGCGCGACTCGGACGACGAGGAGAGCACGATGATCAATTTCCTGCGAGCCGGGCTACGCTTCGCCGATCTGCTCACGACAGTCTCTCCCACCTACGCGCGCGAGATCCAGACTGCCGAGTATGGGGCGGGCATGGACGGCCTACTCCGCGAGCGAGGCGACGATCTCGTCGGAATCCTGAACGGGATCGACTATGAGAGTTGGGACCCCGAAAGCGATGCGCTCATTCCCCATCACTACTCGCACGCGGAGCTCTCGGGAAAGGAGCTCGACAAGCGCGAGCTCCAGCTTCACTGCAACTTCCCCCCCGATCCGCAGAAGCCCATCATCGGCATGATCTCGCGCCTCGTCGATCAGAAGGGCTTCGTCGAGCTGTGCAGCCCCGGGAGCGGCAGCCTCTATCAGATCTGCACGGAAATGGCCGTGCAGGTCGTCATCCTCGGGACCGGGGAGCCGTGGTGCGAGACCGAGCTCTCCGCGCTGCAATCGAGGCTTCCAAACCTTCGGGTCTTTCTCGAGTTCAACAACCGAACCGCCCATCTCATCGAGGCGGGGAGCGATTTCTTCCTCATGCCCTCGCGCTACGAACCGTGCGGGCTCAACCAGATGTACTCCCTGCGCTACGGCACGCTGCCGATCGTACGGCGGACCGGCGGTCTCGCCGATACGGTCGAGCAGTACGATCAGGCCTCGGGCGACGGCACTGGCTTTCTCTTCGACGACCTCACCCCCCGCTCGATTTACGACGTCGTCGGCTGGGCAGTCTGGGCCTGGTACAACCGGAGGGAGCACATTCTCGGGATGCGCACGCGCGCTATGCAGCGCCGCTTCTCGTGGGAGAAGGCCGCCGGAGAGTACCTTGCGGCCTATCGGAAGGCAATCGATCGGCGCCGCAGCCGCGCCTGACGCCGCCTGCGATCCCGGCGCGAGCTTGCGCTTGAGAGGCGACCGACCGCTAGGGTCGCGGCCCCTCTTCCGCCCGCGCGAGCTTGCGCTTCAGACGCGCCCTGCGCGCAAGGAGCTCCTCGCGCGCCTCCTTGGCTCCGGGGAAACCCCGCAGCGGCAGGCGGCTCGCTCTCTCGACGAGCTCGAGGGCGGCCGCAAGGTCTCGCAAGCGATGCTCGTAGTCCTTCGCAAGCTCCACCGCCGCGAAGCGGCTTCCCGTCGTGGACCACATCCGCCGCCAGACCTCGCGCGCCTCCCCGAAGCGTCGAGCCCGCTTGAGCAGAAGGCCATACGCGCGTCCCGCCCGCTCGTCGCCCTCTTCGAAGAGTCGACTGAGGAGGCGCTCCCCCGCGCTCCGTCCCCGCTCGAGGAGCATGATGGCCATGGCGTAGCGGTCGAACCTCGGCAGCCGCGCGGCGGCGTCTCCTGCCGCGGAGCCGGCGCCCTCCACCTCCTCGGAGAGAGCCTCGATGTGGGCAAAAAGCATAGCAAGCGAAACGATGTCCTGGAGGTGGTGGGCGAAGACGGCCGACAGGGGCTCGCACTCCCCCAGGCGTAGGTAGCGAAAGTAGAGCTCCGGCACCAGGAAGCCGGGCACATCCTCCTCACGCTCCACCTGGAGCACCGACTCCTCGATCGAATGGAGGGAGCAGGACTCAAGCAGCCCTCCCCACAGGCGGCGGGCCGGGCGCAGGAGATCGATCCCCCCGGGCAGATCGAGCCGCATGCCATGCATGAGGAACCGAGTCCGCAGGAGGGGCAGATCGAAGCTTGCCCCATTGTAGGTGACAAGGATTCCGTCGGCGTCGAGCTCCCGGGCGGCGAGCTCGAGCAGCTCCCGCTCTCCGGGGAAATCGCTCAAGAACAGCTGGCGAACCCAAAGCTCCTCGCCCTCGGCGCGAGCGACCCCGATGAGGAACGCGAGGTTCCCGGCCCCCCCCGACAACCCGGTCGTCTCCGTGTCGAGAAACAGAAAGCGCTTCGGCTCGATCCGCTCTCCTCGGGTGAGCAAGGCGGGGCGGATCGCCGCAAGCGGGTTGGGGACTCGGCTCTCGCGCATCCAGGTGTAGGAGCCGACCGGGCGGAAGCCGAGCTCAAGGAGAGGCCCTCGCCGAGCGAGAGCCTCTCCTTCGGGGGGTTTCCGGCCCGCTCCCGGGCCGGCTTGGGCCTCGGGGCTCGGCGGCAGGCTGGAGGCGGGAACGACCCCCGGCTGCGATCGAAGCCACTCCAGGCGGGCCGCAAGCCCGCTTCGTTCAGCCATCGCCCTTTCCGCCGAGCCAGGCTGCGAGGAAGCCCGTGACGACCCCCTTGCGATCCTCAACCGGAGGGGCCTCGGGAGCCGACCGACCGGCCGGTCCGATGCATGAGGGGCAGCCCCCCTCGCAGGCGCAGCCCCTCACGAGCTCCCGCGCCGCCGCGAGGATCTCCGTCATTTTGTCTAGGAAGCCCTCGGAGAGCCCTGTACCGCCGGGATACCTGTCGTAGACATAGAGCGCCGGAATGCCCAGCTCAGGATCCCGCAGGCGCTCCGCCACCCCAATGTCCGACGCCGAGCACAGGAGAAAGAGGGGGGCAACGTTCTTGACGAGGGTCCCCAGATCCGCAACCACCTCTTCCCGCTCGGGAGCCTCGAGGCGAGCGAAGACGCCGCCCGCGGCGCTCCCTTCCGGGAAGGTCAGGACGACCGCTCGGGTGTGCATCTGCTCCTCCGGGAGAGCCACGTCGCCATACCCGATGTTCTCGTGGGTCCGAAACTTCAGCTTCTTGTACTTCGTCACCTGCGACCGCACGAGCACGTCGCCCACGACAGCCACCACACCGTCGCGCTCCTCTTCACCGTCCTTGGAGAGGAGCTTGATGTCGGTCTTTACGAGGGCATCGGTGTAGTAGTTGACATCCGATTCCTCGACGTAGCAGCGATGGTTCTCCATGTCGAGCCTCGTGACCATGAACTGCGCCCCGCGATGGATGTAGACCGCCCCATCGAAGAGGAGCTCCTTGGCCGAGGGCCGATCCATCTCTCCGATGACCTCGGTCGCCCCCTTCGTGGTGTTGACGATGACGACGTTCTCGCTCGTTGCGCTGCGAAGGGAAACCCCCTCGGCCGGAAA
The DNA here is from genome assembly GCA_027314665.1 of Spirochaetales bacterium. Lineage (GTDB taxonomy): Bacteria > Spirochaetota > Spirochaetia > DAHUYW01 > DAHUYW01 > DAHUYW01. The sequence goes on from DAHVAK010000001.1 coordinate 5,532, forward strand.
GGAGCGGTCGGACCAGTACCACTTTCCCTCCGTGAGGCGTACCACCCCGCTCTCCTCCAAGAGCGCGAGCACCTCATCGATCGATCCCCCGAGCCCCTCTCCTCGATCGAAAGGCAGCTCGAAGACCGCGCACTTCGCGTGATCCGTCAGGATGTAGGGGTTGTCCGGATCGACGTAGCCGGACTCCGGGCTGCGCGAGAAAAAGTACTGAGGATGCGTCACCATGTACTGATCGAGGGGCGCGGCGGAGGCGACGAGGATCGAAAGCGAAACGGTCGTTCGCCGCCATGCCCGACCCGCCTGCTGCCATGACGAAGCGATCGAGCCCGGAAAGCCCGCGAGGATCGAGGCATCAAGTCCCCCGATGTCGATTCCGAGCTCCAAGGCATTGGTGGAAACCACCCCTTGGATCTCGCCGCTGCGCAGCCCGTGCTCGATCTCTCGCCGCTCGCTCGGGAGATAGCCCCCGCGGTAGGACTCGACGCGAATGCGGTGATTGTCGGTGTAGAGGTTGGCGAGGCTCGCATTGATGTAGGAGGCGATGAGCTCGGTGCGCACCCGCGAGCGCGCGAACACGATTGTCTTGATGCCCCGGGTGAGCAGATGCAGCGCCAGCTTCTGCGACTCGAGCACCACCCCGCGGCGGATGCCCTGAACCTGGTCCACGAGGGGCGGGTTGTAGAACACGACGTGGCGCTCACCCGAAGGCGCCCCGTTTTGATCCACGAGAAGCGCCTCCTCCTCGATGATGCGCTTCGCGAGCTCGAGGGGATTGCCGATCGTCGCCGAGCAGCAGATGAACTGCGGGTCGGAGCCGTAGAAGCGAACGATCCTTTTGAGTCGGCGCATGAGGTTCGTCATATGGGAGCCGAAGACCCCGCGATAGACGTGGACCTCGTCGATGACAATGAACTTCAGCGAGCTCATGAACTTGATCCACTTCGGGTGATTCGGAAGGATCCCGGTGTGGAGCATGTCGGGATTGGTGATGACGATGCGTCCGTTGTCGCGCGCCGCCACCCGAAGGGAGCTCGGAGTATCCCCGTCGTAGGTCGCCACCCGAATCCCGACCTCGCCGCCGAGAACCACCTCGTTCAGCTCGGACTGCTGATCCTGGGAGAGGGCCTTCGTCGGAAAGAGGTAGAGGGCGCGCGCAGCTGGATCGGCGAGGAGGGCCTCGAGAACGGGGAGATTGTAGCAGAGGGTCTTGCCGGAGGCGGTTGGAGTAACGACGACGACGTTCTTCTTGGCCGTGATCGCGCGGTAGCTTTCGGCTTGGTGGCTGTAGAGCCGGGTAATTCCCCTGGCCTTGAGCACCGCGGAGAGGCGCGGATCGAGGCCGTCGGGAAGCTCTTCATAGCTTCCCTCCCGGGCCGGCAAGCGCTCCCAGTGGGTGACCGATGCGAGGAACTCCTTGTCGGCCGAAAGCTCCTCGATCACCTGCAACAGATCCGCCATACGAGCGCATGATAGCATGTTGCGCGCCTCGTATCCACGCCGTCGCCCGGCCTCAGCAGGTCGCGGCGCTCGGAGCTCTTGGCCTTCCTCGTGGACTGGACCGCCTCGCTCGCCATCGCCCGGTTGAAGCTCGTGCAGACCTTCGCCGGAAGCCGTCCTACGGGCACTACATCGTCTCGGTCATCCTCCCCTCGGATCGAGTCGTAGACTTCACCGTCCGGTCCACCCATAGGAAGAGGGAGGGGGCATCGATCCCTGCGATCGAGAGCTCATTGCACCTGCACGGCGACCCCACGTTCGATTGATTCTTCTACTGCCTCGGTCGTCTTCTGTGCCCAGAGAGCGTCTTCGAGATCGGAGAGCGGATTTCCCTGATGCGTGAGACACAGATCCACGAACGCCGTATCTTCGTTCGTTATGGTGTCCTGATACGCCGTATACGTATGAGAATGGGAAATTCCCTTCTTCACTTCCACCCAGTCCTGGTAGGTGTAGTGCGTGGTGCCTGCTGTCCCGATAACCTTTGCAGTGTAGGTCCAGGGCGCCGGACTCAGGTCGTCCGCAGCAAAGCTCACACTGAGGTGCGCGATCCCCCCATTTTCAAGCTCCAAGAGCACCATGGCCAGGTCTTCTTTTTCGGGCTGGCGTGGATGGTGGCAGTTCTTCTTGAAAGCCACCACGCGCGTCGGTCGACCCACCAGATACATCATGGTATACAGTGGATGAGTGAGCAAATGCCGAACGACTCCGGGCAGAGTCGATGCGCGCTCGTCGGAATGATAGATATTGTACATGACGTAGCACGTTACCACATCGCCGATCTCTCCGTTCGCAATGAGCCGGTGGGCCCGGCGAAGTCCTTCTTCGTGAATCATGTTGTGTCCGGGGACGCACATGCGCCCGGTTCGCTCTGCAACCCTCATCAACTCCTCGACTTCGGAGACGGAGGCACAGATTGGTTTCTCGAGGAGCACGTGCTTGCCGGCCTCCATCGCCATTCTCGCAAACTGTAGATGGGTCTCGAGGTTTGTGAGCACGAAAACCGCTTCGACCTCTCTGTCGTGAACAAGGCTTTCAGGCGACTCATACTGCCGGCACTTCTCTTCCTCGGCGCGTCGTCGCGCTGTTTCGGCCGTGCGGTTCCAAAGGCCCACGAGGCGTGCTTTGGGAATCTCGCGCAGCGCACGACCATGGAGTATCGACACCTCCCCTGCGCCTAGGAAGCCTATTCCGAGCGTCTTTTCGCTCATCCTTTGCCTTTCCTCACGAGGATTGCTCCGTGCACTTCCCCATCGATACGCTGACGAACGGGCGGCACTGTTTCGTAGTGTACCCTGCCTTTGGAGACTACTCAAGCTGTTACGCCCAGCCTCAGTGGTCTTGGAACAGTTGGCCGCACGATCGCGCCATTTCTTCCTTGACCAATCATCCGACCTGCCGTAGTATTAGCAGTCGGAGACCAAATTGGGTAAAGTCCTATCAATTGTGCTCGGAGGTGGCAAGGGAACCCGGCTCTATCCCCTGACGAAAGAGCGCGCCAAGCCTGCGGTACCCTTCGGCGGGAAATATCGCCTGGTCGATATCCCGATCTCGAACTGCATCAATGCGGACTTCAAGCAGATCTACATCCTCACGCAGTTCAACTCGGTCTCGTTGCACAATCATCTGGCGAATACCTATATCTTCGACGTCTTCAGCCAGGGATTCGTCGAGATCCTTGCGGCGGAGCAGACCTTCGAGACCTCGAGCTGGTACCAGGGAACCGCCGATGCAGTTCGAAAGAACTTCATGCACTTTCACACCCAGAACCCGAGCCATTACCTGATTCTCTCAGGCGATCAGCTCTATCGCATGCATCTGCGCGAGATGGTGCGCAGCCATGTCGACAGCGGCGCCGACATCACGATCGCCTGCAACCCGGTAACCCGCGAGCAGTGCACGGGGCTCGGCATCCTCAAGGTCGACTCGAAAGGGACGATCGTGGAGTTCGTCGAGAAGCCCGCCCCCACGAAGGACATAAGCGGCCTGAAAGTCCAGCCCTCGATCCTCCCCGACCGCTCCTTCGCCGCGGAGGGTAAGGAGTATCTCGCCTCGATGGGGATGTATGTCTTCAACGCGGGTGTGCTCGAGAAAACCCTCGACAACGACTTCACCGATTTCGGCAAAGAGATCATTCCGAAGGCCATCCAGCAGTACCGGGTAAACGCCTATATCTTCGGGGGCTTCTGGGTCGATATCGGAACGATCAAGTCCTTCTATGAGGCGAACCTCGACCTCGCCTCGGTAAATCCTGCGTTCAATTTCTACGATGAGAACATGCCGATCTACACCCATCGGCGTCACCTTCCCGCCACCAAGATCAACTACTGCACGATCTCTCAGTCGCTGGCGGCTGAGGGGAGCATCATCACCAATGCGACGATATCCCATTCGATCATCGGCATCCGCACCCTGATCGAGTCCGGCGCCAACCTCGAGGGCGTCATCTGCATGGGCGCCAACTACTATGAGACCATCGAGCAAAAGGCGAAGAACCGCGAGACCGGGATTCCCGACGTGGGGATCGGCAGAGGGACCTTCGCGCGGCGTGCGATCATCGACATGAACGCCCGCATCGGTGAAGACTGCAGGATCGGGGTCGATGATCGCCCTCGCGAGGACGGGGATCACGACAACTACTACATCCGCGACGGGATCATCTGCATCCCCAAAAACGCGATCATTTCCGCCGGAACCGTGATCTAGCCAGGCGCTGCCGCGCGAAGCAGCCGACTCGGCAAGAGCCCTTCGGGCTGGCGGCGCGCGTTTTCTTCCGGCGCCGGCAGCTCGCCGCTCTTCGTCCTTCCCCCTACAGGAAAAGAACCGCAGGGACGAGGAAGTGCAGAACGGCGATCGCTATTCCGGCGAGCCCGATGGCGTTGCGGTATCGGCCGAAAATCCGATCCGAAAGCTCGATGAAGGGCCATGAGGCGGTCTCTGCGCGCTTCTGCTTGAACCAGCCCAGCCACAGGCTGTAGCCCATGACGATCCCGGCCGCTGCCGGCAGGAGATCCCCCACCACCGGGACGTCGCCCCGCATCGGGGTGACAAACAGAAAGAAGCCGACAACGAACGCCACGATTCCCACGGTAAGGCTCAGCTTCGGGCGCTCGCGCACAATCTGTCCCATTCCCTTGAAGGCGGTGATCTTTGCCTCTAGGAGATCGACGGCGAGCAGACCCCCGGCAAGGAGGTTTGCGACGACGGAGAGAAGATAAAACTGAACCATCTCGAGAAAGCTCCTGTGACCTTTGGAGGCCGTTGGTGTCGTGACGGGTAGAAAATACCGGAATCCCGGGGGCAGGTCAACTCGCAAGAGGGCGCCGCCACGCCCCGGCAACCGCGGCGTCCGGGCGCCGGGCGCCGCTAGCGGGAGGTGGGCTCATCGAGGCGCGCCTCTCGGGCGATGAAGGGAAGAAGCTCCTCCGCGGCAAACCATCCGAGCTCGTCGTAGGCCTTCCGGCCCACGCGGTGGTGGACATAGACCCCCGCGCGCGCCGCCGCCGCCGCGCGCGCTCCGGTGGCCAGGAAGCCCGCGATGATTCCCGCGAGGAGATCACCCGAGCCGCCGGTACCGAGGGCGCTGTTCATGCCGTCGAGGATCCAGTAGCGGCCATCCGGCTGCGCCACGAAGCTCACGTGGGACTTCAGAACCACGACGGCATCGAGCCTCCGCGAGAGGGCGAGGACGTGGGGAAGCGGATCCTCCATGAGCACCGTCCGCTCCACCCCCGAAAGACGCGCGAACTCTCCCGGGTGGGGGGTGAGAATCCATCGTCCGCCGAGCCCGCCGGGCGCGAGCTCGGGATGGGAAGCGAGGAGGTTGAGCCCGTCAGCGTCGAGGACTCCCGGCAGGCCGCACGCGAGAAGGGCCCCAAGCCAGGGCAGCCGGTCCTCCGACTGACCCCATCCCGGACCGACGAGAAGGGCGGAGAAGCCCCCAGGCTCGATCGCCCCGAGCGGAGGGTCCAGCGGGTTCCACGGCTTCGCCATCACCGATGTGAGGCGGGAGGCGACCACCGGGTAGATTGCCGGCTCCACGAACAGGGAGATCAGCCCCGCGCGGCTGCGCGCGGCGGCGCTTGCGGCGAGGACCGCGGCGCCTGTGGTGCCCGCGGCGCCCCCGAAGATGGCGAGGGTGCCGCGCCGGTTCTTGTAGGCGTCGGGGGGCAGATCGGGGAGATCGCGGCGCGCCGCGCTCCAGTCGAGCATCTCTCCGGGAAGCTCCTCCGCCTCCACGAGCTGGGGCGGAAAGCCTATCGGCACGACCCAGATGTCCCCGCAGTGGGGCCGGGCATGAGGAAGATAGAGGGAAAGCTTGGGCAGCCCCATCGTGAGGGTGACGTCCGCCCGCACGGCGGGAAAGCCGGGACGATAGGAATCCCCGATCCCGCTCGGGACGTCGATCGCGACCTTGAGGCCCGGAGCCTGATTGATGGCCGCCACGAGGGAGGCGGCGGGCTCCCGCAGAGCACCCGCGATCCCGGTGCCCGTGATGCCGTCGAAGAGGGTTGCCGCCGCTCCGACCGCCTCCCGCGCCGCGCCCTCGTCCCACCGATGGATGGGAATCCCGAGGCGCTCGCACATGCGCGTTTGGACCTCGTCGGCTTGCGCGGCGCAGACCACCGCAAGATCCCGCTTTCCGTCAAGAAAGCACTGCCGGGCGATCACCAGGGCATCGCCTCCGTTGTTGCCCTTGCCGACCGCGAAGACCGCGAGGCCCTCGGGGGGCTCGCCCCCCCACAGCCGTTCCTTGAGCAGAAGGTAGCTCTTGAGCCCTGCATTCTCCAGAAGCACGATCCCGGGAAAACCGAACTCCTCCTGGGCGCGGCGATCGATCGCCGCCATCGCGCCGGAGCCGACCACCTTCACCGCAGCTCTCCCGAGAGGAGTCGGTCGCTGCGCCACCAGACGACCTGCGCATTGTAGTTGTGCACCAGGAGCGCGCAGAGTATCCCGCTGGGGGTGAGAAAGAATCTGCGCAACACGATCGACCGATCGTCGAGGGCAATGCGCGACCGTCGGACGACCTGCCCGTTCTTTCCCAGGATGAGCAGCTCGTAGTAGCCGTCCTGCAAGGGACTCAAGAGGAACATGTAGCCGCCGGAAGCGACCCCCACGAGCTGATAGAGAACCTCCACGCGCTGGGTATCTAGAAATCCCCCGGTGCTCATCGCGAGGATATGCTTGGGAAGATCGATGTGCCCTTCGTAGCGCTTGGTGGCAACGTCGTACCAATAGACGCTCGACTTCGCGAAATCGACGTTGCCTCGAACGCCCCCTGTTGCCGGGTCATGCTCGTAGTAGTCGATCTTCAGGTACAACAGGCGCCGATCGGGATCGGCGAAGACGCTCTCCAGCGAGGCCTGGTAGGTGCGGTCCTTGTCAGGCGCCGGAAGATCGTCGACTTTGAAGGCATCCCGGTAGAGCAGCTCCCCGCCGGAGGAGAACCAGAAAACGATCCATTCCTTAGGGACGCGGGTCGTGACGATGATGTCGCCCCGAGAGTTCGTCTGCAGACGCTCGATGTAGGGGAAGGGGGTGCCCCCTACTCCCTCCTGCCCAAGATAGTCGAGCAGGGTGCCGTTCTCGCTGAAACGCAGCACCACCCCGTCAAGAACCGCGCCGAGCTTGGCGTCATACTCGAGGCGCTCCTCGGGAACCCGATCCTCGACGAGCACCGTCTTGTTCTGCGACACCGCAATCGCGCCCACCCTCCGAAAAGGATAGGGGTAGGCCTCGCGGGTCGAGAGGCTTCCCGCGCTCACGCGCCCGGAAAGGAGCACGGGCCGGGGGTTGTCCTCGGGATTGTACAGCATGGAGAGGATGTCTCCGTAGGAGGAGAACTCCATGACCTTGTTGGCTTCGCCGTTCGCGATGTAGAAAAGGCCGTCGCGCATGAATAGGGTCGTCTTGTAGGTTGAGGGGACCCCAGGCAGCTCGAGGAGATTGAGCTCGTCTTCAGCCTTGCCGATGGACAGCGTGAAGAGGGACTTCATGGGGAGGTCGATCGTGCGCCGGTCGCTGCATCCCACCAGCACAAGACATATTCCGACCCCCGCAAGCAGCCATCGCAAGCCTTTCTTCATCAGGTATCACCGCGACGATACTACCGACGGCCCCCCGGCGTGTCAATTGAGAGAGGGGCTGTCAAATCTGCCCAAGAGTGGGTATTATATCGGTATACACAGATAGGAGAGCGTCGGTTCAATGCTTCAATCCATCCTAACCTTCTTTCTTGGCTCGCAGCACGAGCGAAATCTCAAACAGCTGCTTCCCATCCTCCATAAGATCAATGAGAAGGAGACCTGGGCCATGCTCCTGCGCCCCGAGGAGTTTCGGGAGCAGACCGAGCGCTTTCGCGAGCGCTATCAGCGAGGCGAAAGCCTCGACTCCATGCTTCCCGAGGCCTTCGCGCTGGTGAGGGAGGCGGCGCGCCGAAAGCTCGGTGAGCGCCACTACGACGTCCAGCTGCTCGGAGGGATCGTCCTTCACCAGGGCAAGATCATGGAGATGAAGACGGGCGAAGGAAAGACGCTCTCGAGCGTCACCTCCGCCTATCTCAACTCCCTGAGCGGAAAAGGGGTCCACGTCGTCACGGTCAACGACTATCTGGCGGAGCGGGACGCGGCCTGGATGGGCCCGGTCTACTCCTATCTCGGAGTCTCCGTCGGATCGATCCTCTCCAACATGCCCCCCTCCTCTCCCGAGCGAAAGGCGGCCTACGCCAAGGATATCACCTACGGAACAAACAACGAGTTCGGCTTCGACTATCTTCGCGACAACATGGCGTGGAGCGCGGCCGACAAGGTTCAGCGGGGCCACAACTACTGCGTCGTCGACGAGATTGACTCCATCCTCATCGACGAGGCGCGCACGCCCCTCATCATCTCGGGAGCTGCGGAGGACGACACCGCGCGCTTCTTCGATGTCGACCGTCTCGTTGAGAATCTGAAAGAGTGCGAGAAGGATCCGAACACTGGGGAATATCCGGAGACGGATCTCGAGGGCGACTACAAGCTCGAAGAAAAAAACAAGCGCATCACCTTCACCGACGACGGCATGAACCATATCGAGCAGCTCCTCATGAGACAGGGCCTCATCAAGGACTCGCTCTTCAAGGAAGAGAACTTCGAGTACATCCACTACTTCACCCAGGCCATGCGGGCCCACAAGCTCTTTCATAAAGAGGTCGATTACGTCGTTCAGGAGGGGCAGGTTCAGATTGTCGACGAGTTCACCGGGCGCATCCTGTACGGCAGGCGCTATTCCGACGGCCTGCACCAGGCGATCGAAGCGAAGGAAAAGATCAAGATCGCGCAGCGCAATCGGACTCTCGCCACCATCACCTTTCAGAACTTCTTCCGGATGTACGACAAGATCGCCGGCATGACCGGGACGGCAGACACCGAGGCGCGGGAGTTTTCCCGGATCTACAACCTAGACGTCGTCGTCATTCCCACCAACCGTCCGGCCATCCGCCTCGACGACGACGACGTCATCTACCTCGACGAGAAGTTCAAATACGAGGCCATCTGCGACGAGATCGAGCGTGTCCATAAGCTTGGTCAGCCTACCCTCGTCGGCACGGTTTCTATCGAAAAGTCCGAACGGCTTTCGAAGCTCCTGCTGCGCCGCGGGATCCGACATGAAGTCCTCAACGCGAAGAACCACGCCCGCGAGGCCCTCATCATCGCCGAGGCAGGCGCCCGGGGGGCGGTGACCATCGCAACCAACATGGCAGGACGCGGGACCGACATCAAGCTCGGAGGCAACCCAGAGTACCGCGCGCGCAAGCGGTGCGGGACCGAAGCGACGGAAGAGGAGTACCGCAAGGCCTACGAGGTCGAGTTCGAGAGCTGGAAGACGGACTACCAGAACGTCAAGGATACCGGCGGGCTTTACATCCTGGGAACCGAGCGCCACGAGTCCCGCCGCATCGACAACCAGCTTCGCGGACGATCGGGCCGACAGGGCGATCCCGGTAAGTCGAAGTTCTTCATCTCCCTCGACGACGACCTCATGCGCCTGTTCAACAACGAGAGCCTGAAGCCTCTCATGGCGCGGATCGGCATGAAGGATGGCGAGCCGATCTACCATCCCTGGATCAATCGAGCGATCGAACGAGCCCAGAGTCGAGTGGAGGAGCGCAACTTCGAGATCCGCAAGCATCTCCTCGAGTATGACGACGTTCTCAACGAGCAGCGCACCTTCATCTACGCGCAGCGGGACGCCATTCTCCTGGACGACAATCTCGTCGCGAGAGTCTCCGTCGCCGCAGACGAGCTCGTCGGGGAAGGGGTCGACGAGTTTGTCGCAACCCGGGACGAGCCTGACGTTGCGATTGCGACCCTCCTGAACCGCCTGAAGGACGATTTCTTCCTCATCCCGAGCCGGCCCGCCTCTGAGCTGAAGACCCTCGAGCGCGACAACCTCAAGGCTGCGCTCATGGCCGACCTGCAATCCGAGCTGGACACGAAGGCCGAACAGATCGGGCGGGAGAACCTCAATCTCTTCATTCGCTTCGAATACCTGCGGAACATCGACGTCAAGTGGCAGGACCACCTCGACAACCTCGAGGCGCTCAGGGAGGCGGTCATGCTTCGCACCTACGGCCAGAAGAATCCGCTTCTCGAGTACAAGCTGGAGGGCTTTCAGATCTTCGACAAGCTCATCTACGACATCAAGACCGCGATCGCGAAGAAGCTCTTCAAGGTTCAGATCCAGAGCTTCGAGAACCGCATGGTCTTTGTCGAGCGCACCGCGCCTCTCCAGGCGAGCCACCAGATCATGGGGCAGTTTGCCGCGGCGGAGGGCGGCGACGGGCGTCCGTCAAGCGGGGACGGCGGCGGGCGGGCGGCCACGGCCACGCAGGAAAGGGTCCAGGTTACCCGTTCCTTCCCGAAGGTCGGCAGAAACGACCCCTGCCCGTGCGGCAGCGGCAGAAAATACAAGTACTGCCACGGCAAGTAGGGGGCATCGCGCGCGAAAAAGGCGGAAATCCCTGCGGCTATCGGTTCGGATGGAGATCGACGGCTGACTGCGTCTGGGGAGGAAGCCCGTCGGTCCGCAGGGTAGTGTAGGCCTGGATAAAAGCGAACAGGGCGAAGAGCGCGACGACGACAAGCACAAGCTTTCTCATGACGAGACCCTCATCTCAGACTATCCTCGACTCAAGTAAGCGAGCGGATTGACGGGAACTCCGTTCTTATAAATGGTGAAATGGAGATGAGGACCGGTGCTGTAGCCGGTGTCCCCCATCTGGCCTATCTCCTGGCCGGTTCGCACGTATTCGCCTCGGGTCACCAGCCACTTCGACAGGTGCGCATAAAGGGTCTGGAACCCACCTCCATGATCGATGAGGATGAACCTTCCGTAGCCGCGATTCATTCCGAGGTAGACGACCTTGCCGCCCATCGCCGCGTGAACGGGCGTACCCATGACGTTGGCAAGGTCGATCCCGTTATGGAACGTGACGATGCCCGTGAAGGGGTCGTGACGCATGCCGAAGGGGGAGGTGAGAACCCCGCTTACCGGATAGATGAACAGGGTGCCGAGCGCCTTGCGGTAGGCAAAGCTGCTCATGTGGGCGTTCGGGAGGAAAAGCTCTTGGCTCGGGTAGATCCTCGAGCTGGAGAGATTGTTGGCGTCCAAAACGGTCGCAAGCTTGACGTCGTAGGACTTCGCTATTCCCTCGAGGGTGTCTCCTCGCCGAACGTCATAGAGAACCCCGTTCATGTTGGGGATCTTGAGCGCGGTGCCTGCCGTGAGGGTACGGACATCGTCAATGCGGTTGAAGCTGATGAGCGTCTGGTCGCTTACGCCGAACGAATGGGCTATTCCCGAGACCGTGTCTCCGGGCTTCACCTTGTAGCTGGTCGTGCGCAGGGAGTGGAAAATCTTTACGGGGGGAGCCGGAATCGCTCGCGCCGGGGCGGCGCCAGCGGCGGCGACCGCGGCGACGCCGACGCCCGAGGGCCCCGTGTAGCTCGCGAGGGCCGACTCGGTCTGCGGATCCTTCGGGAGGGTCGGTCCCCCCTTCGGCAGGCTGCCCGCCCGAGGGCTCATCGCGAAAGTGGTCACGATGACCGCTCCCGCCAGCAGGACCACCGCCGCTACCGGCAAGAAGGAGCGAACCCTCGTCCCGCGCGGCGTCGGCGCATCCTTTTCCCGCATTCCGTGGGCAATCAGCAGCCTATGGCCGGCAGAGGCGCTCGTCCGCCTTCGCAGGGCGGCGTGCTGCCACCCCCGGCCCGTCCCTGACATCGCATCTCGCGCCCTAACCGCCGCCGGATACTGCACGGGACGCGCGCCGAGAATCCGTCTACTCACCTGTTGACCGCGTATCAAAGTTCTCATGTCCGTTTCTCGGCTAGATATCGACAAGAATAATTCTTCGTATTACCATAACTTCGGCAGGGATGACGGAGAGCATCCCGTTGCGCAACATAATGATCGTTCAGACACTCTATGTTAGCAGATCGGCCCCTCACTTGCAAATACCCCTCCCCCCCTCGGAGGGACAACTCGTCCCGATGCGGCGCTCCAGGCTTCAGACCCTGCCGATGAAGGCCGAGAATTACTACTAAATGATTGAGCGCAAAGACCTAGTCAGGTTCGCGGTCTTTGGCGGGCTCATTGCCGTCATCGTCCTCGTCATTATCGTCAAGTACTTCTCTCTCATGATTCTCACCTCGCCCTCACAGAACGCCGGCCAGAGCCCAGTCGTGGTCGAGCGAGGGCCCATCCTCGACCGCAACGGGCGCATCCTAGCCGTCGAGACGAGACAATACTCCGTAACCGCCTGGATTCCGAGCGTCGAGAACAAGGAGGCGGACGCGCAGCTGCTCTCAGGGATACTCGGCATCAGCAAGGAAGAGGTCCTGCAGAACCTCGATACCCATGCGGGCTTCGTCTACATCATGCGGAAGATCACCCAGGCTCAGACCCAGGCGATCCAGACCCTCAAGGACGAAGGAAAGCTCGTCGGGATCAGCCTCCAGCCCGAGTATGCCCGTATCTATCCCGAGGGCGACCTCGCCGCGCACGCCATCGGCTATGTCGGAACCGATAACGTGGGCCTCGACGGCGTCGAATACTCCTTCAACAGCCAGCTCTCGCCTCCCCCCCCGGCAAAGGGCGCCTCCGGCGAGGTCTTCGGCGACCAGGTATTCCTCACCATTGACCGCAACATCCAGTATTTCGCGCAGAAGCTTGCAGGGCGGGTCTACAACGACGCGAAGGCCGAGGCGGTGATCGTCCTCGTCGAGCAGGCCAAGACCGGAGACATCCTCGCCTACGTGTCTTTCCCGGAGTTCGACCCGAACTCCTTCGAGAAGTATCCCGCCTCCGCCCGCAGGGATCTGCCCATCACCTACATCTACGAGCCCGGCTCGGTTCTGAAGATCTTCACCATCTCTTCCTTCCTCCAGCTCGGCGGCATCACCCCGCAGTGGAAGGTCTACGACGACGGCTTCTACGTCCACCGCCTGCCCGACGGCACGGTGATCCGGATCGCCGGGCTCGCGCCCCACGAGTGGGAAGATGCGCAGCTCATCATCAAGTGGTCTTCGAACGTCGGCGCGGCGTATGCCTCCGACAACGTGAGCAAGGCCGCCTTCTATCAGATGCTGCGCGCCTTCGGATTCGGAGGGCCGACCTTTATCACCCTGCCCGGCGAGGAGGATGGGATCCTCCGTCCAATCGACGAATGGAGCGCCCGCTCGAAGGCAACCATCTCCTTCGGCCAGGAGATCGGGGTGACCGCTATGCAGATCATGGCCGCCGCGACGGCCCTCACCAACGGCGGCGTCCTTCTCAAGCCCCACATTGTCTCGCGGGTGGTCTCACCGGATGGGAAGGTGATCCAGAGCTTTCCGCGCGAGCCGATCCGCAAGGTGATCTCGCCTGAGGTTGCGCGCGAGATGCTGCAGTACATGGAGACCGGAACCGAGCCTGGGGCGTGGGCTGCCCCGGCCAAGATACCGGGGATTCCCACTTCCGCAAAGACCGGAACCTCCCAGATGTACGACCCGCGAACCGGCACCTACTCCGAGACCGCCTACACCGGGTCGTCGATCGCCATCTTCCCGACCAACGACCCACAGTTCATCGTCTACGCGGTGGTGGTAGACCCGAAGAACAAGAAGTACTGGGGCTCCTACATCGCCTCGCCGCTCGTGCGGGAGGTATCGGAGAGGCTGGTTTCCTATTACGGAATCCCCAAGGAAAACGACGAGATCGTCGAGGCGCCGAAGACCATCCACGAACCCCCCTTGAAGCCGCTTGCGGTCGGTCCGACGGTCCCGGACCTCTCCGGGCTGTCCAAGCGCGACATCCTGCCGCTGTTCGAGGACACGAGCATCCGGGTCAAGGTCATCGGAGAGGGATGGGTGGTCCATCAGTCCCCGGCGCCGGGCACGCCGATCACCAAGGGGATGACCGTCACCGTCGAGCTCAAGTAGAGAGCGAGGGGTCATGGGAAAGAGCGCCCGGAAGCACGACGAGCCGCACAGCGACTCGAACGAAAGCCGCCATCTCCGCAGGAACCTGCGGGCTCTGCGGTCGATCCTCGACCCTGAGTCCTACGCGCTCCTCGCACAGGTGACTCCCTCCGATTGCCTGGAGCTTCTTGCCACCCCTTCGGGGCTGCCGACCGCTCGCTGGAAGGGCGCGCTGCTCTACTCTGCCCACGAACCCTACCGCGACGCCGCGCGTCTGATCGAGCGGGAGATTGAGGCCGGGGCGCGTACCTGCGTGTTTCACCATTTCGGCCTCGGCTACCATCTGCAGGCCTTTCTCGCCCGCTATCCGGACCGCATCGCGGTGGTCGTCGAGCCCGACATTCCGCTCTTCCTGGAGGCGCTCAAGGCGCGGGACCTCACCGAGCTCCTTGAGTCCGGGAGACTGCACCTTGTTCTCGGCGCGGACCCCGACGTGCTGCCGGTCCTGCTCGACTCCCTCCATGCCACTCACCTTTCCGTGGTTCGCATCCGCGCCCTCGCGGCAAAGGACCGCGACGCCTTCGACCGACTCGACCTGGTCCTCCAGACCTATCTTTCCCGCAGAGAGATCAACCGCAACACCCTCGCGCGCTTCGGAAGGCTCTGGATTCGCAACCTCTTTCGCAATCTTCCATTGGTCGCCGTCGCACGGGGCACCCAGGAGCTCCAGGGGAGATTCGCGGGGACTCCGGCCCTGCTTCTTGCCGCCGGCCCCTCCCTCGACGAGGTGCTGCCCCATCTGCCCCGGCTCGCTGAGCGAGCCGTCGTCATCGCCGTGGACACGAGCCTCAGAGCGGCGCTGAAGGCCGGCGTCGTCCCCGATTTCGTCGTCGTCGTCGATCCGCAGTACTGGAACTCCCGGCATCTGGACGGCTGTGGGACCGGCGAGCCGGTCCTGATCTCCGAATCCTCGACCTATCCCAGCGTCTTCCGGCTTCTCGGCGGGCCGCTCCTCCTGTGCGCGTCGCTCTTCCCCCTCGGAATGGACGTGGAGCGAATCGTCGGCCCGAAGGGGCGGCTGGGGGCCGGCGGTTCAGTGGCGACGACGGCATGGGATTTCGCCCGAGTCATCGGCTGCCGCCCCATCTACCTGGCTGGGCTCGATCTCGGGATGCCGGACCTCAAGACTCATTTCTCCGGCGGTTTTTTCGAGGAGCGCACCCACACCCTCGCAACGCGACTCGCCCCGGCCGAGGGTATGGGCTACCACGCCCTTCGCGACGGGGCTCCCTTTCCCGAGGCCAACAACGAAGGCGGAGAAACCCTCACCGATCACCGACTCATCATCTACAAGTGGTGGTTCGAGAATCAAATGAAGCTTCATCCGGAAGCCCAGACCTTCACCCTTTCGCCGCGCGGGCTTCGCATCGAAGGGATCCCCCTCCGATCCTGGAGGGAGCTTGCAGCGGGCGCCGTGATTCGCCCCGAAGTCGACGCGCGGCTACGCGCCCTGCGCGAGGCGCCTTCTCGGCCCCCGGCTGCGGGGGAGCCGCCCCTCCCCCCGCCCCTTTCCCGCTACCTCGAGCGCCTTTCCGGCGAGCTCGAAGGAATCCACTCCGCTTCCCTGCGCGCGCGCGAGCTCGTCGAACGCCTTCAGGGCGCCCGACCGAGGGAAGAAGAGCGGTCGCAGCTCGTCGGAGAGCTCGAGGAGATCGACCGGACCCTGCGTGAAAGCTCATCGCGCGAGATCGCCGGATTCCTGCTCCAAGGGGCGGCCGAGGAGATCCTGGACCGTCGAGGAGGGGAGAAGGGCAATCCTCTCGCCGATTCGGCGCGACTCTACGCCGAGCTCAGCGAATCGGCGGCCTATCACCTCGCGCTCACCCGCAGGGCGCTCGAAAGAGGGGGCGCCCGGCCCGTGAAGATTCCCTGAGTCTCGCTTCTAAAGTCGGATGGGCTTCCTGCCGAATACCTTAGGTGAGGCGCTTCGGTGTCTCAATTCTCTATAAAGACGGTATGCATTGACGTCCAGGCATACCGTTCTTTTTTTTAGGGAAACGCGGGGCGGGCGAACAGGAAATCGGCCCGCTTTTCCCCGACCGAAACCGCGTAGAGGCCGCTTCCCAACTCCTCGCCGAGGAGCATCGACTCTTCGGGGATATCCCGTTCCACGAGGAGCTCGTCGGCGTAGAGGCCGAACCGCCTGCCGAGGTGGGTCACGACCAGGAGCTGCCCCTGGGGGGGGAGCGCCTCCTGCGGCGAGGCTCCCGGCGCTACCCTCACCCTCTTGAAAGCGAGATCCTCGAGGCGCACGACCGGCATCCCGCCGAAGTGGAGCCACCCGGTTTCATCGGCGCCGAAAGAGAGCTCGCCGACTCGGTGCGTCGATTGGATGTAGCGCGCGGGAAGACCCACGGTCCGCCGGGCGCATCGTAGGAGCAGCACGGTCAGGTAGTTCGCCGCCACGGGCAGCAGGAGAGTAAACATGACGCCCTCGCCGGGTCGTTCGGCGAGCCGCATTTCCCCTCCCAGCATCCGCGTAACCCGATCGTGGACCAGATCCAGCCCTACCCCGCGACCGGAGGTGCTGCTCGCCTCCTCGCGGGTGCTGAAGCCGGGTCGCA
>DAHVAK010000007.1 GCA_027314665.1 Spirochaetales bacterium
AACAACTTCTACGGGATGGGGGGACAGACCTACGGCGAGACCATGGGGTTCACCCACCTTGCTCGCGTGGGCGCCGGCGTCAATCAGGAGAACATGCACGCCGAGCGGGTCGACGGCTATAACCCCCTTGCGGTGGCCGACGCGATCGAGCGGAAGAAGAAGATCCTCTTCGAGGGAAGGGGACCGGTGCTCCTCGATACCATCACCTACCGGATGTCCGGTCACTCGCCGTCCGACGCCTCCTCCTACCGGACCAAGGAGGAGCTCACCTTGTGGCAGGAGGTGGACGCCATCGCAGCCTATGGGCGCTATCTGAAGGAAAACGGCGTCTTCGGCGACTCCGACATGGAGGAGATCGCCGCGAGGGCGAAGGAAAAGATCGTGAAGGCCCTTACGGCGGCCATAGATCCCACCCTCTCGCCGCGGGTCGACGGCCCCTTCATCGAGTCGGTGATGTTCTCGAACAAACCGGCCGATCGTCTGGAGGCGCGTGCACCTGAGGTTCTCATCCCTAAGGAAGAGAACCCGCGCCTCACCTCGATCAAAGGCAAGCTCCGTTATGCGCTCGACGAGAGCGGCAAGCCCCATCCGAAGACCAAGATACTCGCCTACCGCGATGCCCTCTTCGAGGCGGTGCTCCACCGCTTCTACGAGGACCCGACGATGGTGGCCTACGGCGAGGAGAACCGCGACTGGGGCGGAGCCTTCGCGGTCTACCGCGGCCTCACCGAGGCGCTCCCCTATCACCGCCTCTTCAACGCCTCCATCTCGGAGGGGGCGATAGCCGGCTCGGGGGTGGGCTACGCCATCTCCGGCGGGCGGGCGCTCGTCGAGCTGATGTACTGCGACTTCCTTGGCCGCGCAGGCGATGAGATATTCAACCAGGTGGCAAAGTGGCAGGCAATGTCGGCCGGCGTGCTTACCATGCCGCTCGTGGTCCGCGTCTCGGTGGGCGACAAGTACGGCGCGCAGCACTCCCAGGATTGGACCTCGCTCGTCGCCCACATCCCTGGCCTCAAGGTGATGTTCCCTGCAACCCCCTACGATGCTAAGGGAATGCTCAACCTCGCTCTCCGGGGGAGCGACCCGGTGATCTTCTTCGAAAGCCAGCGCCTCTACGACGTAGGCGAGCAGTTCGTGAAGGAGGGGGTGCCTGTGGGCTACTACGAGGTCCCGGAAGGGGAGCCCTCGGTGAAGCGGCGGGGCAATGACGTGACGATCGTGACGATCGGTGCCACGCTCTATCGGGCCATCGAGGCCGCCGAGACGCTCGAGCAGAGGTACGGGGTGTCGGCCGAGGTGATCGATCTGCGTTTCATCAATCCGCTCAAGTATGATACACTTATCGCATCGGTCAGGAAAACGGGTAAGATCATTCTGGCCTCCGACGCCTGCGAGCGCGGCTCGTTCCTGCACACGGTGGCCTCGAACATATCGCAGCTTGCCTTCGACTCCCTCGACGGCCCGCCGGTCGTTGTCGGCTCTCGGAATTGGATTACCCCCGCGGCAGAGCTCGATACGCTTTTCTTCCCGCAGCGGGAGTGGATCATCGACGCCCTTCACGAACGGCTGCTGCCTCTTGCCGGCCACAAGGTGAGCACGGTCGAGACGACGGGCGAGATTGGCCGGCGCAGTCGGCGAGGAGTGTGAGGTGGACGACATCGCGGTCGCCTTGAACCAACCCTACCGTGTCATGCGCATCGCCGCCCTTCAGGAGGTTGCGCAACGGATCGCCGCCGGCGAGGAGACGAGGGTTGCCTCCGACGAGGTCAACAACCACGTCCACACGATCTACTCCTTCAGCCCCTACTCGCCCGCTCTGGTTGCCTACCGCGCGTGGAAGGCGGGGCTGCGCGCCGTCGGCTGCGTCGACCATGACTCGGTTGCCGGGGCGGTGGAGCTCCTCGAGGCGTGCAGGATCATCGGGATGGGCTCTACGGTGGGCTGCGAGCTCCGCGTCTCCCTCGCCGGGACGGCGCTTGCGGGCCGCAAGCTCAACAGCCCCGACTCCGCGAACCTCGCCTACATGGTGGTTCACGGGATCCCGCGCGGGCGGCTCGGCGAGATGGAGGCCTTCCTTCGCCCCATCCGCGCCGCGCGCAACGCCCGCAACGAGCGGCAGGTCGCCCGGCTGAACGTCATCCTTGCGGGCCACGACATCGAGCGGATCGACTTCGAGCGCGATGTGTCGGGGATCTCGAAGGCGGCGGAGGGGGGAAGCATCACCGAGCGGCACATCCTCATGGCCCTCGTGAACAAGCTCATTGTCCGCTGCGGCAAGGGAGCGCTCCTCGCGAGCTTCCTCTCCGAGAATCTCGGAATCGCGGTTTCCGATCGCGCGCGGGAGCACCTCCTCGACGAGAGCAATCCCCACTATCACTACGACCTCCTCGGCATCCTGAAGAGCTCTTTTCTCCCGCAGTTCTACCTCCAGCCGGACGGGGAGGAGTGCCCGCCGGTGCGCGAGGCCGTGGGCTTCGCGAATGCCAACGACGCCATACCCGCCTACCCCTACCTCGGAGACGTCGGCGACTCCCCGACCGGCGACAAGAAGTCGGAGGCCTTCGAGGATGCCTTCCTCGACGAGCTTTTTCCGGCAATCAAGGAGATGGGCTTTCGGGCGGTAACCTATATGCCGCCCCGCAACACCCTCGCGCAGCTGCGGCGGATCCAATCACTCTGTTCCCGCTATGAGCTGATGGAGATCAGCGGGGTGGACATCAACTCCTCGCGCCAGACCTTCACCTGTCCCGAGGTCCTCGAGCCGGAGTTTCGCCACCTGATCGATTCGACCTGGGCGCTGATCGCCCACGAGAAGCTCGCAAACCTCCAGGGGCGCTACGGGCTGTTCTCCTCCGAGAACCCTCTCGCGGACGAGCCCCTTGCCGAGCGGTTGGGCCTCTATGCGGAGATCGGGCGGAAGATCGATTCTCATCACCCCGACGAGGTGTCGGCGCTCGCAGAGATCGTCAGGAAAGGGCAGCACTCATGGAAAGCTCAGTCGCGATAGTCGCTCCGCTCCTGCGCGGGCTTGCCTTCGACGGCGAGAAGGGAGAGATGGTTCTGTTCGAGGATTCCCCCGATGCGGTCGGCTTCGCCCTCGAGCCTGACAATCGAAATCTCGTGCTTTCCGGGCCCTTCGTCTCCGACAACGAGCTCCTCGACGGAGGCTTCGCGCTCTTTTTGGAGGCGCGCTCGGAAGGCGAGGAGGAGCAGGCCCTTGCCGAGCGCGTCGCAGCCGCCTACGCGCGCCACCGGGAGGAGCACCAGGCTCCGCCGCGGATCGTGATCTACGCCGGGGCGGGGGTCTTCGCGATCGGTCCTACCCTCGACGTTTCCCTCGGGCTGCTCGCAAGCTACGAGCGGCTCCTGAGAGGCTACGCCGGCGGGAAGAGCGGCGGAGAAGCGGCGGTCTGGCGCGGCGCCCCGGAGGCTCGAGCAGGGGGCGGGGCGCCCGCCGCGGCGCGGAGCGGGACGGGGGAGCGGCTCCTGCCCGACCGGAGCCTCGTCGTTGCCAATAAGGTGGCCGTCGTTACCGGCGGGGCGCAGGGCTTCGGCGAGGAGATCGTGCGCCACCTCGCGGACGCGGGGGCGCTCGTGTTCATCGCGGATCTGAACGAGCGGGGAGCCGCAGCCCTAGCAAGGGAGCTTTCCGAGCGCTATCGGCGGACCGCAGCGATCCCGGTGAAGGTGGACATCGCGAGCGAGGAGTCGGTGCGCTCGATGATCGAGCAGGTTGTGCGCTCGGCGGGGGGAATCGACCTCTTCATTGCGAATGCGGGCGTGCTCAAGGCGGGAAGCGTGAAGGAGCAGTCCTACGCGGACTTCGAGCTCGTCACGCGGGTCAACTACCTTGGCTTCTTCCTGTGCGTAAAGTGGGCCGCCCCGGTCATGGCGCGGCAGAACCGTCCGAGCGGGCGCTACTTCACCGACATCATCCAGATCAACTCCAAATCGGGGCTCGAAGGGTCGAACAAGAACGGGGCCTACGCCGGCAGCAAGTTCGGGGGGATCGGGCTTACCCAGAGCTTCGCCCTGGAGCTGGTCACGGACAACATCAAGGTGAACGCCGTCTGTCCGGGCAACTTCTTCGACGGGCCGCTGTGGTCCGATCCGGAGAAGGGTCTTTTCGTGCAGTATCTTCGCGCGGGAAAGGTTCCCGGCGCGAAGAGCGTCGCGGACGTGAAGCGCTTCTACGAGGAGAAGGTCCCCATGAGGCGCGGCTGCACCG
Organism: Spirochaetales bacterium; assembly: GCA_027314665.1. GTDB lineage: Bacteria > Spirochaetota > Spirochaetia > DAHUYW01 > DAHUYW01 > DAHUYW01. The sequence goes on from DAHVAK010000007.1 coordinate 4,232, forward strand.
GGACGGACGTGGTGAAGGCAATCCTCTATATCGTGGAGCAGAAGTACGAGACCGGTCAGGCGGTTCCCGTGACCGGCGGTCAGGTCATGCTGAGTTAAGGAGAGTTCATGAAAACAAAGGCAGTCCGGATGTACGGAAAGAAGGACTTGAGGCTGGAGGAGTTCGAGCTTCCGGCGATGAAGGATGATGAGATACTTGCGCACATCGTGTCCGACTCGATCTGCATGTCATCGTACAAGGCGGCGGTCCAGGGAAGCGACCACAAGCGCGTTCCCAAGGACATCGCCGAGCATCCGGTCATCATCGGACACGAGTTCTGCGGCGAGATCATCGAGGTCGGCAAGAAGTGGCGCCACAAGTTCGAGCCGGGCAAGCGCTTCTCGATCCAGCCTGCCCTCAACTACAAGGGTACCCTCGACGCCCCCGGCTACTCCTTCCGCTACATCGGCGGTGATTCGATCTATGTCGTCATCCCCAACGAGGTGATGGAGATGGACTGTCTCCTGGAGTACCAGGGGTCGGCCTACTTCATGGGCTCCCTGTCGGAGCCGATGTCCTGCATCGTGGGGGCCTTCCACGCCAACTACCACCATCCGGTGCCTGGGAAGTACGACCACCAGATGGGCATCAAGGCTGGCGGGAAGATTGCGATTCTCGCCGGGGTGGGACCGATGGGGCTCGGTGCGATCGACTACGCGATCCACGGCGAGCGCAAGCCCTCCCTCCTCGTAGTGACTGACATCGACGACGCGCGCCTCGCGCGGGCGGCCTCGATCCACACGGTGGAGGAAGCGCGAAAGCAGGGGGTCGACCTGCGCTACGTCAACACCAAGGCGGTCGAGAAGGTCGAGGAGCATCTGCTCGCCCTCACTGGGGGAAGCGGCTTCGACGATGTCTTCGTCTTTGCCCCCGTTCGTCCGGTGGTCGAGCAGGGAGACCGAGTCCTAGGGCGGGATGGATGCCTGAACTTCTTCGCGGGTCCGACCGATTCCTCCTTCTCTGCGATGTTCAACTTCTACAACGTCCACTACAACTCCACGCACATCGTGGGGACGACCGGAGGCAACACCGACGACATGGTTGAGGCGCTCGCCCTCATGGGAAGCGGGAGAATCAACCCGGCTGCGATGATCACCCATGTGGGCGGCCTGAACGCAGTGGCGCCCACGACCCTCAACCTTCCGAACATCCCGGGTGGAAAGAAGCTCATGTACACGAACATCGATCTCCCGCTCACCGCCATCGACGAATTCGCGGAGAAGGGCAAGAGCGATCCTCTCTTCGCCGAGCTCGCGAAGATCGTCGCGCGCACGAACGGACTCTGGAGCCTCGAGGCGGAGCAGTATCTGCTCTCGCACGCCAAGGCGATATAGGAGTGCGGGAGGCTCCGGCGCGGGCGCTCGCTCTGATCGGGGATCTTTACCATCGGGCGGCGCCCCGGGAAGGGATGCTTCGCGCGGCGAGCGCCGGCGGCCCGCTCCTGGCGCAGCCGGAGTACCCTTCGGTCGCGAGGAAGGCATTCGCCGGGGCTGCCCGGTCCTGAGGGCGTGCATTTCCTCTGCTATCGGGTGCTCCCTTTTCGTGATAATCTGACAAAAGCAGCAAGGGAAGGGCAGCGCGCTGGGGCGAGCAAGCTCAATCCGAGCGCGCTCATGCCGCGGAGCGCGGCGGCGGGAGCGCTTTTCCCTCAGACTGCCGGCGGTGTCGCCGGATTGCGAGCGCAGCCTCCGAAGACGTGCGATCGGCGTGGCGGAAGAGGGGAGTCTGATGCGTTCCATGGTCGATTCAGAGGCGAACGGCGTGGTTTTGTTTCAGCGCCCTCCCTGGCCCCTGCCCGTGACGCTGGCCTTTCTCGCTTTTGGGTTCGTCGCTCTCGTCGCGCCGTTCTATCTCCTTGTTGCTACGCGGGATGTCTCGTGGACCCTGGTGCTCGCGGTTCCCGTGGTGCTTTCCGGGCTGCTGTTCGGGGCTTTTCCGGGGGCGACGACGGGGCTTGTGCTTGTGGTCGCT
>DAHVAK010000084.1 GCA_027314665.1 Spirochaetales bacterium
CCCTTTACCCTCTCCAATCGACCCCTGGTTGTCCCGGGAGGAAGCACACTGTCGATCGAGGTCGAGGAGCAGAAGCCGGAGACGATCCTTACCCTCGACGGTCAGGTCGTCTGTCCGCTCGAGGTGGGGGACGTGGTCGAAGTCAGGCAGGCCGACTACCGGGCGTTGATTATCCGGTCGGACAAGCGCAACTTCTTCGACGTGCTGCGCGCCAAGCTGAAGTGGGCTGGAGGGCCCGATGCTTGAGGAGCTTTCGGTTCAGAACTATGCCCTGATCGATCGGGTGACGGTCAAATTCGGGGAAGGCTTCAACGTGCTTACCGGCGAGACCGGCGCCGGGAAATCGATCCTGATCGGGGCCTTGGGCCTGCTTCTCGGAGCGAAGGGAGATCCGGAGTCCATTCGCACCGGGGCGGAGGAGTCGGTCGTAACCGGGGTAGTCCAGGTCGGAGGCAATCCTCAGGCCCTCGCTTGGCTGAAAGAGCACGCGATCGAGCCCGAGGAAGGATCGATCATAATCCGACGGGTCATGAAGAGAGGCGGGCGCGGCTCTCTGTTCATCCAGTCGACGCCGGCTACGCGCGCCGACTTGGAGGCAATCACCGCGCTTCTCTTCGACGTCCACGGTCAGCACGAGCACCAGTCCCTTCTCGACCCCGACAATCAGAGAATGCTGCTCGACCGCTTCGGCGACAATGAGGTGCTCGCGGCGAAGCTCTTCGGAGACTTCCAGGATCTCTCGGGGGTGAAGAAGCGCTATGAGAAGATGCTGTCGAGCGAAAGGACCCAACTGCGCGAGATGGACCTTCTCTCCTTTGCCGTGAAGGAGATAGATGAGGCGCGGCTGCGTCCGGGCGAAGAGGAGGAGCTCGAGCAGGAGAAGCTCATCCTTTCGCAGTACGAGCGGCTCTATACCCTCCTCGAAACCTTCCATGAGAACACCTCCGAAAGCAAGCGCGGAAGCCTCTCTGCCCTTCGGGAGGCTCGTTCGGCCATGGAGGGCATTATCGCAATCAACCCGGAGCTTGCTGGCCTTGCGAAGCGCCTCGAGGACGCCTTCTTCGAGATCGAGGACGTGGTCGAGGAGGTGCACAAGTACCAGCTCGGCGTGCAGTTCCGCCCCGATCGGCTTGCGGAGTGCGAAGATCGGCTCACCCTCATCCACCGCCTGGAGAAGAAGTACGGCAGTTCAGTCGATGAGGTCCTGAAGTACGCCGATGAGAGCCGGGATCAGCTGGCGAGCATGGAAACCTGGCAAGAGGACAAGGAGAAGCTGCAGCGGGAGATCGCCGAGCGCGAGAAAGCGGTGCTCCAGCTCGCCCAGGAGCTTTCCGCGCGGCGCAAGGAATCCGCAGGGCGCCTGACAGCCTTGGTCCAGGAGCGCCTGGGCGCGCTCGGAATGCCGAAGGGAGTTTTTTCGGTGGAACTGAAGCGAAGGCTCTCGGAGGAGGGCAAACCCAGCTGCGGCCCGCACGGGATCGACCAGATCGAGCTGCTCATCTCGGCAAACCCGGGCGAGCCGCCCAAACCCCTGCGCTCGATCGCCTCGGGGGGCGAGCTGTCCCGCATCATGCTGGCCATCAAGTCAGTCATCGCCGAGGCGGACCAGATCGGCTCCCTCATATTCGACGAGATCGACACCGGAATCGGCGGCGAGGTCGCCGTCGCGGTCGGCGAGCACCTTCAGGAGCTTGCGCGCCGCAAGCAGGTGCTGTGCATCACCCATCTTGCAACAATTGCCGCCCGCGCCGATAATCACCTCAAGGTGGAGAAGTTCGTCAAGGACAATCGAACCTACACCGGAGTCGAGAGCGTGAGCGAGGAGGCGCGGGTCAAGGAGATCGCCCGCATGCTCGCCGGCGACAGCCTCGGGGAGGTTTCGCTGACCCACGCCCAGGAAATGCTGCGGAGATTCAATCGGGGTACGCTGCGAAAGTGAGGAAGAGGGGCGGTGGGTAAGATCAACGAAGAGGCGAAGCGACGCTACTTCGAACGAATCAAGGAATACAAGGGAACCATCGATCAGATCCTCAAGCGCGAGGCGAGCCTGCTGCAGGTGATCCGCAAGGAAAGCACGGACAATGAGTCGCGACGCCTGACCCTTGCCGAAGAGAACATGAACATGGTTTCCTACCTTGTTCTGATGAACGCGCTCTCGGTGACGCTCCTTGGCGTGAGGAACGAGGCCTTTCTCAACGACGCCCGAAAGGGCTGCTACAAGAGCATCATCTATCTCGAAGAGGCGGTGACCCCTCTCATCGACGTACCCTTCTCCGACTATGAAGAGCACCTCCAGCGGCTGGCGAGCTTCGATGATGCAAGCAGATACCGGCTTGTGCGGAAGTTGGGTCTCGCCATTCAGTCCGTGGTGGACGACTTCGGCGACAACTCCAAGTGGAAGTGGTCCTTTGTCGAGTTGGGGGGGCGTTACGCGATCGTGACGAAGAACCTCCTGAACCTCAAGACCCTGGTGGCCGGAATGGATCCCCGCGTTCCCGGCTACGAGGAGCGGACCGCCCACCTCACGCTCGTGAAGCGGCTTCTCCAGCAGGCGGCCGACGGCTACCGGCAGAAGTACGAGCTTTCCACCCTGCGAATCGACGATTTCAAGCTTGCCATCAGCTACCTCTCCGCTCTTCGCAGAGTTCACATGGTCTTGAGCGAAGCGGAGGATGCCGACAGTCTTCGCAAGAAGGTCGAAGTGTGGAGGGCCAAGATGGAAACCGACCTCCGAAAGCGCGAGCAGGGGGCGCGCGAGGACAAATCCAACCCGCAGCCGAAGAGGTAGCCCGACGCGGCATTCACCCCCCGGTCGGTCGCTCCCTCAGCTCGTGGAGGGCATCGAAGGGAAAGAGCTCGCCGAGGGTAACGGTCCGAATCGCGCCGTCCCTCCCCGCGAAATAGATCGGCAGCTCCCTGCCGGCAAACTCGCTGATGACTTGGCGGCAGGCGCCGCAGGGCGAGACCGGATAGTCCGCGTCCGGGCAGCTGACCGCGAGGGCCGTGAAGCTCCGCTTGCCCTCCGAGAGAGCCTTGACGATTGCGCTTCGCTCGGCGCAGATCGTCATGCCGAAGGAGCGGTTTTCGACGTTCCCCGCGGTTATGAGGCTTCCGTCGCCGCACAGGAGCGCTGCTCCGACTCGGAACCGAGAATAGGGGGCGTAGGCCCGATCGGCGGCTTTCCGGGCCTCCGTCATGAGCGCGGTGGATTCCATCTTTGTCGTAACTCCTTCCTTCGTAGCGTCGTCAGGCCGAAGCCGAGGGGTCGGCAGCTCGGCCGCATGGACCGCTCTCGCTCTGCAGCTGTGCCCGACGGGCGGCCCGCTCTTTACAGTATCCCACGGGAGAGGATAGGATGCAAACCTCCCTCGTAGGGTCGAGGGCAGCGCAGGGGAGCTCCCCCTGGTCGAGGGGAATGCGCCGATGAAGACCTTTTCCAAGGAGGCGGGCAGCGAACGCCTCCGCAAGATATCCTGTGCCCTATGCGGCGGATCGCGCTTTCGCCGGTGGAACGGCTCGGATTCGCTGTTCGTGAAGTGCTTCGACTGTGGGCTCATTTTCCAGAATCCCCAGCCCGTGCAGGTCGAGCTCGTCGATCGCTACGACGAGGAGTACTTCGCGTACGAGACTGAAAATGAAAAGCAGTTCTTCAACCTCATGGAGCTAGGACTCGCGGACGTTGATTTCGATTCGATCGAGCGCAGTCTTCCGCCTCAGCGCTCGTTTCTCGACATCGGATGCGCTACCGGAATGCTCATCGCTCGGATGAAGGAGCGCGGGTGGCGGGAACAAGGAGTCGAGGTCTGCCGGCCTGCGGCGGAGTTCGGCATGCGCGAGCGAGGCCTGCGGATCTCCGTCGGCACCCTTGAGGAGGCTCGCTTCCCCGAGGGTGCCTTCGATGTCGTACATTGTTCGCACCTCATTGAGCATCTCACGAATCCTCGCGGCTTCCTGGAAGAGATCCGGCGCATCCTTGCTCCGAAGGGCTACTTCATCGTAACAACCCCGAATGCCGACGGCTTCCAGGCTCGCTTGTTCGGTCGGGAGTGGCGTTCGATGATCGACGACCACATGTACCTCTTCACGCGGCGCACCCTGCGGCGCCTCATCGAGGATTCCGGCTTTCGCGTAGTGCGGGGAAAGACCTGGGGAGGGCTTGCGGTCGGAACAGCGGCGAAACCGATCAAGGATTTCGTCGACCGAACGGCCAAGCGCTTGAACTTCGGCGATGTTATGATCTACCTTTGCCAGAGAAGGGAGGAGTCATACGGGACGGAGAGGGAGAACGGAGCATAGGCTCTTGCATTGACACGTTTTCTGCGATGCTCTTAGGATTGTCGACAGAAAAGGGGAGGTACTATGACGAGGGAACGGCTGGAGAGCTTGCCTTTATCGTCGCTTCTCGATATCGCCGTGAAAGAAGGGATTGCCGCTCCGGAAGGCATCGACAGGGAGACTCTCATCGAGGAGATTCAGGAGGCGCTCGAGGAAGACCGCGACGAGCGGGAGCAGTCCAACAACTCAGCGATGCGCATCAAAGAGAAGAAGTACGATGTCGTCCAAGACGAAGAGCTTGAGGCGCAGGAGAAGACCGACTATCCTCTTCCCGATCGCTACAACGAGACGAGGATCGTAGCTCTTCTTCGCGATCCGCTGTGGGCCTTTGCCTACTGGGACCTCAACTTCGCCGATATCGAGCCGCTGCAAAGCTCCCCTGAAACCAACGAGCTGTTTCTTCGAGTGCATGACACGCCTGCCGACGCGGCGGGGGACGGCGGCAGCTCTTTTGACATTCCCGTGAAGCTGGGCGATTCAAGCTGGTACATCAATCTTCCCAACCCTGGAGAATCCTACTGGATCGAGCTCTGCTGGAGCGACGGAGAAAGGGAGCACACCCTCTGCCGCTCCAATACCGTCAAGAGCCCGCTCGGGGCGGTCGCGCTGGACTACCTTCATGACATGCTGGACGGCGCCGAAAGCGATGTCTTGACCCTCGCCGGGCTCACGGAGAGCACGCTCCCGTCGTTCCGCGACAAGATCCCCCAGCGGATTCTCTCGATGGTTGACGATGACTATCCCGGGCGCAAACGCTAGACTGGACTGCAAGGCGGTACCATGAGCAAGGGCTTCTTCAATCTCGTTCTGCACGCACATCTTCCGTATGTCCGACATCCGATGTACGAACGCTTTCTCGAGGAGATGTGGCTCTTCGAGGCGATCTCGGAGAGCTACCTGCCGCTTCTGCGCGTCTTCAACCGTCTTCGCGACGACGGGGTGAAGTTTCGCCTCACCATGTCGTTCTCTCCGACCCTCGCCTCCATGCTCACCGACGACTTGCTGCAGAGCCGCTACATCAAGCACCTGGAGCTGCTGCTCGAGCTCGCGGACAAGGAGCTCGCGCGCACCGCCGATGACCCGCGATTCCACCCGCTCGCCCGAATGTACAAGGAGCTGTTCGCGCAGAACATGATCGACTTCACGGAGACCTATCGGCGCAACATCTTGAAGGGTTTTCGTGCGCTGGAAAAAGAAGGCTTTCTCGATATCGTGACCACTGCGGCGACGAACGCTTTTCTTCCGTTGTACGAGAACTACCCCGAGGCGGTGCAGGCGCAGATCCACACCGCCGTAATCTCGCACGGGAGGATTTTCGGCAGCGAGTCCTCGGGCTTCTGGCTGCCCGACGGGGGATACTATCCCGGCCTCGAGCGGCATCTCCATGCCAGCAACATCCGCTACTTCTACGCTGCCGCGCATGCCATCCTTACGGCGGACAAGAAGCCGCGCTTCGGGGTCTACGCCCCGGTCGTTTGTCCCAATGGGGTCGCGGTCTTTGCCCGCGACATCCCCTCGTCGCGCGCGGTCTGGTCCGCGGAGGACGGCTATCCGGGCGATATCTCCTACCGAGAGTTCTACCGAGACATCGGCTTCGATCTTCCCCTCGAGTACGTCGGACCCTACGTCCACGAGGGGACCGTTCGGATCAATACGGGCTTCAAGTACTACGCGATCACCGGAAAGACCGACGAGAAGAAGCCCTACCAGCCGGATGAGGCGCGCCGAAAGGCCGAGGAGCACGCCGAGAACTTCCTCTACAACCGCCTGAAGCAGGTGAAGAAGCTGTCGACGCTCATGGACCGCCCACCGATGATCGTGTCCCCCTACGATGCCGAGCTCTTTGGTCACTGGTGGTTTGAGGGGCCACAATGGATCGAGTTCCTGCTTCGGAAGCTGGACGCGGCCGCTTCGGAGGGGAGCCTCACCATGATCACTGCCGGCGACTACCTGGATCGCTTCCCCGATAATCAGGTCGCACAGCCCTCCTTCTCCAGCTGGGGCAACAAGGGGTTTGCGGAAGTCTGGCTCGACGGCAGCAACGACTGGATATAACGCCACGTCCACAAGGCGATCGACCGGATGAGCGACCTGGTGAAGAGGTTTCCCGACGAACAGGGGTTGAAGCGGAGGGTTTTGAACCAGGCTGCTCGGGAGGTGATGCTCAGCCAGGCCTCCGACTGGCCCTTTATCATGAAGATGGGCACCACCGTTCCCTATGCCACGAAACGGGTAAAGGAGCACATCTACAACTTCAACCGGATCTACGAGAACCTCAGCCGCAACACGGTCAACACCGAGTGGCTGACGGGCATCGAGAAGAAGAACAACATCTTTCCCGATATCGACTACCGGATTTTCGCGAAGGAGCGCTTGGCGACGGAGCCCGGACGACTCGCCCGGCAGTAGCCGGCCGAGCCCTTCCACGTGGCAGAGGACGCCGAGGGGGCGCGTCCTTCGGCGCACCGCGTGGTCTCTTTCGGACGTTGGACCGCGGAGAGGCCTGATCTTCCCCCTTTCCTATTTCGCCAGCCTGGTTAGAGGTATTCCTCCATCTGATCCCGGGCAAGAAGCTCCAGATGATAGAAGGTAGTCAGCTCGCCGGTACTTTCCCGCGTCGACATCTTGTAGACCCGATAGGCGATCATCCGCGTCGTGGGCAGCGGGAAGGGCAGGGGATAGCCGTTCAGGTCCACCACCTGATTGACCCGAAGCTCGTGGGGGATTTCCTGGGTGTCGCCATCCGGATAGACGACCAGGCGCGTACGGATGGTCATCGGGGATCCAACCCTCGCGCCCTCCCGCGCGGCGATGTAGGGCGGAGGTTGGGCATGCCAATTCCTTCGTCAATAACGATATAGAGGTCTCGGAGATCAACCCCGCCTGAGAGCGGGCGTCTCCCCGCCCATTTCTCGGACCAACCCTGACCGATCGACGCCACGACGACTCCTCCTGCTCGAGGATAGTGATACTTCCCCGCCCGAAGGATCGACTACTTAACAGATGTTGCTACGTATTCTGTCCTCCGCCCTTTTTTCGATATCGGGGGAAGGAAAGCGCGATTGACAAGAGGGCGGCGTGCGGTAGTATGTAGGGGTATTATGTGGCGGAAAGTGGCAGCTTGTACCAGAAAGTGGAAGAGTAGATGATCACCGGAGAGTACCGGAATACGCTCGATGAGAAGGGGCGACTTCTGATTCCATCCCGCATCCGCACCGAGATCCCCGGAAACATCGTGATCATCACACAGGGCGTCGACAAATGCCTTTGGCTCTTTCCGCCTGAGGAGTGGAAGCGCATCTCGGACAACCTGATGACCTCCACCTCCATTTTCCAGTCACGCGCCCGGCTCATCCAGCGGCGCATCGTCGCTCCGGCGCAGGAAACCGAGATAGACAAGAGTGGGCGCATCAACATTTCTCCGACCCTTCGGGAATACGCAGGGCTCACCAAGGACGCCGTAATCCTTGGGATCAAGAGCTACATCGAGGTTTGGGACGAGGTCGTCTACAGAGAGTGGTGGGCCGGCAAGGAGTCCGAGTTCCAGGAGGCGGCGGAGGAGCTCGGAAAGGTCATCACCCTATGACGAGGACGGGAAAAGGCGCGGAGGCCGAAGAGGGGCGAGCCGGAGGCGCCACCGCGGATCCCGTCCATTTTCCCGTGCTGCGGGACGAGGTTGTCCTGCACCTGAAGCCGCGCGGACGGCGCGAGCTGATGATTGATTCGACCGTGGGAGAGGGGGGGCATGCCGAGATCTTCCTCCGCCGCTATTCGAGCCTGCGGCTCGTTGGCCTCGACGCGGACCCCGTCATCCTCGGGGTTGCCCGCCAGCACCTCTCCGCCTACGGGGAGCGCGTACGTTTCTACAACACCTGGTTCAATCTGTTCTTCAAGGACTACCCGACGGAGCTCGACCGGCCCGACACGATTCTCTTTGACCTTGGCATCTCGAACTTCCATTTCGAGCTTTCCGGACGCGGCTTCAGCTTCCGCAAGGACGAGCCGCTCGACATGCGGCTCGGCGAAGAGCTTGAGACCTCCGCCGCCGACATCGTCAACGACTACCCCGAAAGCGCGCTCGCCGGCATCATCTTCGAGTACGGAGAGGAGCGGCTCTCGCGCTCCATCGCGCGGGCGATCGTGAACGCGCGCGAGCGTGGTCGAATCGAGACGACGCGGGAGCTGGCCGAGATCATCGCCCGGGCCGTGCCTCCGAGCTACCGCAACGCGAGGATCCATCCCGCCACTCGCTCCTTTCAGGCGATCCGAATCGCCGTGAATGGCGAGCTGATGCGCCTTGAGGCGGGGCTCTCATCCGCTCTTCGCGTGCTCAAGGTCGACGGGCGCATCGGCGTTATCTCGTTTCATTCTCTCGAAGACCGGATCGTGAAGCGCTTCTTTCGGGACAAGAATAAGTCCTGTACGTGCCCACCCGAACAACCGATTTGTAACTGTGGAGGCAGGCGCATCTTGGAAATCGTGACCAAGAAACCCATCATTCCGGGGGAGAAGGAACGCAGCGTCAATCCCCCCTCTCGGAGCGCAAAGCTTCGAGTGGCCGTGAAGCTCGCGGAGGAGTGACAGGGTGAAGAGAAAGCTTCGGTTGCTGCTGCTGGCGACGGTCCCTCTTTTCATTTTCGTCAACGTCTACCAGACCTATCGCTACCAAACCATCCAGAGATCGGCGGCGCTTCTCGCGAGCCAGCAGAAGAGCTGGCTCGAGGAGAACAAGCGCATGATCGCCGGCATTGCAGTCTTGAGCGCTCCCGAGCGCATCGAGCAGATTGCGAAGGACAAGCTGAAGCTCACGCGGCACGACATGCAGCCGACGCTGCAGATCCGCCTTCCAGGGGCGGGTGCTCACGGCAGGGAGGGATAATCCCGATGGGAAGCTCAAGCGCGCCGCTTCTCACGATTGTCGAGATCATCCGAGAAACCGGAGGCGAGGTGGTCGCCCTCGGTCAAAGGGGATTTGTCTCTTCCGTGGCGATCGACTCGCGTCAGTGCTCGCGCGAGAGCCTCTTCGTTGCGCTACCAGGCGAGCGGACCGACGGCCATTTTTACCTTGCGGAGGCCCTCCGAAGAGGGTCCTCCCTCTCACTCGTCAATCGGAAGTTCGTTCAGGAGAATAAAGAGAAAATAGCTCTTCTTGCGGAAAGAACGCAGGCGGGGTTCATCGCCGTGTCGGATACGCTCCGGGCGCTTCAGGATCTCGCGCGCTTCCACATGCGGCGGCTTTCCAAGGTCACGCGCATAGGAGTCACCGGGAGCAGCGGCAAGACCACAACCAAGGATCTGATCGGATCGATCCTGCAGCGCAGCGCGAGCACCTTCGCAAGCGAAGGCAACCTCAACTCGGAGATTGGGCTTCCCTTGTCCGTCTTTCAGGCGAAGGCGAGCGACCGCTTTGCGGTCTTCGAGATGGGGATGAACCATCAGGGCGAGATGGACATCCTCGTCGACATCGTGCGCCCCGACATCGCGGCAATCACCAATATCGGCACGGCGCACATCGGGTTGCTGGGGTCGAAGGACGCAATTGCGTCGGAAAAGAAAAAGATCTTCTCCCGCTTCAATGGACACCAGACGGGGTTCGTTTTCGAAAAGGAGGCCTACTTCTCGTTTCTCAAGGACGGAATACGGGGAAGCATTCTGCCCTATGGTCCCACGACTACGCCGGGCTACGAGGGGAGCGTCGGCCTCGGAATCGAAGGGTTCGACCTTCGGGTACGCGGCCGTCCGATGAGACTTGCGCTCGTCGGCAATCACAACCTCCACAACGCTCTTTGTGCTATCTCAATCGCCCAACACCTTGGTGTGTCCCTCGCAGACGTCCAGGAGGGAATGGAAGCGGTCCGACCGGTCTCCGGGAGGGGAGAGGTCTTGCGCGGCCGCATTACGGTTCTCCAGGATTCCTACAACGCGAATCCTGAGTCCTTTGCGAAGGCGGTGGATTTTCTCGGTGATCTTCCCTGGGAGGGGAGAAAGATCATCGTAGCAGGTTCCATGAAGGAGCTGGGGCATGAGAGCGCCGAGGCCCATGCACGGGTCGGAGCGCTGCTCGCCGGGTCCACCGCCGACGCTCTTTTTCTCTTCGGTGACGAGATGGAGGCTGCCTACCTGCAGTGTGCAAACGGCAAGCCGACCGTTTTCTGGACAACAGACTTCGACGCGCTGAGAAAGGCGGTGCGTGAGTTCGTGAAGGAAGGCGACGTCGTGCTGCTGAAGGGCTCGCGCAGCATGGAGCTCGAGAGGCTTCTTCCCGATCTGACCGACCAACGAAGGCCCCTTCACGAAGGAGGATAAGCGTGCTCAAGGACCTGCTCTACCCCTTGGTAAAGACCTTTACCTTTTTTAACGTCTTTCAGTACATCACCTTCCGCGCAGCCTATGCGGCGATCACCGCGCTCGTCATTTCCTTCATATTCGGGCCGGTCTTGATCCGGATCCTGAAGAAGCGCAAGGCGGGTCAGGAGATTCGCGCCGACGGACCGAGCACCCACTTCTCGAAGTCGGGTACTCCCACCATGGGCGGGATACTCATCATCGTGGCGATCGCGGTCTCCGTTCTTCTCTGGCAGGATCTGCACAACTCCTTCACCTGGATCGCGCTCTTCGCCGTCGTCGGTTTCGGCGCCATCGGGTTTGTCGACGACTACCTGAAGGTCTTCCGCAAGAGCTCCGAAGGCTTGCAGGCGCGTTTCAAGTTCACGAGTCAGACGATTCTCTCATTGATCATCGTCATCATCGTCTACATCAATCGAAACGACTACACGACCTACCTCTACCTTCCCTTTCTCAAGCACCCTGTGGTGGATCTCTCCTATTTCTACATTCCCTTTGGAGTGATTCTGCTGGTTTCCTCTTCGAACGCGGTTAACCTCACCGACGGACTCGACGGTCTGGCAACCGGGCTGGTCATCATGGTGGGGATTGGCTTCGCGGTGATCTCGTATCTGACCGGCAGATCGGATTTTGCGGCTTATCTCCAGATTCCCTACGTCGTCGGCTCCGGCGAGCTGACCATCCTGTGCTTCGCATTGGTAGGGGCGTGCGTCGGCTTCCTTTGGTATAACTCGCATCCTGCCGAAATTTTCATGGGAGACACCGGAAGCCTTGCGCTCGGCGGGATCATTGGGGTGGTCGCCCTTCTTCTGAAGAAGGAGGTGCTGCTGATCATCATCGGCGGCGTGTTCGTGTTGGAGACGCTCTCTGTGATCATCCAGGTGGCAGGCTACAAGCTCACCGGCAAGAGGGTCTTCAAGATGGCGCCTCTCCATCATCATTTCGAAAAGAGCGGATGGGCGGAGAGCAAAGTCGTGACGCGCTTCTGGATCCTTGGCGGAATGTTCACGATCTTGAGCCTTTCGACGCTCAAGATTCAGTAGGAAGGAGACGCCGAAAGGCGAGCGATTGGGAGCCGAATGAACGACAGGTTTACGGCGGAAAGGGTTGAACGAGCCACGAGCGACTACACGCTCTTGGCGCTCCTCACGCTTCTTCTGGGCCTTGGACTGTCCACGCTCTTTTCCGCCTCCTACTATACCGGGACGCGACTCTTCAACAACGCCGAGTACTTCTTCTACCACCAGCTCGTCTACGTCGCGGTGGGGCTCGCGCTCGCCGCCATTCTGTCGCGGATCTCGCTCGACTTGGTGCGAAGAGCGATCCCGACCCTCGTTTTCGTCACGCTGCTCCTCGTGCTTCTGACCTTTGTTCCGGGTTTGAGCCTCGAGGTTCTCGGGGCTCGAAGATGGATACATCTCTTTGGCTACACCTTTCAGCCGTCGGAGCTCGTGAAGCTCACAGTCATCCTTTACCTTGCGCACGTCCTCGCGAAGAAGGAGGATCGGATCAGCGACCTCCAGAGCGGGGTCATGCCTCCGCTTCTCGTCGCCCTGTTTTTTGTCGTTTTGGTCTACCTCCAGAACGATTTCTCCACTGCGGTCTTTATCCTGTTCTTGGCGCTTTCGATGTTCTACGTCGGAAGGATCCGGCTCGCGCATTTCGCGCTCCTCGCCCTGATCCTCGTTCCGCTGTCAGGCCTGCTTCTGTTCGCGAAGGAGCACCGCGTCGTTCGCTTTCTCGCCTTTTGGGATCCGAACAGCGATCCACTCGGGCGCGGATACCAGATCGCCGCCTCGCAGTCGGCTCTCATTCACGGAGGGCTCTGGGGGCGAGGCTTCGGGCGGGGGACGCGCAAGTTCGGCGAGCTTCCGGAAGTGCACTCGGACTTCGTCTTCGCAGTCGTCGGCGAGGAGGCGGGATTCATCGGGGTCATTTTCGTCTTGGCGCTCTTTCTCGCCTTCGCGGTCAAGGGATACATGATCGGATTCACGTCGAAGGACCGTTTTGGCTACTATCTCGCTTTCGGGATCACCACCTACATTCTGTTTCAGGGACTGTTCAACATCGCGGTTGTCGCGGGGTTGGTTCCTGCCACGGGCATACCCCTGCCGTTCTTTTCCTCGGGAGGCTCCTCAATCTTGATAACCCTCGCCGGTTGCGGCCTCATCATGAATCTCTCACGTCAGAGCCTCGGAAGAAGGGAGTACGCCGGCCATGAGTAGCATTGCCATTCTCGACTATAAACAGGAGCGATCGACACGCACGAGAAAGGAAGGCCTCGACCGCTTTCTCGTCCTCACCGTCGGACTGCTTTCCACCGTGCTTGTCCTGGAGCTGGCATTTCACTTCTTCCTCGCGCCGAAGCTGCTGATCGACCGGATTCAGATCGACGCGGGGCAGGGTTTCCCGCTGACCGATCAACAGATTCTCGCGATTGCGGGGCTGGACCAGACGGAATACTACTTCTCGCTCAACGCGGGCGCAGTTCGCGCGCGTCTTGCCGCCTATCCCCTCGTGAAGGCGGTTACGGTACGGAAAATCTTTCCGAACGGACTCTCCATTTCCCTCCAGCCGCGAACACCCTTTGCAGTGTCGCTCGTCGACTCGGGCTCCGGCTCCATTCCGGTCGCTTTCGACTCGGCGGGGGTCGTCATCCGCACCGGAGACGGTGCAGTCAGCAGCGGAGACCTGCCGATCATCTCCGGAGTCTCGATTCCCGCAATCCAGATCGGGATGCGGCTCCCGAGCGAACTCGTGGCTTTCTTGGGGGAACTGCGGAAGATAAGGGACCAAGCGCCCGCTCTCTTTGCCGCGATCTCCGAGGTTCGCTTCGTGCGAACCGGAGGCTCGGATTTCGACGTCGTCCTCTATCCCCGGGACTACCGGGTGCGCGTGCGGATCGGCAGCACCATAGACGTGCGCGAGCTTTCGTATATTATGATGGTGCTCGAGGTGA